>JBIKOK010000120.1:0-18773 GCA_044358025.1 Opitutaceae bacterium
CCCGACCTCCACGCCGTCTTCCCCTTGCTCAAAAACCCCGAGGAGGCCGCCTTCATCGCCATCGCCCGCGACGTCATGCCCGTCGGGATGATGGGCCTGCTCGTCAGCGGGATTTTCGCCGCCACCATGTCGTCGATGGACGCCGGCCTGAACAAAAACGCCGGCTATTTCATCAAGAATTTTTACCAGCCCATCCTCCAACCCCACGCCCCCGACGCCCATCTGCTGCGCGCCGGCAAATTCGCCACCGCCTGCCTCGGCCTCGGCGTGATTCTGGTCGGCCTCGAACTCAGCGAACTCCGCGGCATGAGTCTTTTCACCATGACGCAACGCCTCGGCATTTTGATCGGCACCCCCATTATGGTGCCGCTGCTCCTCGGCCTGCTCGTCCGGCGCACCCCGCCCTGGTCCGCCTGGAGCACCGTGCTCGTCGGCTTCTTCTGCTCGCTCAGCATCAGCCGCTTTCTCACCCCCGAGTGGGCCGCGGGCGTCTTCGGCCACACCGGCACGCTCGACCACACGGCCCGCGAATACTGGCGCCAATCCGTCGAGCTCTTCGGCAACATCGCCGTCGGCTCCCTGTGGTTCCTCGGCACCGTCTATTTCTGGAACGGCTCCACCCCCGCACACCAAGCCAACGTCGCCGAATTTTTCACGCGCTTCAACCGGCCCGTCGACTTCGCCCAAGAAGAGGGCGCGGGCAACGACGCCCGCCAACAATCCGCCGTCGCCTGGCTCTGCCTCGCCTACGGCGCGTTCGTTTCCCTGCTCGCCCTCATCCCCAATCCGCTCGTCGGCCGGCTTGCCTTCCTCGGCTGCGGCGGCCTCGTCACCATCATCGGCGCCCTGCTCCTGGTGAGCTCCCGCACATCGGAAAAACTTCCGCGCCCCGCCTGATCGTCCGCCATGGCTCCTCCCGGCAACTTCCTGCGTCTCCCCCCCAACCGCGTTTGGCGCACCTACCTCGGCGGCCGCACCCTCGACCGCCTCGCCACGCCCCCCCGTGGCCCGGGCTTTCCCGCCCGTGTGCTCCCGCCCGCCGACACCCATTTCCCCGAGGACTGGATTGCCTCCACCACCCGCGCGATCAATCCCCCCGACGCCACCCGCCACGCCAGCTCCGCCTCCAGCTCTCCACCCTCAACCCTCGACGCTCAACTCCCCGAAGGCCTCTCTCCCGTCCTCTGCGGCGACGATCCCACCCCGCACAACTTCGCCGATCTCCTCGCCGCCGCCCCCGCCTACTATCTCGGCGCCGCGCACGCCGCCCGCTTCGGCGCCAACCCCCAGCTCCTCGTCAAATTCCTCGATCCTTCGATCCGGCTCCACCTCCAGGCCCACCCGACCGCCGCGTTCGCCCAACAATTCCTCCACGCCCCCTCGGGCAAAACCGAGGCCTACCACATCCTCGCCATCCGCGAAGACCTCCCCCACCCGCCGTATCTTTATCTCGGATTCCAACGCCCGCCTTCCCGCGACCAGCTCCGCCGTCTCATCGCCACCCAGGACATCGCCGGCCTCGAAGCCTGCTTCGACCGCATCCCCGTCACAGTCGGCGATACCCTGATGGTCCCCGGCGGCGTCCCGCACGCCCTCGGCCCCGGCCTCCTGCTCGCCGAAATCATGGAACCCAGCGATCTCGTCGTGCGCTTCGAATTCGAACGCGGCGGCTACACCCTGCCCGAGAGCGCCCGCTTCATGGGGCGCGGCCTCGAATTCTGCCTCGATGTGTTCGACTTCAGCCGCTGGTCCCCCGACCGCGTGGCGACCGAGGCCTTCTGCCCGCCCCGCCGGGCCCGCGCCCTCGGCCCCGATTCGTTCCAGGACGAACTCATCGGACCCGCGCGCACCCCGTGCTTCCGTATCCGAAAAAGCTACTACCGCGGGCCCGTCTCCCGTCACGACTCCGAATGCTGCATCGGCATTGTCACCGCCGGCACCGGCACCCTCACCGTCGACGGCGTCGCCCACGCCCTGCGCCCCTTCGACAAAGTCTTCCTCCCCGCCGGCCTCGGCCGGTGGCAACTCGACCCCTCGCCCACGCTCGACCTCCTCGAGTGCCTGCCGCCCGTTCCCTGACCTCCTTTCGCTCGCCATGTCTTCCCCGTCCCTGCTCGTCGTGCTCACCCCTTTCGAGACGGAGAACTTCTTTCCGGCTCCGCAGCTCGCCGACCTCCGCGCCCTCGCCCCCGCTGTTCGCCCGCTCGATCCCACCGGTCTCAGCGCGGCCGACTTCGCCCGTGAACTCGCCGCGGCCGATCCCGAGATTCTGCTCGCGTGCTGGAAAACCCCCGCGCTGCCCGCCGCCCTCCCCCCGCGCCTCCGCTACGTCTGTTACCTCACCGGCAGTATCAAGACATTCGTCACGCGCGCCCACCTCGAGCACGGCCTGCTGCTCACCAACTGGGGCGGCTCCGTCAGCCGCGTCGTCGCCGAGTGCGCGCTCCTCCACGCACTCGCCTGCCTCCGCCGCGCCACGCAATGGACCATCGCCCTGCACCAACAGGGCGCGTGGAAAGACGGCCCCACCGGCGCCGTCTCGCTCTTCGGGCGCCGCATCGGCATCCACGGCTTCGGCCCCGTCGCCCGCGAATTCATCCGCCTCGTCCAGCCGTTCCACTGCCCCGTCACCGTCTTCGCCCCCGATGCCGACGCCGCCGCCGAACGCACCTACGGCATCCACCGCGCCCCCTCGCTCGCCGCGCTCTTTTCCTCCAGCGACGTCCTCATCGAGCTCGCCCCCCTCATCCCCGCCACCACCGGCATCGTCGACGAAACCCTCCTGCGCCTGCTCCCCCCCGGGGCCGTCTTCGTGAATGTCGGCCGCGGCGCCGTCGTCGACGAGACCGCGCTCCTCACGGTCGCCCGCGAAGGACACCTCCAGTTCGGCCTCGACGTTTTTGCCACCGAACCGCTCCCCGCAAACCACCCGCTCCGCGGCCTGCCCAACGTGTTTCTGACGCCCCATTTCGCCGGCCCGACCCTCGATCGCTACCCCGACGCCACCGCCCACGCCCTCCGCAACCTCCGCGCCTTCCGCGCCGGGCAGCCGCTCGAGTCCATCGTCACCCCGGAAGTCTACGACCGCTCCACCTGAGTCCACGTTTTGTCATGGCGCAGCCCGCGCCGCGGGGCGAGGCCCACCCGCTGCAATCCATGCCTCTCCCCGCCACCTACCCCCAGGGGCAATCCTCCGCCCGCCGCCTCCTCGAACCGCTCGCCGCGCTCATGCCGCCCGGCCACGCCAGCCTCGCCCTCGCCGGCCCCGCCAGCGACCACGACGCCCCAGCCGACCGTCGCGAGGGTTTCGCCCGCCCGCTCCTCCTGCCGACCACGCCCCCCTTCTGGACCGCCCCCGAGGAACCGCTCGCCGCCGAACGCCGCGACCACGCCCGCGTCATTTTGGCCGCCGGCCTCGTCGTCCGCGGCACCGCCGGCGCCGTCGAGATCATCAACGCCGGCTCCCCAATCTCCAACCTCATGCTCCGCTACGGCGCATGGAAATGAAGCAACACCGCCTGCCGCACCGGGGTCAGCTTCACCTGCGCGTATCCGAACCAGACGAACGGGTCGGTCGACCGCGCGCTCACCGTTCAGCTCGACGACGGCCCCGTCTACGGCCGCCACTCCACCGTCGCGATCGAAATGGACGAACACCACGTCCTCTCCAGCACGAACCTCGGTTTCAAAACCAACCAGGCCAGCACCAACATCGAGACCGTCGTTTGGTGGAAGGCCGGCTGGATTCTGCAACTCCACACCTCCGCGCCCCGCGAACCCGTCGTGCTGCGCCTCGGCGGCTACGCCCTCCCTCTCCCCGCCCCCCCCACGTCCTCCGCTCCGACCCCGGCCCGATCCTCTCCGCGTGGACCGGCGACGAACGCGGCACCGTCCTCCAACCGCGCTCCCCGTTGCGCGTCACCACCGAATGGGACACCCGCCTTGACTACGAAAAGCCCCGCGCCCGCGTCGCCGCCCCGTATCACGTCACCCCCGTCGCCCGCACCGCCCGCCCCACCGGCTCCGGTCTCCTCGCCGCCCTCGCCTGGACCGGCACTGACCGCGCCGAGTCCGCCCCGGAGCAAATCGTCTGCGCCGAGTCCGCCCCGGAGCAAATCGTCTGCGCCGAGTCCGCGCCGGAGCAAATCGTCTGCGCCGAGTCCGCCCCGGGGCAAATCGTCCGCGCCGCCGCCGGCCCGCGGCAACTCACCCACCCCAAACTCGGCCCCTGGGCCATCGCCCACGGGTCACTCCCTTCCCTCGGCTAAAATCGTTCGCGTTCTCGTCCTCCCGCCCGCCCGTTTGCCCCCGCCCTTTGTCACGTATTACGTGACAAACTCCTTTCTCCCATGCGCCCCTTCCTTTCCGTTTCTTGCGCCGTCGTGAGCCTCTTTGCGGCCCTCTCCCCCACGAGCCGCGCCGCCCCCGATCCCGCGAGCGTCGTCCCCACCACCGCCCCGCGCACCAACGTCCTGGCCGGCCGCACCGCCGCGTTCCGCGCCTACGTGACCACCGGCGAAGGCGCCAAAGCCTTCGCCCTCATCAAGCGCGACCTCGACCGCGACTTCGCCACCTACACCGTCCCCACCGAACCCGTCACCTACGGCGACCCCTCGCCCTCCAAACGCGACTCCGCCAAAGCCGACAAATGGCGCGCCGTCCAAGATCTCTGTGGACGCGCCTCCGGGATCGCCGAAGCCGCCGCCCTCTGCTGGATCGTCACCGGCGAGGAAAAATACTTCGCCCAGGCCCGCGCCATTCTTCTCGCCACCTCCGCGTGGCACTTCGCCCCCGACTGGAAATCCGGCGACGTCGTCGGCGCCACCGATATCGTCTATAACGACGAGGCCCACTTCCGCCTCTGGCGCAAACTCCCCCTCGTCTACGACCAACTCCGCGCGAAACTCTCCCCCGCCGACCGCGCCACCGTCCTCGCCCACTTCAAAATCCGTGGCGCCCGTTCCGTCGCCTGGATCGAAAAAGAAGGCGACATCTCGAAAACCCAGCGCAACTCCATCGCCTCCGACATCTCCTCCCACCCCGTCCGCTTCATGCCGATGACCGGCCTCACCGCCCTCGCCCTGTGGGACGATCTCCCCGAGTCCCGCGACTGGTGGGCCTACGCCGACAAATTCTACCGCGACCAATTTTCCCCGTGGGGCGGCGACGACGGCGGCTGGGCCGAGGGCAACGCCTACTGGCGTGGCACCTTCGAACACGCCGCCTTCCAGGACGGCCTCCTCGCCCTCGGCGACCCGCTCGCCTACGCTTCGCCCTTCTGGAAAAACTCTCCGCTCTTCGCCCTCTACAACGTCCAACCCTACCTGCACACCACCTTCGGCGACGCCTCCAACGCCGGCCGCTTCAACCTCGAACCCGTCATCGCCGACTACCTGGAGCACCTCGCCCGCGTGCAGCAAAACGGCGTCCTCCTTTCCTACGCCGCCCTCTGCGCCGACGCGCGCACACGCCCCGTCGACAAGGGCCTCGAAGACCTCGGGCGCACCTATCCCACCGCCGCCGAATTTCTCTTCCGCAACTTCATCGCCAGCGCCCGCGCCCTTCCCCAACCGGTCCCTCTCTCCACACTGCCGTCGCACCGTTACTTCAGCGACGTCGGCTGGGTTTCCCTCCACAGCGCTCTCGGCCAACCGGCCAACGATATCCATGTCACCTTCAAGTCTTCCCCCTACGGTTCCTTCAGCCACAGCCACGCCGACCAAAATAGTTTCATCC
Source organism: Opitutaceae bacterium (assembly GCA_044358025.1). Taxonomy (GTDB): domain Bacteria; phylum Verrucomicrobiota; class Verrucomicrobiia; order Opitutales; family Opitutaceae; genus GAS368. The sequence continues at coordinate 5,737 of JBIKOK010000120.1, forward strand.
TCAACGCCTATGGCGAAGGCCTCGCCATCAACTCGGCGTATCGCGAATTCCATAACTCGCCCCACCACCAAGGCTGGACGCGCCAGACCCTTTCCAAAAACGCCCTCCTCCTCGACGGCCTCGGCCAGAAGGCCCAATCCAAAGCCTCCACCGGCAAGATCACCCGCTACGAGGAACAGCCCCGCACGGTCTGGACCACCGGCGACGCCACCAAGGCCTACGCGACGCTTCAACCCAACGACCGGGTGAAGCGCGTCACCCGCGACCTCGTCTTCATCGACTCCCGCTACGTCGTCCTCCGCGACCGCGTCGTCCTCGCCTCGCCCGCCCAACTCTCCTGGCTCCTCCACGCCGAACACACCCTCGCGTGGAACGCCGCCACCTCCACCGCGACCATCGTCGGTCCGCAGAGAAAATCGTCCCTCACGACGCAACTCCTCGCGCCCAACCTCACGTGGCGCGCCTCGCACACCGATCAATTTCCCGTGCCCGTCGATCCCAAATACGCCACGGGCGAAGTGCGCGGCGCCCACCTCACCGGCAGCTGGACTCCGCAGCAGCACCTCACCCTCGAGAGCCACGAGTCCGCCGCCGAGTTCACGCTCTACTCCGTCCTCTGGCCCGAACGCGGTGCGACACCCGCCCCGCTCGCCGCCACCCTCGCTCCCGACGGCACCCTTACCATCCCGCGCCCCGACGGCAAAACGGACCGGCTTACGCTCACGGATACAGCCCTCGTTCTGAGGTAGGGCGGACTTCAGTCCGCCTCCCCCCCCCGGGGCCCTTCCCGCCACGTCCCCACAAAAAGGCGGACTGAAGTCCGCCCTACTCCGAGCTCTCTCTGCTCACTGCACGCCTCCTCCGTCCCCGCTCGCATGTCCGTGTTCACCCACACCACCCGGTTCACGCGCGGAAAACTCCCTCACTGGGAAGTCGAGTCCGGGCGCTACTTCGTCACTGTTCGTTGCCACGGCTGCCTGCCAGCCGAGGTCGTCGCCCGCCTCGGCGAGGTTCAGGCGACAGTCCAATCCGTCACCCCGCAGTCGCTCCAGTTTGTGGCACTCCAGCGTCGGTATTACCTGACGATGGAGAAATACCTCGATGCCGGCCACGGCGAGCCATGGCTTGCCCGTCATGAAATTGCCGCACTCGTTATCGCGGAATTTGAAAATCTTGAATCCGCTGGCATCGCCGTGCCCCACTTCACCCTCATGCCAAATCACTGGCACGCTCTCTTGATCCCTGCTCCCGCTTGCCCGTTGAACTTGAGCCAGATCATGCGCGACCTAAAAGGCCGAACCGCCCGTCGCATCAACCTCGCGCTCAAACGCACCGGCCCATTCTGGCAGCGGGAATGGTTCGACCGTTGGATGCGCGACCAAGCCGAATGGGAACGCTGCGTCGCCTATATTCGCCAAAACCCCGTCAAAGCCGGTCTCGCTCCCACTTGGCAAGAACACCCCTGGACCCGATAGGGCGGACTTCAGTCCGCCTTCCGCCACGTCTTCCCGGATTCGGCCAACAGCGGACTGAAGTCCGCCCTACTCATCACCCTCACCACCACCCGCGCGCTGCCGCCACCGTCAGCGCCTCGTCCAGCGGCGGCAGATACGGGTGCCACATCCGTTCCCACTCCAGACTCACGGGACCGGGAAAATTCGCCGCCCTCAGCTCCGCCTTCAGCGGCGTCATCGGAAACTCCCCCTCCCCCGGCAACACATAGCTAAACGGATGCCGCGCACTCGGCACGCTCACGCTGTCCTTCACGTGCACGTGCACGACATGCCCCCGGATCGCCCGCCACGTCACCACCGGATCCTCACCGCCCTTTTTCCACGTGTGGTGCGAGTCCCATAAAATCGCCGCATCCGGCACGACCGCCAACAGCCGCCGGATCGCCGCCGCCGTCGTCAACGCGTCGTGCGTCTCGATCATCACGTCGACCCGCCAGCCGCGCGCCGCCCGCTCCTCCCGCCACCACCGCAGCGTCTCGGCCGCCTGCGCCAACTCCCCCGCATCCGCCGTCTTGCCCCCGTCAAACACCCGCAGCCACCGCACCCCGAGCGCCTCCGCCCACGGCACCACGTCGATCAACTGCTCCCGCTCCGCCGCCGCCCACCCCACCAGCTTCATCGACGTGTTGAACGCCACGACCTGCCCGCCCGTTTCCTCCGCCCCCCGCTTCTCCGCCAACGCCTCCGGCGAACCATACGTCGCCGCCAGATAGCCCGCGAGGTCCACGGTCCCGCCGAGCGCGCGCACCTCCACCCCCGCAAGTCCGTGCTTCGCCGCCAGCGCGCATGCCTCCGCCAGCGAAAATTCCGGACAGCCGAGTGTGTTCAGACAGCGAACCAGTGCCATGCCCCCGACCTTGCACGATTCGCCCGCCCGAGCGAAGCGCCGAAATCGCCCGCGAGACTTCCTCCCACCCCGCTTCACCCCCGCTACTTTGCCCGCCCTCCACCCGATTTCCTCTTGCCGCCCCCGCCCGGGCCGGAGAAACCCATGCCTCGCCCCGCGCGTTCCTCCGTTCTCGTTCTCCCGCCTCACCGCCCCCCTCGCCCCCTCTTCCCGCCTCGTCTCAACCCTCCGAAACTACCATGCCACGTCCAGTCACCCTGTTCACCGGCCAATGGGCCGATCTCCCCCTCGCCACGCTCGCGCCCCTCGTCAAAAAAATGGGCTACGACGGCGTCGAACTCGCCTGCTGGGGCGACCACTTCGATGTCGATGCCGCCGCCACCTCGAAAAAATACGTCCACGAAAAATGGGCCATGCTCAAGGACCACGGCCTCACCTGCTACGCCATCTCCAGCCACCTCGTCGGCCAGGCCATCTGCGACAACATCGACGGCCGCCACCAATCCATTCTCCCCGCCGACGTCTGGGGCGACGGCGACCCCGAAGGCGTCCGCAAGCGCGCCGCCAAGAAGATGATCACCGCCGGCAAAGCCGCCCGCGCCTTCTTTGACGCCAAACCCGGCAACAACGGCAAGGACGACTTCCCCGCCGTCGTCAACGGCTTCACCGGCTCCTCCATCTGGCACTCCCTTTACGCCTTCCCCCCCACGTCTCAGGCCTACTGGGACGCCGGCTACGCCGACTTCGCCAAGCGCTTCGGCCCAATCCTCGAGGCCTTCGACAAACTCAACGTCAACTTCGGCCTCGAAGTGCACCCCACCGAAATCGCCTTCGACATCGCCAGCGCCCAACGCGCCCTCGAGGCCGTCAAGGGCCACAAGCGTTTTGGTTTCAACTACGACCCCTCGCACTTCGGCTACCAGGGCGTCGACTACGTGAAGTTCATCCGCACCTTCGGCTCCCGCATTTTCCACGCCCACATGAAGGACGTCTGGTGGGGCCACGGCGACGGCACCGTCGGCGTCTTCGGCGGTCACGTCAGCTTCGGCGACGCCCGCCGCGCCTGGGACTTCCGTTCCCTCGGCCACGGCGACATCAACTTCGAGGAAATCATCGTCGCCCTCAACGACGTTGGCTACCGCGGCCCCCTCTCCGTCGAGTGGGAAGACAGCCGCATGGACCGCGTCCACGGCGCCGCCGAAGCGTCCGCCTTCGTCCGCAAAGTCGACTTCCCCTCCAGCGCCATCGTCTTCGACGCCCAGTTCGACAAAAAGGGCTGATGCCGGGAGTAGCGAGTAGCGGATAGTGAGTAGCGAGCATCACCGCCCGCCCACCTTCCGCAACTCCGTCTTACTCGCTGCTCACTACCCGCTACTCGCTACTTTCTGCTACCTACTCGCTACCCGCTACTCACTACTCGCTACTTTTAAAACAACATGAGCACCAAAATTGCCATCATCGGCGCCGGCGGCATGGCCGCCTATCACGCCACCGGTTTCCGCCAAGCCGGCGCCGAAATCATCGCCCTCTGCGACGTCAATCAATCCGCCGCCCACCGCGCCGCCACCAAGCACAACATCCCCGGCATCTTCACCGATGTCGCCGAGATGCTCAAAAAACTCCCCGAGCTCGACGCCGTCTCCGTCATCGTCCCCAACAAATTCCACGCGCCCCTCGCCCTCCAGGCCCTCAAGGCCGGCAAGCACGTCTTCTGCGAAAAACCCCCGGCCCTCAGCGCCAAGGAAATGGCCGTCATGCAGACCACCGCCGCCAAGGCGAAGAAGACGCTGATGTTTAATTTCAACAACCGCGCCCGCCCCGAGAGCTACGCGATGATGGACTACATCGCCGACGGCACCATCGGCACCATCAACTCCTGCCAGGCGAAATGGATTCGCCGCGCCGGCATCCCCGGCTTCGGCGGCTGGTTCACCACCAAAGCCCTCTCTGGCGGCGGCCCGCTCATCGACCTCCTCCACATGGTCGACCTCGGCATGCACTTCATGGGCTATCCCGAGCCCGCCCACGTCCTCGCGCGCACCTACCAGGATCACATTTCCAACAAAGCCTTCAAAGGCCCGTGGGGCATCCCCGATGTCGCCAACGGCACGACCGACGTCGAAGCCGCCGCCCACGGTTTCGTCACCTTCAAGACGGGCCAGTCCATGTCCTTCGCCGTCTCGTGGGCCGAGATGAACCAGCGCGAAGAGGTCTCCGTCACCTTCCAAGGCACGAAAGCCGGCGGCCTCGTCCGTCGCCTCTTCGGCACCGACGGCCTCGACAATACCGCCATCGACGCCTGCCAGCTCTACACCCTCGAAAACGGTCGCCACGTGAACCGCGACATCATCGTCCCAGCCGATGAGACGATGGGCCGCGTCCGCTCCGCCGTGAACTTCGTGCGCACCATCGAAGGCACCGAAAAGCCCCTCAACACCCCGTCCCAAGCCCTGTCGCTGATGAAACTCATCGACGGCGCCTACAAGTCCGCCACCACCGGCAAACCCGTCGCGCTCTGAGCGAAGGAGGGCGGGTCTCTGACCCGCCCTTTTTTGCGTCCCGCCCTCCGCCTTGTCATTGCGGGGAGCGAAGCGACGCGGCAATCCAGCCGGAAATTTCCCGCGCACTTCGAGCCCTCTCGTTCCATCCCGATTACAGCCTCCTTCCTCCTCTACCTCCCTTCTCCCTATGAAACTTAATCGCAAACTCCGCATGGGCATGATCGGCGGCGGCCGTGGTGCCTTCATTGGCTCCGTCCACCGCATGGCTGCCCGCCTCGATGGCGAGATCGATCTCGTCGCCGGCTGCTTCTCCTCCGACCCCGAAAAATCCAAGGCCTCCGGCGCCGATCTCTTCCTCGATCCCGCCCGCGTCTACGGCACCTACCAGGAAATGGCTCAGGCCGAGGCCGCCCTCCCCGCCGACCAACGCATCGACTTCGTCTCGATCGTCACGCGCAACAACACCCACGCCGCCGTCGCCAAGACCTTCCTCGAAGCCGGCTTCCACGTCGTCTGCGACAAGCCCCTCTGCTTCACCCTCGCCGAGGGCCGCAAGCTCCGCGACATCGTCAACAAGTCCGGCAAAGTTTTCGCCCTCACCCACAACTACACCGGCTACCCGATGGTGAAAGAAGCCCGCGAGTGGGTCCGCCGCGGCAAGCTCGGCAAACTCATGAAGATCGTCGTCGAGTATCCGCAGGGCTACGCGATCACCGCCCTCGAAGCGAAGACCGTCAGCAAAATCGCCAACTGGCGCATGGACCCCAACGTCTCCGGCGTCTCCAACTGCATGGGCGACATCGGCACCCACGCCCACAACCTCGCCCGCTACATCACCGGCCTCGAGGTCGAAGAAATCTGCGCCGAGCTCTCGACCTTCATCCCCGGCCGCCTCCTCGACGACGACGGCAATTGCCTCGTCCGCTTCAGCGGCGGCGTAAAAGGCATCCTCTTCGCCTCGCAGATTTCCAGCGGGGAGGAAAACAACCTCAACATCCGCGTCTTCGGCACCCAGGGTTCGCTCCAGTGGTTCCAGGAAAACCCGAACGAACTGATCTGGAAAAAAGCCGACGCCCCGCAGCAAATTTACCGCCGCGGCAACAACTACGTCAGCGCCGCCGCCGCCGGTGCCACGCGCACCCCGTTCGCTCACCCGGAAGGTTTCATCGAAGCCTTCGCGAACGTCTACCGGAGCGCCGCCGTGGCGATGGCCGACTCCCTTGAGGGCCGCAAAGCCCCGAAGGACGGCTACGATTTCCCGACGATCACCGACGGTTTGGCCGGCATGGCCTTCATCGAGACCGCCGTGAAGTCCGGCAAAGCCGGCGCCAAGTGGGTCAAGTTCCCGCCACTCTAAACCACCGGCTTACGACAGCGCGTTCAACTGAGCGTTGGCACCGGCCAGCCGCTGCGCGAGACTGCGCACGACGAACCGGTGCAGCTTGTTCGCGAGTTCGGGCCTGCGCTTCTCCAGCACGGCAACCTGTGCGCCACTCAGCTTGAGCGCACGGGTCAACACGTCGGCGACGACGTCCGCCGCGCGGGGCGCACCCGTGTAAAGCCCCATTTCGCCGACCACGGTGCCGACCGTAAAGGTCCGCAACCGCAGCCGCCGTCCGCCTGCTTCTGTCGTGTCACCGAGCCGCAGATAGACGCTTACGCGACCGTGCTCGATGATGAACATCGAATCACTGGAGTCTCCTTGCTTGATCAGCGGCGCATCGCACGCCACCTCGACGCGCTCAAAATGCGCAATGAGATAGGTGACTTCTTCGGCGGAAAGGACACCGGCGAGGGCCGCCTGAAATTCCGAACTCGGCAGCGCCGCCGCGATCACTTGGTCCTCACACCACTCGAGCGCATGATCAATATCGGGAAAGGTGCGCAACGTGAGGTTGTCGGCCGCCACCCCGCCCAGCCGCAGCACCGATTCGACCTCACGCGACATGCCCGTAAAAACGAGGGTGATCTTCGCGTCCGCGCACAGTGTCCGCAATTTCTTGAGCGCCACGGTCGACGACCCGTCGACCCCGTGCACGAGGCGAAAATCGAGCAGCACAAACCGCGTCCGTTCCAACGCCGCCCGCGCCTCGTCGAGCAGGCGGCTCGTGGTGCCGAAGAACAGAAAACCTTGCAGAACAAACCCGCGCATCGCCTGCCCGTGGGTCCGGAGAATCTCCGCTTGAGGCGCCGGCCGCTCGACGTTGGAACGGCGATTGAGCAGCGAGAAGTTGCCGCGGATCGTCGGACTCTTGCTGAGCGTAAACACGAAGCTGACGCACGCGGTCACCAGTCCGAGCATCACCCCGGGCACCATGCCGTGGACCGCCACGCTCCCCAGAATCGCCAGCACGATCAAGTAGTCGCTCCAGGGCATGGTCAGCCGGGATTCGACCATCCACGTCATGAGCAGACCGATGCCGAAAAAGAGAATCAGCCCGGTCAGCACGGGCTTCGGCATCAAACCGATCAAGCCCGGAACGAGGAGCGCCGTGCCGAGCACGATCAGCGCACAGAGGAGACCGGACCAGCGCGAGTTCGCCCCCGCCTTCAGATTCAGCATGCTCCGATTGAACGAATTCACCGCCACCATCCCGCCGCCGAAACCGATCAGCAGGTTCGCCAGACCGAGCGACTTGAGCTCCGTATCGGCGTCACCTTCGCGGTTGGTCGCCACTTCGAGGCTCGTCGTGTTCAGCAAGATCGTGATGACCGCGACCATCGTCATCGCTCCGAAATCCTTGAGATGCAGCAAAAGCAAATCCCACCGCACGTCCCCGTAGGGAAAATTCCCGGCATGCGTCCATTCCCCGACCTGCAGCGGCGCCATCAACAATCCCGCCTGCCGGGCCGCCGCCAGATCTATCCCCCAAGCCATCCGCAAGGCGTGAAACACCACCATCGCCCCGACCAGCACGAGCGGGATCACGAGGAAATGCCGGATCACGCGGGTCAGCACCAGTAACGCTACCGCGACCAGCGCCACACTGCTCCACGCCAGCGGGTGTACCCCCGCGACCACCCCAAGATTGGACACGGTCAGCGGCTCGCCGGTCAGCATTTTCCACGAGCCGGCCAGCAGCAGGTAGCCGCTGCCGGCGAGAAATCCCCCCACCACCGGATGCGGAATATAACGCACGTAGCGCCCCCACCGCAGTCGGCCCATCACAAACAGAATCAAGCCGCAGCCCGAGGCGGAAAGAAAGAGCGACATCAGCGCCGTCGGCACGAGCTCCGCGGGAGCCACCCTGGACCCCTGCAAAATATCACTGGTCACGGCCGCCAGCGTGAACGCCAAAATGGCCGCCGGATTCGAGTCGGGACCGCCCAAGCCAAAGAAAAACGAACTTCGCCAGGCCAACATGGACATCACGACTACGCTGCTCACCAGCGCCGCGATCACGGCGCGCCCCACGAACGGCTCCAGCGGCCCGCCAAACACAAGCCCGCCAAAACTGCCGGCGTAGGCAATCGTCACGACCGCGCAGAGCGCTGCGGCCACCAGATTGGGTGTGAAGGCCTTCGTAGCGGCCCCGGAAATTGACATTGGGGAGACCGTGAGCGGCTCCTGTGCCGAGCCAACCCCGCTTGTGTTACATTCTCATGGCGGACCGGCGCTCGCGCCGTTCTTCCGCAGCTGCTCGACCCAGCCTTCGAACTCCTTCCGCGGCATGAACCGCAGCGCCGCGCTGTTGATGCAGTACCGCAGCCCGCCCTGCGCCCGCGGCCCGTCCGGAAACACGTGGCCCAAATGCGCGCCGTCGACGCTGCAATGCGACTCCACGCGCCGCATCCCGTGGCTCGTATCCACCGTCTCGCCCACCCACGCCGGCTCGATCGGCTTCGTGAAACTCGGCCAACCCGTGCCGCTCTCGAACTTGTCCCGGGAATCGAACAGCGGCGTGACGCTGCACACCGAGAAATACACCCCGTCCTCGTGGTGGTCCCAATACGCGTTCTGATACGGCGGCTCCGTGCCCTGCTGCCGCGCCACGCGAAACTGCATCGGCGTGAGCAGCGCCTGCCACTCGGCGTCCGTCCGCCGCACCGTCGCCTTGCTCAGGTCGATGACCACGTTCGACGGCAGCCCGCAGGCGGACGTTTCCCCGGGCGCACCGGTGAGGGCATCTTTGCCTTTCGGCCCAGCGGGCGGAGGGGGCGGAGTGGACTTGTTCATGTTCATTTCGGCGGCGACACCGGCCACGATGGCCGGCACCAGACGGGAGAAGCGCAGACGTGAAATCATCCGCCTGCGGAGAGCAACCCCCGGCCGCGAATATTCCCGGTTTTCGCCGGGAATAAAAAAGCCCGCCCCATGGGCGGGCTTGATTTCTCGCGGAGGAAAACCCTTCGGTCAGTATTTCGCCGTCAGCGAAAGCACGGCGCGGCCCGGCATCCCGCGCTGCTGGTTCGCCGGAAAATACTCGATGTCGCCCATATTCTGCCAATTCAGCGCCGCGTTCATCGGCCGACCCTGCCACTTCCAATCGTAGCCCACCGCCGAATTCCACAGCGTCTCTGCCGGGAGGAAGAGCTTGGGATTGTTGGTGCGCTGCGCCTTCTGGCCGGTGTGGTTGAAGCCCGCCCCGACCCAGACGCCCTTCAGCGCTTCGTTCTTGAACGAATAGCGCGTCCACAAATTGAAGAGCGCCTTGACGGTCGCCTCCGGATGCGTGCCGAGGAAAACCTCCACGCCCTTCGGCACCTGCTTCACCCGGATGTCGTTCATCGCACCGCTGGCATAAATCTGCCAGTGGTCCATCGGCGACCACGTGATCTCCGCTTCAATGCCGTTGCTGCGGTCCAAGGTCCCTTGCTGGCTGTTCGTCACCGTCACGCCCGTTGCGCTGAAGGAATTGAAACGCAGGATCCGGTCCTTCTGGTCGATTTGGAAAACTGCGAGCGTGGTGGACACCCGGCCGTTGAACAAATCCGTCTTCACGCCGAACTCGTAGCCCTTGGACGTCGTCGGCGCCGCGGGTCCCGTCGGGACGTTTTCCTTCGTCAGCGCCGCGGCGTTGAGCACAAACGACTCGCTGTAGGAGCCGTAGAACATCACGTCGCGCGTGGCTTTCCAACCGAGCCCGACCTGCGGCGTGGTCTTTTTGTTTTCAACCTTCGCCAAACTCGCAGCCGGCGCCAGGTAGTTGTCCGTCGAACCGCTGGCGGTGCTGCGCCGGGCCCCGAGCACCGCCGTCAGGCGGTCCTCCAGCAAACTGACGTTGAGCACCCCGTAGGCCGCCGTGTTGCGCGTCACCGACAGGTTGTTCGTCGAGAAAGGCAGCGTCACCGGGTCGAAATCGGTCGTGTAGTCCCACGTGGCGGAATTCTTCATGTCCCACACCGGGAAGAACTGCGCCGTGGGCGATTGCCGCAAGCGACCAAACCCGCGCGCTTCGTTGTAGAGCGCACCGAACAGCGGCTTCACCTTGATGCCGTTCATCGTGAAATTTCCGGCCAATTCCACCTGCGACGACTTGCTCTGCCCGAACGACTCCTGGAGCCGTTTGCGACGTCCGAGTTGCGCGGCCGGCGCATTGAGCGCGAGGTTGATGTTGTTCAGCAGATCGGCCGCGTAGGCGCGGGCCGCGATCAAATAATTGGCCGACGAAATGGGTAGGGTCGCTCCCGCGGGATAGTAGCTGGGCGGCACCGTGATACTGACCGCACCGAGACCAGTGAGCTTCTGCGCCACCCGGTTCTTGCTCCAATTGAAGTTCGCCCGGGCGGTCCACGTGTCGGTGATCTTCGCCGTCAGTTCGGCATTGATCGTCTCATAGTCCGTGAACCGGTGGTCGTTGTTCGACGCATAGTTGAACGACCGGGGCAGCGGATAGTAGCTCAGGAAACCCGGATCGCTGTTGTCGAGCGGGTTGATCAAGACGCCCGTGGCACTGAGGATGCCGCTCGCGGGCGGCAGCGCGACCACCTCCGTGTTCGGCTTGATGTGCGCCTGCGGCGGCGTCTCGCGCCGCGAGAACCATTGGTAATCCACCGTCAAGGCCACCCGCTCCGAGATCCGCCACGTCACCACGGGAGCCAGCACCGTCGTGCCCTGCTTGCCCGGCTTGATGAATTCAAAGCCATTCTCATACGCGCCGTTGAAACGAAACAACAGCGTCTTGCCCACGAGCGGTTGGTTCACATCGAGCGTCGTCCGCCAAAAACTCTGCGTGCCGATCTGCGCATTGACCGTGGTCGACGCTCTGGCCCCTGGCCGCTTCGTGATGTAGTTCACCGTGCCGCCCGGTGCCACCTGGCCGTAGAGCACGGACGACGGACCTTTCACAACCTCGACGCGCTCGACCGTCAGCGTGTCGATGTAGCCTTCGCCCACAAAGCCGTTGTGCTGCGGCGCCTGATCGAAGCCCCGGATCGTATAGACCGCGTTGCCGGCGTTAAACTCGCGGCCCGCGCTCGTCACGCTCGGCGCATACTGCACCACGTCGAACAGGTCGCGCGCCCCCACATCGGCGATGAACTGCTGGGTAAACGCGCTGATCGAAAACGGCAGATCCTTGATCGGCGTATCAATGCGCGTCGCAGACACCGAGTTGCCCGCCCGGTAGCCTTTGTCGGCCGACGTGCTGACTTGGAACTCGGACAACCGCACCACCTGGTCACCGGCGGCAGCCGGGGCCGGGGACGTTTGCGCGCGGAGCGCGACGGCGCTGCAGGCCAGGACGGCACCGCACACACGGATAAAAACAGGCTGCGCCAAAGCGGCGGCCCGGAAGGGACGGGAGGGAAGGGTCATAACAGTGGGGGGTTGCGACTCGGCCGGCACACGGGTCCGGCCACGACAGGGTCGCGTTTGATAATTATTAGGCCCCCACGTCTGCCAAGCTAATTTTGCCGGCCCGCCGCCGCCCGCCCCTATTCCGCCCGCACCTTGGCCGTGCCGTCGCCAAACTCCGCCGTCAACGCCTGCCCGGCCCGCACCGCGTCCCGCCGCGCCACCGGCGTGCCCGCCTCGTCGCGCATGATCACAAAGCCGCGGTGCAACACCGACGCCGGACTCGCCGCCTGCAACCGCTTCCAGAGCGAGAGCAGCCGCTGCGACTCCTGCTCCACCCGCGTCTGCGGCGAGGCGTGCGCCAGCCGCGCGCGCGCCTCCGCGAGGTGTTGGCGGTGCGTCTGCACCGAAGACCGCAGCGCCGCGCCCAGCCGGTTCGAAAAATCATCAAGCCGCAGAAACCCCTGCTCGATCTGCCCGCCCGGCGATAGCAGCCGCAACCGCGACCGTGCATGATCGAGCCGCTCGCCCGCGCGCGCCACCGCGCTTTCGAGCAACGTGCGCATCGCCTCGTCCGCCTGCGCCGTGCGTTCTGCACACGCCACAAACTCACTCGAAATCAGCTCCGCCGCCGCACTCGGCGTCTCCGCGCGCACATCCGCCGCAAAATCGCACAATGTGAAATCGATCTCGTGCCCCACCGCGGAAATCACCGGCACGGCGCAGGCCACCACCGCCCGCACGAGCACCTCTTCGTTGAACGCCCACAAATCCTCCAGACTCCCGCCACCCCGCCCGATCACGATCGCGTCGAAAATCCCCAGCTCCTGCGCCAGCGCCAGCATCGCCGCCATTTCCGCCGCCGCGCCCTCCCCCTGCACCTTCGCCGGCAACACCACCACGCGGCCGCGCCATCCGCGCCGCCGCAGGATGCGCAGGAAATCCTGCACCGCCGCGCCCGTCGGCGACGTCACAAATCCCACGCACGCCGGCATCGCCGGAATCGCCCGCTTCCGCTCCGCCGCGAACAACCCCTCCGCCGCGAGCCGCGCCTTCAGCGCCTCAAACTCCCGCTGCAATTTCCCCACCCCGTCCTCGATCACCACCCGCACGATCAGCTGATACTGCCCGCGCGCCTCGTAAACGCTCACCTCCCCATACACGACCACCTGCACCCCTTCGCGCAGCTTCACCGTCTGCCGCGCCGCATCGCCGCGAAACATCACCGCGCTCAGCTGCGCCCCCGCATCCTTCAACGCAAAATAAACATGGCCGCTCGCCTGCGCCCGCAGGTTCGTCACCTCCCCGCGCACCCAGCCCGGCCGGACCCCGCTCTCCAGCACCGTCTTCACGCGCCGCGTAAACGCGCTCACCGACTCGACCGCCGGGCCCGCGTCCCCCGCCGCCAACGACTCCTCCCGCGTCCTCATTTTCCGCCC
>JBIKOK010000330.1:0-5641 GCA_044358025.1 Opitutaceae bacterium
GCGGAGACGTGCGCTCGCCGATCAGACTGTGGCTTTGCAGCAACAGCGGGCGCGGGACGTTTGCGGCCACGAGGGTGGTGGCGGTGAGGTCGAGGAGGCTGACCATTTCGTCGTTCACGGTGCCGGGGGCGTAGCGGGCGGGGGCGGGGAAATTTTTCGGCCAACGAATGATCAGCGGAACGCGCAGGCCGCTGTCGTAACACCAGTGGATGCCGCGGGGCTCCAGGCGCCCGTTGTCGCCGAAGAAGATGATCACGGTGTCGTCCTCGCGACCCTCGGCGCGGAGTTTTTCGAGTACGACGCCGAAGCGTTTGTCCATGCCGGAGACGGAATTCAGGTAACGCGCCCATTCCTCGCGCACGACCGGGTGATCGGGGTAGTAGGGCGGCGGGGTGACGTTGGCGGGCGTGGCGATTTTCGCGTGCTCGCGCTCCCCGACCCATTCCGCGCGCGGGTGTTTCCACGTCTGGCGGTCGTAGATGTCGTATTCGGACTCCATGGCGTTGACGACGGCGAAGAACGGGCGGTCTTTCGGCAGGGCGGACCAATCGCCGGAGTTTTCGTGGTAGAGGGGGCCTTCGTTGACGAAGTTGAGGTCGAGTTTGCCGGTGCCGATTTCTTTTCCGTCGAGGGTTTTGAGGTTGGCGGTGAAGTAGCCGGCGTCGCGGAGGCGGTGGGTGACGGGCCGCACGCCTTCGGGCAGGCGATAGGCGTCGGTGCGGTGCGAGCGCATGGGGTGCGTATCGGTGGTGGTCTGATACATGCCCGTGAAGAACGCGGAGCGGCTGGGCGCGCAGGTGGGATTGGTGGCGATGACGTTGGTGTAGCGCACGCCCTCGGCCGCGAGCCGGTCGAGGTGGGGCGTGCGGACATTCGGCGCGCCATAGCAACCGAGGTCGTGCGCGAGATTCTCGCCGGCGAGCCAGAGGATGTTGGGGCGGCGCGGGGCGGGATCGGCGGCCGAGGCGATGGCGAGCAGCGCGGGGATGATACAGCTCAAAAGACGTGGGGAAATCATAGCGGGGTGATGAAGGTGGGGACGGACGAAGCGCGAGCCCGGAGAACAAGCGGAGCCGACGCGGACGGAGCACCTTTGTGGGAGGAGCGTTGGCGGGATTCAACTCATGTATTCCGCCGGTTCGCGGGTCCGGTGCAGCGACGACATGGTCGGCCGAAAGGTTCCGGGGACCGGCACGGGCACTTGCGCGGGGGTGCGGAGGGAGGCGAGGCCGTCGCGGACTTCGAGGGGCGGGAGCGCCGGGAGGAAGCCTTTGGGCCTCATAGAGAGCGGCGCTTTCTCGCGAGAGAGGATGTGGGGGTTGGCGATGATGGGGTCCCGGCGGATCAGGCGAAGCGTAAGCGGCTGCCCGCCGCGGCGGAGGGGTGGGGCCCTCGTCACCATTGGCGCAAACGGAGCCGGTGAGGTCGGGTCGCGGCGAACTACAGGAGAGGGGGTTTCGAAAAAATGATGGGTGTTACTCCCTAAATCCGATGGCGATTATTGGACTTAAATTAGTTCGCTTGGGCCCGGTCTCTGTCCGTTTGGTTGAGTATAATGCAAACCAGCGCTGTCAGCCGAGCCCACGCGCCTCGGGCCAAGTCGCCGATCCGAACGTTTATCGTGGATGATCATCCGATTTTTGCGGAGGTCTTGGCGGAAATGCTGAACCGGTCCGGTGATTTCACGGTGGTCGGTGTAGCAAACGACGGCGAGACGGCGCTGAAGCGGTTGGCGGGTTTGGCGGTGGATATTGTGATCGTGGACTTGATGCTGCCGGGCATGGGCGGGCTGGAGTTGTTGGAGGCTTTGCGGGCGAATCGAACCGAGGCGAGGCTGGTGATGTGCAGTGGACTGGGGACGGACAGTGTGATTGTAGAAGCTTATGCGCAGGGGGTGAGTGCGTTTGTGGAGAAGTCGATGGCGGTGGAGGAGCTTTTTTCCACGCTGCGCGCGGTGGCGGCGGGGAATTTTCCGCTGAATTCACGGATGAGCGAGCTGCTGCGGGATTTCGTGTGGCAGCGCAAGTCAGTCAAGCCGCTCGTGGCCGGGGATATGTTGATCTTGCGGCGGCTGGCGATGGGGCGGGCGCTGAAGGAAATTGCGGATGAGTTGGGGATTTCGGCGTCGGCGGCTTACAAAGCCCGAGCGCGGATCAAGGCGCGGATGAATATCAAGGGGGCGGCGGGGTTTTTCCAGGTCGCGATGAGTCTCGGCTTGGTGAGCGCGTCTACGGTATCGGTGGACTGGAGTGGGGCGGATTCAAACCATCGCGGGGTGGGCGCGATTTCGTCATGACGACCGTCCGCTCGATTAATCCTAGCGACTCGTTCGAGCCGGCGGCCGAGGACGAGTCCGTGGCGGTGGCGGCGCTGCGCCAATGGGAGGCGACGGAATTGAAACTGGTGTTTGTCCTCGACCAAGTTTCCCGGAAGTTCCTGAAACTGGACGGCCCCTGCGAGGATTTCTTCAATTTGACGCGCGAGGAGATGTTGGCCGACCCGGAGGCGTGGACCCGCGCGGTGGATGCCTTGGATCGGGCGTCGGCGAACACGCTGCGGGAGGATTTGAGGCTTTACGGGAAAGTCGTGCGGGTGGTGCAGTCGCTTGGACGCGATGGGCGCCGGCGCACGCTGCGCGCCTCGATGGTGTTGCACCACGAGCAGGGGCGAGTGTTGGTGGCCGGTTCGGTGTCGAGTGTTTATGGGGAGTCGTCGGCCAAGGATTGGTCGAGCGTGATCCGCGGAGCCATCGAGGAAGCGCATGAGGGGATCGCAGTGACGGATGCCGGGGGAAACTTCCTCTATCTCAATCGCGAGCATCTTGCCGTGTTTGGCTACGAGACAATGGACGAGCTCATTGGGAAATCCTGGCGGGTGCTCTATTCCGCCGAGGGGATGCGCCAGATCGAACAGGGGGTGTTTCCGGAGTTGGCGGCCAAGGGGCGGTGGCGGGGCCTGGTGCAGGGGAAGCGCCGGGACGGATCGCTCTTTCCGCAGGCGCTTTCGCTCTCACTGCTGTCGAACGGTGGTATCGTGTGCAACTGTCAGGATGTGTCCGAGCGGGTGCGGCTGAGCGAGCGGTTGGAGCGGAGCGAAACGATGTTTCGCGTTTTTTTGAACACGGTGCCGGTGGGAGTCACCATCCGCAATCTGGCCGGGGAGTACGAGTTCGTGAATCAGGCGGCCTCGTCGTTTCTCGGCTTGGGAATCGATCCGAAGGAGACGCCGCAAGGCTTGAAGCTGTGCCCGACGGACGAGAGCCGCTTCCCCTTCTGGAGAACAGTGGCTCAACGCGTCGTCACCACCGCCACGGCGGAACGATTCGATTTTCCGCTCTCGTGGGGCGATCGCGAGGGGGTGCTCGAAGTCGAAAAGCTGCCGATGCGGATCGGTTCTTCAGATGTCACGCATGTGTGCACGTTGATCAAAGACGTGACTGAAGCGCGGCGGATGCAGGCTCAGTGGGACGACATCGCGCGGCGGCGGGACGAATACTTGGTGATGCAGCGGGAATTTGTCTCCATGGTGTCGCATGAATTTCGCACGCCGCTGACCGCCATCATCGGGGTGCAGTATTTGATGAGCAAAAGTGTCGCCGGGGCGGCCGGGCCGAACATGGGCGATTTTAGGCGTTGGCTGGAGCTGCAGGGGCAGGCCCTGGGAACCCTGCGTGAATTGGTGGATCAGGTGCTGCTGCTGAATCGGATCGAGCACTTGGCGTCGGCCGTGCCGCAGCGGCTGGAACTGGGGGTTTTTCTGGCGAAGATCATGAATGGAATCGCAGTCGCGCCGGTAAATCAGCGCCTCCAATTGGAGCTAGACCTACCTGCGGGATTTACGGTGGCGGTGTGTGAAACCAATATGCGCGCGCTGGTTGAAAATCTGGTTTCCAACGGGCTGAAGTATTCGGCGGAGATCGTGTCGGTGCACGTGGGGGCCGACGAGAGGGAGTGGTGGCTGTCAGTCACAGACCGAGGGAGGGGCATTCCACAGAAAGATCAGAAGAAACTTTTCACGCCGTTTTTCCGGGCCGGCAACAGTGGCACGGTGACGGGCACGGGCCTTGGGCTGACGATTGTCCAGCGGTGCGCGTCGTTTCACGGCGGCAAGGTGGAGGTTGAGAGCCGGGAGGGACAGGGCTCCACGTTTACGGCGAAGTTCCCCCGGGAACTTCGCCGGCCTGTGCCAACGCTGCCCTTCATCGACCGCGTGCCGTCGTCGAATTCATTCACTGGGATTACGCCCACCTCCTTATGACGACTAGATCATTGCCCCGCACGATTTTGATGGCCGAAGACGACCGACTCATTCGGGAGATCACGGAAGAAACTTTGCTGGCGGAGGGTTACCGGGTCGTGGCGGTGCAGGACGGGCAAGAGGCGATTGAGGCGCTGCCGCAGGTGAGGCCCGACCTGATCCTAAGCGATGTGCGCATGCCGCGGTGCGATGGATTCGAGCTGCTCCGGCGGGTCCGGGGCGACCACGATTACTGCGCCACGCCGTTTATCATCATGTCGGCCAAGGCCGAAACGAGGGACCAGCGCATGGGCATGTCGCTCGGGGCGGACGACTATGTGACGAAGCCTTATCTGGCGGCGGATTTGTTGAAGACCATCGAGGTGAGGATAGCGCGCGCAGCGCTGCTCAACGATCGCCTGCAGCAACAGCAGCAGTTTTTGATGCGGGTGTTGCCTCACGAGCTGCGCACGCCGCTCGCGGGAATCATCGGCTACGCCGATTTGATGGTGCTGATGGGTGAGTCGGGCGAAACGCTGGCGGGGAAAGATCTGGTGGACTACGGCCAGCAGATTGGGCTCTCGGGGCAGCGTTTGCTCGGCATCGCAGAGGATTTTTCGCTCTGGTCATGGCTGGAGTCGGCCAAGGGCGCGGAGCAGCGGGACGGCGGCGCCAAGCTGAGGCAAACCGAGATCACCGCCGAGGCATTGCGGCGCTGGTGCGAGAAATCTGTTTCGCGGTATGGCCGCGCGGGGGATCTGTCGATCGAAGGCGAGCCGACGACGGTCATGGTGCCGAACGTGGGGTTGGAGCGGGTGATCGCCCATCTGGTGGAGAACGCCTTGAAGTTTTCACTGCCGGGAGCAGGGGTGCAGGTGAAGATCGTGGTTTCCCCTTCGGCTTGCGAAATCCGGGTGACTGACGGCGGACGCGGGATGAGCGAGGCGGAGCTGGAGCGATTTGGGGTGATGCGGCAGTTTGGCCGGGAGAAATTTGAGCAGCAGGGCATCGGCATGGGATTGGGGCTGGCGCGGAATTTTGCGCAGCGCGGCGGCGGGAATTTCACGCTGGTGCGCAACGTGCCCGGCCCGGGCATGACCGCCAGCCTCACGTTGGTGCGGGGCGCGGGGTAAAAATTATCCCGAGGAATCAGGGATGGACCCGATTTACGGCTCGCGCCCGGGTGGCTAAGGTGGGGAATGGCTGAGATCTATTCCATAGTCGCGATCGGGATTTTTTTGGTAATCACCCTTCTCCTCGGTATGGGCCTTGCGCGGGAAGGGTACGAGGACGACGACGGATTCAAACCCGGTCGACCGCCTGACGGCCGGGATCCGCAGAAGCAGACGGTGACGTCTGCGATTGACCGCGAATGAAATTCCGTACCCTGGGCCGGACTGGGAAA
>JBIKOK010000331.1:0-5635 GCA_044358025.1 Opitutaceae bacterium
ATCCTCCGCTGTTTGGTCGCTTCCTGCGGCAAGCTCTTCGGCTCCTGTCCTCGGAAGCGACCAAACAGCTACCCGTCAACCCGGTTGTCTGTGTCCACTAATTCGAGGCACCTTCACCTCGCCGGGGTTTCGAAGAAAAACAGTCTGGGCCGCAAGCACGGCTTCGACGATGAGAAGCAGGGTAACCTCTTCTTTTCCATCGCCGAGATTCTGGACTACCACAAACCGGCAGCCTTTGTTCTGGAGAACGTCAAGAACCTCAAGAGCCACGACAAAGGGCGCACATTTAAGGTTATCTATGAAACACTGACCGAGGCACTCGGCTATCAAGTTCACTACAAAGTGATCGATGCACGCAGCGTCGTCCCCCAGCACCGCGAGCGAGTATTTTTGGTCGGATTCCGAAAGCCGCGATACTTTGAGTTTCCAGTTTTCCCCAAACAGGAACCCAAGCTGGAAAGCATTCTCGAGCACCACGTGCCGGAAAAATACACGCTTTCAGATCACCTTTGGCAGTATCTCCAAAACTACGCGAAAAAACACCAAGCCGCCGGAAATGGTTTTGGGTTTGGATTAGTCACCGGAAAAGACACGACCCGAACGCTCAGCGCGCGATACCACAAGGACGGCTCTGAAATCCTCGTTTCACAAGGGAACGGCAAGAACCCGCGCCGTCTTACTCCCCGCGAGTGCGCTCGGCTAATGGGCTATCCGGATTCACTCAAAATTCCGGTTTCCGATACTCAAGCCTACCGCCAGTTCGGAAATTCCGTAGTAGTCCCCGTTGTTGAGCGCATAGCGATGGCCGTGGCTGAAGCCCTCAAACACGATCCCAACCATACCCCGGACTTAGTCTTGGCTGAGGCTCCAGCGCGCTACGACGCTCATACTCAAAGACGACCTCAAAAAAAATCGGCTGCCAAAAATGCATGACCTCTCTCTTTGGTTACGCATCAAATCAGGCCAAGAAAGCGGGCAAGATTTTCACCTCGGGCGAGGTCTTCGCGAAGGTGCTGACCAAGAATGACGATTCCGGACGCCACGGAGTCCTTATCCCGTCCGATTCATACTCATTTTTTCCGAATTCCCCAATTCTGGACCCAACGAAAAACGCGACCGAGGAATTTTCGGCTTTCGATGCAATCAATGGCACTGCGGCGACTTTGGCCTACAAATACTACGAGCGTTACCCCGAACGACGTATCACGAGGCTGCACGGTTCACTGAACGACCTAACCAGTGCGCACCGCATCGTGGTTTTCTTGAAAGCGAAGCATACGGACGGAACATCTACCTATTACTTTGATTGCGCGAATTCAGCTCCGGGCGGTCGATTCTCCGAACTCTTTCGCCTCGTTTTTGGCGACGAAGTTTCAGCAGCATCGGGCCGGTTCATCGTTCGCCCGGTTGATTCTGAAGCCTTCGCTGCCGACCCGACACTCCAAGAATTACTAGCCAAGTTTGATCAGATAAAAGAACGCGGTTGGATCGACGCGTTGCGCACTGGCGACACCGGGATCGGCTATACCTTCGAGTCATTGCTCGGCATCGAAGAAAACAACGACCAAAAGGCCGACTTCAAAGGTATCGAAATCAAATGCAAGGGAACGAAAGACGGCGAGAATGCTGACTCGACAAAGATCAACCTCTTCCAAGAAGGCCCCAGTTGGTCCGTGAACACGACGGCCAAGGAGCGAATCCGTGTTTTGGGACGGCCCGCAGCCGACGGACTCTACACCTGCTACTCTCAACTCACCACGACTCCAAATAATCTGGGGCTGCTCTTGGCCGTGATCAACCAACAGCGCAAAATCGATCTCAGAAAAGAACAGCTTCCCTTGGGCCATTGGTCATTTGCTCAACTTGAAGGCCGTCTCCTCGAAAAACATTCGCGAACCGCATTCGTGAAGGCGAAGACGCGCCCGACGAAAAGCAAGACCCAGTTTTCATACGAGGAACTCGTTTACTGCGACCGACCGAGCATCGCACGATTCGTCGAACTCGTGGTTCATCGCAACATCGTCTTCGAATTCACGATGTCCGAAAAACCAAACGGAAGCATCCGCAACCATGGCTATCCGTGGCGGCTGATCCGCTCGGAATTCCTCGACCAGCTTTTCGCATTTCAAATAAAGCTTCGGTAGCGTCCGGGTGGAGCCCATGCCCGACGTCTTCTCCAAACGAAAGCGCTCCGCGGTGATGTCCGCCATCCGCTCGCGGGGCAACGCCGCTACCGAGCTGCGCCTCCTCGCGCTCTTCCGCGCCCACCGCCTCACCGGCTGGCGCCGCGGCGCCACGCTCCGGCGGAAAGGCGAAGGGCCGAGGTTGAAGGCCTTCCGCGTGAACCCCGACTTCGTCTTCCGGGCCCACCGCCTCGCCGTCTTCGTCGACGGCTGCTTCTGGCACGGCTGCCCGCTCCACGCCACCCAGCCCAAGCAGAATGCCCAATTCTGGCGCGAAAAAATTGCCCGCAACCGAGCCCGCGACCGCCTCGTCACCCGCACGCTCCGCACCCTCGGCTGGCGCGTGCTGCGGATTTGGGAACACGAGTTGAAGCCCAAGAACGAACCCCGCCTCCTCGCCCGCCTCCGCCGGGCTTTGGCGCAAATCAACGTTCTCACCACCACGCTCACGAAGCATCCCGTCTCTGCTCGGCTTCCGGCACTTTTCGTCCAGCACCTGGGTGACCCGTGGTCAATCAACTCCTGAGTTGAATCATACCAAGTCACGGCTACGGTCCGCGCATGAGCACCGTGCAGGAAATTGAATCCGCCCTCAGTCGGCTTTCGCCCGACGAGATGCGCCAAGTGCGCGAATGGCTCGACCAGCAGCTTGAGGACCAATTGGAGATGACCCCGGAGTTTCAGGCCCGGATCGAGCGCTCCGAACAGGAAATGGCCACCGACCTGCGCCCCCGCACTCGCGCTTAGGCTCGCCCGCCCATGAGCCGCGCCTTGCAGGTTTACTACTCGGCGTTTGACGATGTGTTTCTGCACCTGCCGGATGAAATCCGCCGGCGGATCGAAGCGGAAATCGACGCGATGGGCCTGCGCCTCGGCTCGTTTCCCCACTATCGCATGACCGGCGGCCACCGCTATCGCCTGCGCGTCGGCGACTACCGGATCATCTATACGTTCGACGCCGTGAAAAACGAAATTCATCTCCTCGCCGTCGGCCACCGCCGCGAAATCTACCGCTAAGTCTCCCACGACACCATGGCGGACATATTCACGCCGCGAAAACGCTCCGCCGTGATGTCGGCCCTCCGCTCGCACGGCAACGCGGCCACCGCGCTGCGACTCATCGCGCTCTTCCGCGTCCACGGCATCACCGGCTGGCGGCGAGGCGCTTCGCTCCAGTGGAAAGGTGAAGGTCTGAAGTTGAAGGCCTTCCGCGTGAAACCCGACTTCGTTTTCCGCCCGCACCGCCTCGCCGTCTTCGCCGACGGCTGCTTCTGGCCCGGCTGCCCGCTCCACGCGACGCAGCCGAAAACCAACGCCGCCTTCTGGAGAAAGAAGATCGCCACCAACCGCACCCGCGACCGCCTCGTCACCCGCAGCCTGCGCCGGCTCGGCTGGCGCGTGCTGCGGATTTTGGAGCATGAGTTGAAGCGCGAAAATACAGTGCGGCTCGTGCGTCGGCGGCTCCTGCATTTGGGACAGAGCGCGTAGCGCCGAAATCGTCGAACCGCGCAAACAGGCCTTGCCGCACTTCGCGGGACAGCTACCTTTTTTTTATGTCCGCCATCCGCGAATCGACCTTTTCTCTCGACCGCTCCGCGTTCTCCGTCGGGCGATTGCAGGACGACGACAGCCAAGTGGACTATTGGCTCGCACAACCGGCCGAACACCGACTCGCCGCCTTGGAACTCCTGCGCAAATCCTTCAATCCCGATGCTTACGCTTCACAACGACTTCGCGGATTTTTTGAGGTTACTCAACGAGCGTAACGTTCGCTACATCGTCGTCGGTGGCTACGCGGTGGCCTATCACGGGGATCCCCGCTACACCGGCGATCTCGATGTCTTTGTCGAAGCCTCACAGGAAAATGCCGCCCGCCTCGTGGAGGTCTAAGGCGAGTTCGGCTTTGATCGCACCGCGCTGAAGCCGGCCAGGTTCATCGTGCCGGACAACGTCGTGCGCATCGGCCATGAACCGGTCCGGCTGGAAGTGCTGACCAGTATAACGGGTGTGGCGTTTGCCGACGCCTACGTCCGGCGCATCGAGGTCGAGGTCAACGGCCTCTCCGTTCCGTTCATTTCCGTGGTCGATCTGATCAAAAACAAACTCGCCACCGGTCGCGGCAAAGACCGCGTCGACGCCGAGACGCTACAGAGGCGAGCCACCCCGTAGATTCACGCCTTTCGGCAGCTGCCAAAATCGAACCGGCGTCGTGGCCGAAATTTTCACAAGGCGAAAACACTCGACCGGGATCTCCGCCCTCCGCTCGCGTGGCAATGCTGCCAACGAGCTGCGCCTCCTCGCGCTCTTCCGCGTCCACGGCATCACCGGCTGGCGGCGAGGCGCTTCGCTCCAGTGGAAAGGTGAAGGTCTGAAGTTGAAGGCCTTCCGCGTGAAACCCGACTTCGTTTTCCGCCCGCACCGCCGCGCCGTCTTCGCCGACGGCTGCTTCTGGCCCGGCTGCCCGCTCCACGCCACGCCGCCGAAAACCAACGCCGCCTTCTGGCGGAAAAGCTTTCCGCCCACCGCACCCGCGACCGCCGCGTCACCCGCACCCTGCGCACCATGGGCTGGCGCGTCCTCCGGATCTGGCACCCAGCGCGGCAGCGCGAAGATGATCACGACGCCGGAGTGGCCCCGGAGCGCCAGCGCAGAGGTGATCGGTGCGGGTACTCTTCGGGCCGCACCGATCACCACCCGAACTCTCCCGCCAAAACGCCCCCCGCCTCCTCGCCCGCCTCTCCCGGCCCTCGGCTGAGCCACGCCCCCCTCGTTCTCGTTCTCGTTCCTCCTTCTCGTTCCCCTCCGCCCGCGCGGAAACCGCCGCCCCGTTGCCTGACCACGGCGAGATAGGGCATAAAAAACCGGCGGATCATCGTCCGCCGGGAGTCGGGGACCGGGCACCACGGCCTACTTGACGATCAGGCTGTTCTTCACGTCCCGCACGCCAGGCACGGTCGTCGCCACGTGTGCCGCCGCCACCTTCTGCGCCGCCGTATCCACAAAGCCGCTCAGCTGGACCACGCCCTTCAGCGTCTCGACGCTGATCGCGAACGACTTCACCGCCTCGTCGCCGAGCAACGCGCTCTTCACCTTCGCGGTGATGACCGTGTCGTCGACGAACTGTCCGGTGCTTTCGGACGTGGCCGTGGCGGCGCAACCGCCGGCCAGACCGCCCACCGCGAGCGCGCCGGTTACGGCGAGGAGAATGGTGAACCTTGAGATTTGAAATGTTTTCATGGGAGTCGTGCGTTTATTTTCCGAGGACTTGTTTGATTTCTCCGACCTTCTTCTGGATTTGGCCTTCGGCCTTCTCGACTTTTCCCTCGGCCTCCAGGCGGGGATTGCCGATCAGACTGCCGGTGACTTCTTTGACCGTGCCGGTGATTTTTTTGGCCGTTCCGGCGGCTTGGTCGTGGGTGCTTGATTTCATGGTGTGATGGGTTTTCGCGGTG
>JBIKOK010000332.1:0-5618 GCA_044358025.1 Opitutaceae bacterium
CTTGGCCTCATCCAAAACGACTCTTTTTTCATGACCGCACCGCGCCAGTCCCGCCGCTCCACCTGGGGGTTTACTCACGGGAGCTCTGCGGGCTTCAGCCTGACGGAGATTATGGTCGTGGTCACCCTCATCAGCCTGCTCGCGGCCATTTCGATCCCTACGCTCAAAAACGTGCAGCGGCGCACGACTGCGACCACCATCGGCAACAACCTCCGCACCTTTTCCGCCGCCTTCGACGCCTACGTGCATGAGGCGGGCACGTGGCCGGCCGAAGCCGCCGCCGGAGTCCTGCCGTCCGAAGTGACCAACCGGATCAATTCCACTGCCTGGCTGGCTAAAACCGCGCTCGGGGGTCAGTACAACTGGGACAATAATCAGATGCATGCCGGCACCCGCTTCAAGGCGGCCATCGCGATCAGCAGCACTGCCGCCGCACCCGTCGTGCTGGATCTGGACCTGATGGAATCCGTCGACCGCATCATCGACGATGGCAACCTCGCGACCGGCAACTTCCGGATCGGGGCCGACGACGAACCTGTTTACCTCGTTTCGCCATGAGCAAACCGGTCGAACTCCTCTGTTCCGTCGCGTTTCGGCATCTATCGACGGACGCCAAAAGGGCCGGGGCGACCCTGCCCGACGCGCAGCTCCATTACCTTTCGCTGAAACAGATCCGCACGCTGCTGGAGTCCGCGGCCGCCCTCGCGCCCGACGTGCCGCACCCATCCGAACCCGAATTGCGCATCACCGGTTCCACCGGAAAATTCGTCGTCCAGCTCAAAGCCGGAAAACTGCACTTCATCAGCTGGGCGTCGTCTGTGAAAGCCGGCGGGGTCATCACGCCCGCGCAAATCATCGATGCCATCTCCGGCATCGAACCCGAATCCCACCGCGGCGCGGGCCACGTGGGGGCGCTCGTCTCACGCACCTTCGGCTCGCTGCCGTCGATGAATATGGGCCTGCTCGTCGGCGCCATCATCGCGGTGAATTCGTTTACGTTCTGGTTCCTGACCCGTCCGCCACGAACCCTCACGCCCAAGTTTACTCTGCTGCAGCCGGAACCGGCCGAACGCCTCCTCACCGATGTCGCCGGCGTCTACGAAACGGGCGACGGCCCGGGCGACCGCCGCTTGGAAATCCAAAAAAACGGCGGCATGCAGCGCATCAAGTTCGGCACCCAGCGCACGGTCACCCAAACCCAAGCCTACACCGTCAAGGCCGCCGTGGCCGCCGGCAAGCCTGCGCTCGTCACCAACAAGCAGACGGTGATTACAATCACGGATATGCAGGCCGTCGTGCTGTACGGCGACACCTACCGCCGCGTCAACCGCTAGCCACGCGCCCCGCCATGAATGCCCCGCCCGCCATTCCGGCGCCGGGCCCGCCGGATCCTCCCTTCGACCGCGAAGCCGCGTACCGGCGTTACCTCGACGGCCTGCTGAGCAACAACCGCGCGGAATGTCGCGCGGGCTTCCAAGAGCGGCCGGACGCGGATCCGGACCTGCTTTCGCTCTACGGGAACTGGGGGCAACGCTCGCTCTAACCCGGAATCCAACCGCCCAGCGACGCGGTGTCACACGCTGCCGCACGATCCCGCGAAGGTGGCGGCCTGCCCGTTGACCTCGGGTGTGCGTTGTCAGCCCAAACACGCCCAAGCGGTGGTGCTCGACTTGGACAGCATGGGGCATCCGGTGCACGGCTTGCAGGAAGGCCGGCACTATAACGATTACGACGGCGGCTGTTATTATCGGCTCCTGTATCTGGTTGTCGGCGACGTCGTGCTGTGGGCGCAATTGCGCACCCGCGACAAAGGCGGGGCCGCCGGTGTCGTGCCCGCGCTGCCCCCAGTCGTGGCCGCGCTGCGGCAACGGTGCCCACAGGCGCGGATCGTCGTGCGCGGCGACCGCGGGTTTTGCACGGAGTAAATCAGGGCCTGGTGTGAAGCGCAGTCGGGCGTTTAGGACTGCCTGGGGCTCTCGAAAAACCCCGTGTTGATCGGCCAACTGACGCCGGCCTTGGTCCAAGCCCGGATGCGGCGCTGCCTCTGCGGCGCACCGAGCGTGCGCGAGTTCGCCGAGTTCGCGTATCAGACCCAGAAGAACTGGAGACGGGCGCGCGGGTGTTCGGCAAGGCCGCGGTCATGACCGCCGGAGACAATCCGCGCTTCATCGTCGCCAACCTGCCGGCCGCGGGCTGGTCGGGCGACGCGGACCGTGCGCGGTTCACCCCGGCGCGGCTGGAGGAACAGTTCGATTGCGCGCGGGGCGAGAGGGAGAACGTCCTCAAGCCGCAGGTCCCGGAGCTGGAGCCGACAAGCTGAGCACGCATGTTCTGGCGAGCGACCAACTGCGCCTGTGGCTGGCGAGCTTCGCGTATCTGCTGATGGAGCGGTTGCACGTGTGGGGCTGTCACGGCACCGCCCTCGCGCGGGCCACCGTGGGCACCCTCCGCTTGCAATTATTGAAAGTGGCCGCGCGGGTGACGGTCAGGGTGCGGCGGGTCTAGCTTCAGCTCAGCCTCGCTTATCCGTGCCCGGAGCTGTTTCGGCTCGGTCACGCTCGGCTGATGCCCGTCGCGGCCATAGTGGTCCGCGCCCGACCGCTGACCGCTGCGCCGCCGCCCTCGGCTCCACCCCCGTCCGCCCCATGACCCACCTGATTCCAGCCGAGCTCAAAATCCTGATCGTCGTCGACGAGGCCGCCGTCGCCCGCCGCACCGCTCACGCGCTCGCGCCGGCCGGCGACATCCCCGCACTCACGTTCGACGGGGAGGAGGCGTGCGAAGCGCCGAAGTTTCCCGGCCTCACCTCATCCTGTCCGATCGGGACATGCCCGGGATCGACGGGTTGGAGCTGTGCCCTCGGAGCAAAACCAGCGCACCCTCCGCGGGCGGCCTGGTCGTGATCATTTCCGGCAGCCACATCCCAATCACCAATCGCGTCACCGGTCTCACTGCCGGCGCCGACGGCTCGGTTCTGCGCCCCATCCCCCACCGCGCCCACCCGACCTGGGTGGAGCCGTTTGCCCGGATCGGGCATCTCACGCGGGAATTGCGGGCCAGAAAAGCGGAACCCGCCGCCACGCTGGCAAAGGTGCCCCCACTGCGGGGCCGGCGGCCCATTTGCGCGGGTTGCAAAAAAAATCCGCGCCACCAAGAATTATTGGAACCAAACCGAGGTCTACGTCGCCCAACACCCGGACGCCATCTTCACCCACCGCTCTTGTCCCCATTGCGTTAAAAAATATTTCTCCAATCCTCGCCAAGGCCCGCCCTCCGCACTCTGATGGCCCCGGCCCACTCAATCCACGACGGCGCCCACGACCTCCTCCCACCCCCTATGATTCGCCGCAATCCAGCCGAGGTGAGTATTTTGGTGGTGGATGACGACCCCGAGCCCCGGCTGGTCCTGGTGCACCTCCTCGAAAAAGAGGGCTATGTCGTGGCCCAGGCGGCCAGCGGGGAGGAAGCGTTGGAGTGCATGGCCGTGCGCCTCCCGGATTTGGTCTTACTCGATCGCGATCTGGGAGGGATCGACGGGGTCGAAGTCTGTCGTCGGATCAAAGCGAACCCGGCCGCCCAGAATTGTTTCGTGGTGCTGTTGTCGGGTTCGTCTACGACCACGGAAAACCAATCGGAAGGGCTCGAGGCGGGCGCGGAGGCCTACATTGCCCGTCCCATGGCCAACCGTGAATTATTGGCCCGCTTGAGCGCTTGCGTGCGCATTTTGCGCCTGAGCCGCGCCCTGCGCCAACAAGCGGCGGAACTGACCCAAAAAGCCGGGGCCTCCAGTCAGGCCCAGCTGGCCACGCTCAACCTCCTGGAGGACGCGATCGCCGCCCAACTGCGCACCGAGCGGGCGAACGAGAAACTGCAGGACGCGATCGCCCTGAGCCAACGCGCCGAGGGCGCGATCGCGCACCAACTGGCCGAACTCAAGCGGTGGCAGGAGGTCATGCTGGACCGCGAAGACCGCGTTCAGGAACTCAAACGCGAAGTGAACGAATTGGCTCGTCGTCTGGGCGAGCCTCCACGCTATTCCGGTGACGCACCGCCTTGAATGATGCCTCCCCTCCCCCCGGCCGCTGATTCCCTCCGCCCGACCTTCAGGATCAGGCCAACATCCGCATGAACACACCCACGGGAGAGGCTGTCATGGTCGCCCTACTCCGCCTGACCCTGACGGGTCGTCTGCCCGTGTTGTCGGCCTCCGGCGAGCTCGAAGCCATGCTCGGTTTCCCCCCGGCCGACTTCCTCTCGGGCAAAGTCGCCCTGCCGCAACTGTTTCATCCCGACGACGCCGACCTCACCCACGCCCTCTTTTCGGCGGACGATCCCCGCCGGGCCGGCGTGCTCAATGTCCGGCTCCGGCAGGCCAACGGCAAAATCCGTTGCATCAAGATCTCGTTCACCAAAGCGCCCGGCCCAGACGGCGTAATCTTGGATCTGTTGCTGCAGGATGCAAAAACCCTGAAGCGCACCATCGCCGATACCGCCGCCGCGATCAATTTCCGGGCCATCATGGAAGGGACCGACGACTACGTTTATTTCAAGGACCGCAACCACGTCTTCACCGGCGCCAGTCAAACCCTCGTCTCCCTTTGCCCCAATGCCAAACATTGGAGCGATCTGATCGGCCAAACCGACTACGACGTTTTCCCCGAGGAGCTCGCCGATTGCTACTATCGCCTTGAGAGACAGATTTTCGACGGGCTGCCCATCGCCAGTGAAATCCAGCCCACCGTGGACAAGGCGGGACGGAAAGGCTGGGTGGACAATCGCAAATATCCCCTCCGCGACGACGACGGAACCATCATTGGCCTTTACGGCATCGCGCGCGACATCACGGAGCTCAAGCAAGCGGCCGTCGTCCACGAATCCGATGCCGCGCTGGCCGAACGCTCCCGCCGGGCCTTGCTCAGCGCCATGGAGGATCAACAGCGGGTGCATACGGCCGTGCGCGAACGCGAAGCCCGCTATGCGGTCATGGTCAATTCGATCTCCGACGCCATTGTCAGTGCCGACAGCGCGGGCCAGATCATCGCCTGGAATCCCGGGGCCGAGCGCATCTTCGGCTATTCGGCCCGCGAGATCCTCGGCCAATCCCTCCGCCTCCTGATTCCGCCCCGCCATCTGGAACACCATGAGACCGGCATGGCGCGCGTGCTGGCCGGCGGACCCCACCATATCATCGGCACCACGATGGAGGCCGAGGGGCGGCGCGAGGACGGCAGCGAATTCCCGCTGAACCTATCCTTGTCCGAGTGGCAGATCGGGCCGCAGAAATTCTTCACCGCCGTCATCCGCGACATCAGCGAACAGAACGTCCACAAACGGGAAATCGAGCGCCTGAACCGCTTCTATGAGCTGATCAGCCTGGTCCGTCAGGTGCTCATGCGTCGGAAGGATCGCGACCAGATGTTCGCCGAGGTCTGCCGGGTGGTCCGGGATTGTGGCCGTTTCCAAATTACCTGGATCGGCTGGCTCGATCCGACGACCGGGCTGCTGGACCCCGTCGCGGTCTCCGGCGACGACCAAGGCTATGTGCCCCGGCTGCGCATCTCAGCCAACCCCGACCTCCCGGAAGGTCAGGGGCCGAGCGGCCTCGCCTTTCGGGAGGG
>JBIKOK010000333.1:0-5617 GCA_044358025.1 Opitutaceae bacterium
GAGGACGAAAGAGCCGGGCGCGGGGGTAGTTGGGGCTCAGGATTACGGTGTTGCAGGCGAGGTCGGCGATGGCGTCGATGCAGGCATCGGCGCCTTCATCCGCGACGTCCCACGGAAACAGATTGATCCCGCGCAGCGCACTCATGACTGGTCGAAGGAGGCCACGACCGAATCGATGAAGAGGAAATTCCGCACCGGGCGGTGCGTGCGGACATCGAGGCAGAAATTCATCAGGCGGTTCAGGGCCTTGTAGCGGTGCTCGTAGACCGGCACGGGGATGTCATGCAGGGACATTATGTTGTTGTTCACCTGTAGCTCGACGTTGCGCCGCAGGCGGGTGTCGAAGTCCCAGCGCAGGTAGTGCCAGTTAATCTTCGTCGGAATCTCGTTGTAGCAGAGGGGCTGGTGACCGCCGGGAATCGGCTTCCAGTCGTTTTCGTTTACGACGTGGTAGTCGTAATTGGGCTTCACCATGCCGGACATCACCATCTTGGTGCTCGGCTGCACGGACGTCTTATACATCCAGTGCTGCACCAGCTTGCCGTCCTTGTCGGTGTTGAGGTAGCGCAGCGCGCAGTGATAGCGCGAACCGTCGTCACCTTCGCAAATGTCGTTGCTGATCGTAAAATCGCCGAAGTTCGTTTCGGACGGATCGACATTGCCATCCCAATTGGTGGCAGCGCCGAAGATCTGCTCAGACTTGTAGGTGAAATAGCACTCCACGCGCACGCGGCCGTCGGAGCGCGAGGTCGCGCGCTTGATCGCTTGGGCCATGTGGCCGGCCTTGGCGCGGGTCGCGAGCTTCATCGAGTAGGTGCCGGAGAGCGAACCGTGGCTGCCGATGTCGAAGAAGTTGCCGTTCGAGAGTTGAGGCGGGCGAAGATCCTCCATGACTTTGCGCACCTTGTTCAGGTCGCCGTCGTGGTTGCCGATCAGTTCGCACCAACCGTTGACGCCTTCGTCGAAGTCGTCGGCGAACAGGATGTTTTTCAGCGGGCTGTATTTGGAGAGGAAGATTTGGTCGGGCATGGGGGTGGCGGTTAAGCTGAGTTGAGGGTGGCGGTCTCTCCGAGGAACTCTCGGAGGGAAATGGGCTGACGGGATTCGGCCGATTCGTAGATCGCGAGCACGACGCCCAGTGCGATCTCGGCGTCCAGTAGATCGGGCGTCGCGTTTCGCCCGGCGAGCAACGCGGACGTGAACTCCTGGATCTCGGTGATGAAAGGGCGGTCGTCGGTGACGATTTCGCGGCGCTCGCCGCCGGGTCCGACCAATTCGAGTTCTTGGAGGGCGAAGGAGCCCACCGAGCAATGCGCGACGAGTTTTTCGCCGTAGATTTCGTAGCGATGGCAGCGCTCGTGGCCGGGTGCGGGGGTGCGATGCGCCACGAGCGAAGCCTGCGCGCCGTTGGAGAACTCGAGGAGCGCGAGCGCGGTCGTCTCCACGTCGCCTGAAGAAACCGGGGGCCGCGTGAGCGCCCACACGCGGGTGATTTCGGCGCCGAGCAGCCAACGCAGCCGGTCGATCGAGTGGATCATACCGATCATCGCGATGCCGCCTCCGGCGAGCGCGCGGTCGCGATACCACGCGGGGGCGTGGGGCCCAAGGGCGTTGGCCACGAGTCGATCCACGGCGAGTTCGACCCGCCCCAGCCGGCCGGAAGCGATGCACGTCTTGAGTTTGCGCGAAGTGGCGAGGAAGCGGTGCGTGAATCCGGCCATCGCCATCACCCCGCGTTGCGCACACGCGGCCCGCAGAGCGCGCGATTCGGCCAACGTGATGCAGTGCGGTTTCTCCATTAGCAGCGCGACGTTTTGATCGACTGCTTGCATGGCCGCTTCGAAGTGCAGGCTGTGCGGCAGACAGATGCTCAGGGCATCGGGTTTTTCCCGCAACGCCTCGGCCACCGTGCTGAACGCCGTGCCGCCGCTCGACGCCGCGAGTTCCCGCGCCCGCTCCGTGTGGCTATCCACACAGGCGACAATTTGGGCGCCGCACGCGAGAAAGGCTTCGGCGTGGGCGCGCCCCATGATTCCGGCGCCAGCGATGGCGATACGTAAAGGAAGGCGGCTCATGACAGCTTGGTTTTTTGCGGCAAGTGGTGAGAAATCACACCGAGTTCGCCCACTAACAGTTTGACGGAGAAAAACGCCAGCAACGGAAATACACTGAAGACGGCGAAGATGTAAGGATAGCCCTGATGCCCCGCGGCCCACGCGATGCAGAATTGGGAAATGATGCCGACCACGCCGCCGAGTGTGCCACCCAAGCCCGTGACAAACGCGACACTGTGCGAAGGGAAGACCTCGGCCGGCACGGCCAGATTTCCCCAAAAGCCGTGGCCAAACGCCAGCGATGCCACTCCGGCCAGCGCCAGTGACGGACTCGCGGTCAAGGCCACCAGTGCTCCCGACGCGAGCACGAGCAGCGAGGCGCCGAGCATCATACTCTTGCGAACCCGGTTCAGTCCGTAGCCGCGACCGACGAGCCAGTTCACGGCGGCACCGCCCGAGATCTGTCCGGCTGAGAGGGCTGCGAACGGAATCCAGGCGAACAGACCAATGTCGCTCAGCGTGTAGCCGTGGTTGGCCGTCAGATATTTTGGCACCCAGAAACTGATGAAATAGATAATCGGGTCGGTGAAGACCCGGACGAGAATGCAGCCCCACGTCCGCCGGTAGCAGAGCAGCTCCTTCAGCCCAAAAGGCTTCTCCGCCAGAGCTGCGGGGGTGCCGTCATTCGGTCGGTCGGCCGGATTTTCCTCGGTGATTTTGGGCGCCGCCTTTTTACAGACCGCCAGCCACGCCACCACCCAGACAAAGCCGACCGCGCCCACCATCACGAAGGTGGATCGCCAGCCGTAGGTGAGCGCGAGCCACGTCACCAATGGGAAAGCAATCACGGCGCCCAAGGCGCCGCCGGAGGCGAAGATGCCCATGCCCAGCGCGCGTTCCTTGAGCGGAAACCACTCGGAGACCGCCTTGGCTCCGGCGGGAAAATTTGACGACTCAAACGTCCCGAGGAGAAACCGACAGGCCGACAATTGCGCCACCGAGTTGGCGGCACCGTGAAGCATGCCCGCCAACGACCAGCCTGCGACAGCCCACGCCAAACTGAGGCGCGTGCCGAGGAAGTCGACCAAACGACCGCTGACGGCATACATGATCGTGTAACTGAGGAGGAAATACGTCGTGATCTTTGCGTAGCCGATGTCGTCGATCCCCAAATCTTTTTGGATCGTGGTGGCCAGGATCGAGAGCACCTGACGGTCGAGGTAGTTGAGGGCCGTCGAAAGGCACAGCAGCCCGGCGATGACCCAACGAAGAGAGGGGGTGGGTGGGCTCATGGGTTATCTGTTTCCGACGGCGGCGATCCACTCGTGGTGAAGTCGCGTGAGTTCATCGACGAGGGCTGGGTTTGCGGGGGCGAGATTGGCTGTCTCGGCGAGGTCGTGCTCCACGTTGACGAGGGAAAGATCTTTCGCGCCCTGTTTCATCAGCTTCCACGCGCCTCGGCGCACGGCCCAGTTGCCGCCAAAGAGCCAGTGGAGCGTGCGCTGAGGCGGCGTCGCTTGGCCGGTGAACTGCGGCATCAAGTCGGTGCCATCGATGACGTGGCCCACGGGGGGCGTCGCTGCGGCCATAGTCGTGAAGGTTGGCAGGAAATCCATCGTCATGACGGTGGCGTTGTTGGTCGCACCGGCCGTAATCACACCCGGCCAGAAGGCGATCAAAGGCACGCGGTGGCCGCCTTCGTGCATGCTGCCTTTTCGTCCTTGGAGGCGGCCGTTGGCGGGAACGCCCTGCGGTGGAGCAGCTCCGTTGTCGGAGCAGAAAATCAGCAGGGTGTCTTTTTCGAGGCCGTGCGTGCGCAACGTCGAGACGATGGTGCCGACCGATGCATCCACTCCCTCAATCATTTCGCGGTAAATATCCGCAGGAGATTTTTTCTGCGCAGGATTCCGGCTCTGCCATGGATCGTGCGGCGCCGCGTGCGAGAAGAAGAGGAAGAACGGCGCATCTTTGTTTCGAGCGATGAATTCGGCGGCATACTGGGTCAACAGCTCCGTCGTGTAGCCTTCCTCGTTCGCAATTTTTTTGTCATTCCACCAATCGAGCTGCTGCTCGCCGTGACTGGCGACGTGGGTGTGGTAGTCGACGTTGCCACCGACGAAGCCGCGGAATTCATCGAAGCCGTAGTTCAGCGGATGGAATTTGAAATCGTAGCCGAGGTGCCACTTGCCGATGAGGGCAGTGCGATAGCCGGCCGACCGCAGTAAGGCGCCGACGGTCACTTCGCTCGGCGCGAGGCCCCACGCCCAACGTTGCTTAGGGTTTTTCCGGCGCTGTTCTTGGAAGACCGGGGAGAGTTCCTCGTCGGGGACCCACGCGCAGCGTTGTGGATAGCGACCGGTCAACAAGGCGGCGCGGGTGGGTGAGCACATGGGGCCGTTGCTGTGAAAATCGGTGAACCGCATGCCGCCGGCCGCGAGGCGGTCGAGGTGAGGCGTTTTGTTTTCCGTGCTGCCGTAGCAGCCCAACGAACCGTAGCCGAGGTCGTCGGCCATGATCAGGACGATATTCGGGCGTCTGTCAGGCCCGGCCGGGGCCGGTGTCCCTTTGGTGGCGGCTTGCGCCCCGGCCGGCGATGCGATAGTGAGCAGCGGGGCGAAAATGTAGAGCGTGAGATTCAGTCGGCTCATTCGTAGGGTTGGTTTTCGTCTGCGAGGCGGGCTTGGGCCTAATTTCCCAAACGATCAAACGCCGCTTGGAGCGACTTGCGGGCCGCAGCTTCCTGCTTGGGCGCGATGTTTTCATCGGGTTTGGCCGGATCTTCCCACAGTTTCACGACCCGTCGGAGCTGGTTTTTATTGTCCAGCATATACTCGCTATTTCTGACCTGGCGGTCGTCGAGGTTCTGGATGTGAACCCACTCGCGCGGCTGGCCGGGCTGACCGCGCAGTTGTGGAGCGAAGCTTCGTCCGTGGATCTGCGCCGGAGGTAACGGGGCTCCGGCGAGAGCGCACAGCGTCGGCAAGAGATCGGAGAAATCGACCAAGTCGTCGCACGTGGACGCTGCCTTGATCCGGCCCGGCCAGCGCACGATGAGGGGAACGTGTGTGCCTCGATCGGTCATGGTGCCTTTGCCGCCGCTGACGTTTTTCCCGTCGCCCCACGTATTGACGAGGTCTTTGTCGGTGCCGTTGTCCGCGAGGAAAATTACGATGGTATTGTCCGCGATGCGCAGATCTTCGAGTGACTGCAGGATGCGACCGACGTGCTTGTCGAGATAGGCCACCATGTCCGGAAAATACTTGGGGTCGCCTTTGTGCTCTGAATGGGGGGTGCGGTAGGTCTGGTCCTTACTGTCCGGGGTGGGTTCCCACGGGAAGTGCGGCAAGCAGGTGGTTAGATAGGCGAGAAACGGTTTTTCCTTGGCCGCGTTCGACTGGATGAAATCGAGCAGAAACTCGAGGTTCAGATCGGGGCCGTAGCGCTCCTTGATTTGCTCGGCGAGGACCGTCCCGTTTTGGTTGAAGTGAGGGGTCCAGTAGCGCCGCCGCTTCTGTCCGGTGGCGTCGAAGATTTGCCAGGTTTGATATTGGTCGAACCCGAAT
>JBIKOK010000334.1:0-5613 GCA_044358025.1 Opitutaceae bacterium
GCCACTGCTGGTTGACGATGGTGTAGCCGCCGGGGTTGACCTCGCAGAGCAGCACGTTGCGGTCCATGGCGAGGGCGGGTTGGCGCAGGGTCGTGGCGAGCGACTGGCCTTCGAGGCCGGCATCGGGGGCGAGGCCGCAGAGTTCCACCAGTGTGGGGAAGGTATCGATCGCACTGACGGTGGCGTTGACGTTGGCGCCGCGCGCGATGCCGGGGCCGGCCCAGAGGAAGGGGATGTTCGCGGTGCGTTCCCAGAGCGAGTGTTTACCCCAGTGGCCTTTCTCGCCGTGGTGATAACCTTGGTCGCTCCAAAAAATGACAATGGTTTTGTCGCGGGCGGCGCTGGCGTCGAGGGCATCAAGCATACGGCCGAGCATGGCGTCGGCGTAGGAGATCGAGGCGAGATACGCGCGGAGAACTTCCTTCATCAGGCCAAGTTCGTTCAGCTTGTCGTGAATCGTGGCCTTGCGGCGGTCGTTGAATTTTTTGATGTCCGGCGGGAGATCGTTGGTGTCGCCGTCCTTGAGCGGGGGCAGTTTGATTTCGGCGAGCGGGTAGAGATCGAATTATTTTGCGGGGCTTGGTCGGGGAGGTGCGGGGCGAAAAGAACGGCGACACGGAGGGCGACCGCGAGTTTCCTGAGCCGGACGACTTGGTTGGCGCGGATTTCGCAGCCGTTGGCGGCGACGGCGCCGCGGCCGAATTCGTCGCTCGCCCTGCCGCTCTCGCGGTTGGTGGTCGCGAGGATGGAACTTTGGTTAATGAGCCCGCCGGCGGAGCCGAGGCCGAAGAGGAGACGAACGGGCCGTCGAGGTGTTGGGCGGAAACGTCGACGGGCTGAGTGGCTTGGGGCGTGATGCGCATGCGGTCGTAGGCGAAAGGTTATTACGGGCCGATGAGAGCGCGCCAAGTGCCGCCCGGCCCCGAGCGGGTGCGGATGAAGCGCCCGGGTTGGCAGGGGATGCGGGTGGGGGTGAGGGTTTGGAGGTCGATGCGGGTGGCGCGGTTTTCGGTGAGACGGAGCGAGTCGGGTTCGTTTTTATTTTTGATGAGAACCTCGCCCTTGAATACGTGCACCTCGCTGTTCCGGGCCCCGGAGCTCACGCCCCACTCGGTGCCGAGATCGGCGATCTTGGCGCTGGGTGTTTCAATCGTGAAGCCGCTCGCCGGGGCGGGAACGTTGGCGCTGGCGTTGCCCGCGGGAGCCAGAGTGTGGTCGCGCTGCGCAGTTCGAAGCGGGAGGGAGATTCGAGCACGAGCACGACGCCGCAGGGGTAGGGCAGCGCGAGCAAACCGCTGCGCCGGTGGAGCGCTCCGCTGCGCAACGGGGAGCCGACGGTGGTTTGGGCGGGGCGTTCGTTGGCGAGGAGCACGGCGCTGCTGGGAATCAAAATAGTGCCGATGGGGCTGCCGTGAGCAGTGGAGCGAGCCGGAGCTTAACGCCAAAGGAAGAGGGCGGCTAGGCTGAGGCAGGCGGCGATAGTCAGCGGGAGCCAGCGACGGGAACACACCGTTTGCGCGGGTGGGTCTTGGATCCCCGCCGCCACGGGGAACGTGAAACGGCCCGGCGAGTCATGCAATTTGGCCATGAGCAACACGAGACCGACGCAGGTCTCGCGCGCTCCGGTGGATTCGGCGAGGAGGGTTCCGAGTTCGGTACCTCGGCGTCCCCGAGGGCGTTATCGCGCAGTTTCTCGGCGAGTTCGGCGAGCCGGTGGAGTTCGGCGGAGGAGAGCGGTGCGGAGGCGTTGCTCATAGCTGAGCGGCGTGAATCGTGGACTGAACGCAGGCGAGGCGGCGCACGGGCAGGCGCGCGAGGACTTTGCAGACGGCGTGGACGGTGCGACCGAGGTGCGTGGCGATTTCGTCGACGTTCTCCGCGGCGTGCTAGCCGCGCTGCACAAGCTCGAATTCGCGTTCTTTCAATTGGCCGACGCAGGAGCGGAGGGCTTCGGCGCGGTCGGAGGATGCCCAGCGGGCCTCGGCGAGGGTGTCGGCAATGGTCTCGATGGTCTCGTCACCCAGGCGGGCTTGGGCGCGCTTTTGACGGGCGTAGTCGCTCATGACCTGAAACCGCGCGATGCGCAGCGCCCAGGCGCCAAAATTGGTGCCGGGCTGAACCTCGCCGAACTTCCAGCGCATCACCCCGCACGTTTCCGGCAGGACGTCGGCGGCGGCGGTGCCGCGCGGCACCAGCGAAAAAATCAGGCCGGCGACACGTTTTTGGTTTTGCAGCAGCAACCGCGTGAAGGCTTCACCGTCGACGGGTTGGCGGGGAGGTTGCATGGAACTCGGGGCAGGGCGGGCCGTCGTGAGGTCATGCCACGACGCGGACCAAATTGGCCATAATTCGTGTCCGCCCCAAGACGGACCGAAGCGGCCCTGCGCAGGTCGCGATCCCGTTGCGGGCGAAGCGCGAGTTCACCTTTCGCGCGATTTCCGCCAAGGGATGCGCAGTCACCCGCAATCGTGGCGCGTATGATCCGTCCATGCCCCGCGGTGCCACCGCTCTCCCGAGTGCTTTTCGAACAAGCGTTTTTGCTTTGGCTGCGCGCGCCCGCCTGATCCCCTTGGTTCTGCCCGGTCGCCGATCCTCTTCGTCAAAATCACCCCGCGGGGACGAGCCCCAAGCGTCCTTTTTTCTCCAGCAACTCAAACCTACCAACAACCAACCCACGCCCAATCCATGAATCCTCTCTTGTCGCCGGTCTTATCACGTCGGGATTTTCTCAAACATTCCGGGCAGGTTGCCGCGGTGTCGGCCCTTGCCGGCGTTGCGCTGCCCCACGTGCACGCGGCAGGGAGCGACCTCATCCGCGTGGCGCTGGTCGGCTGCGGCGGTCGCGGCACCGGGGCGGCCGGTCAGGCGCTGTCGACGACGAGCGGACCGATCAAACTCGTGGCCATGGCGGACGTGTTTCCGGCGAAACTGAAATCGTCGCTCGAGCGGCTGGCCAAGCAGTATCCGCAGCAGCTGGCCCAGATCGAGGTGCCGGCCGAGCGGCAGTTCATCGGCTTCGACGGTTACAAGGCGGCCATGGACTGCCTGAAGCCCGGGGACGTGGTGATCCTCGCCACCCCACCGGCGTTTCGTTGGGTCATGTTCCAGCACGCGATCGCGAAGGGGCTGCACGTGTTCATGGAAAAGCCTCTGTCGGTGGACGGGCCCACGACGCGCCGCATGATCGCCCTCGGGGAGAAGGCGAAGGAGAAGAGCCTCAAGGTGGGCGTCGGGCTGATGGTCCGCCACTGCGAGGGCCGCAAGGAGCTCCATCAGCGCATTCGCAATGGCGAGATTGGCGACATCGTTGCGATGCGGGCCTACCGGATGGGTTCCGGCGGTGGCACCGCTCCGCCCAAGCCCGAAGGGATCTCGGAGCTGATGTATCAGATCTCCAAGTTCCACGCGTTTCTGTGGCTGAGCGGAGGGGTTTTCTCCGACTACTACATCCACCAGATCGACGAGTGTTCGTGGATGAAGGACGCCTGGCCGGTGGAGGCCATGGCGATCGGCGGCCGCCACTATCGCGGCGATTCGCTCGATCAAAACTTCGACACCTATTCGGTCCAATACACCTATCCCGACGGGGCCAAGCTCTACTACGAGGGGCGCAACATGCCCGGCGTGCACAACGAGTTCGCCAGCTACGCGCACGGCACCAAGGGCTCGGCGGTCATCACCACGCGGTCACACCATCCCGGGCAGGTGCGGATCTACGACGGCCAAAAAATTCCGCGCATCTTGACCGCGAAGGATCAGATCGATCTCGCCGACAAGAATCTGCGCTGGGCGTTTCCGCAGCCGGAGAAGAATCCGCAGCAGCTCGAATGGGACAATCTCGTCGCCGCGATCCGCCAAGATCGGCCCTACAACGAGGTCAAGCGGGGCGCGGAGGCCAGCATGGTCGCCTCGATGGGCCGCATGGCCGCGCACACGGGCCAGATCATCACCTTCGACCAAATGCTGAACTGCGAGCACGAGTTCGCGCCGGACGTGGACAAGCTGACGATGGACGGACCGTCGCCGCTGCAACTGGGGCCCGATGGGAAATACCCCGTGCCGCGACCGGGCCTTGAGACGAAGCGCGAATATTGAGGGACGACGGCGAACCAAGAGGCAGGGCAGGGCGAGCGGCGACGAGATCGACGCCGCTCTGAGCGTTGCCGCGACCGCACGGGATTGAGAGATCGGGCGCCGGGGAGCCCCGTTGCGGTCGGAGGTCGGGCTGAGCGAGGACGCCGGAACCGCTGAGTTGGTCGCCCGGCGAAGCGGCTATTTTAGCTGGGGCTCGGCCGGGATAACCGTGGCGCGGTGGGCGGTGACGGCAGCGGCGATACGGGTCAGGACCTCGGCGTGAGCCGGAGCGACATCATATTTCTCCGAGGGGTCGTGCGGCAGGCGGAAGAGCAGGGGGGGGGTATGATCGTCGGGCTTGGGTTGGCCGTAACCGCTTTGGGTGCGGAAGTGAGCTTTCCACTCGCCGAGGCGGCACGCGAAGAGTTCGGTCCCGCGGTAGAAAAAATACGGGCGTTCGGGGAGCGCGCGCTGCGTTGTCAGCAGGGGCAGCAAGTCGATTCCGTCGAGAGTGACGCCCGTCGGAGCGGGCGCACTGGCGAGGGCCAGGGCGGTCGGATACAGGTCGAGGGCGCTGGCGGGTTCGCTGGTCACAGCGGGACGAATACGTCCGGGCATCCATGCGATCCCGGGGACGCGCATGCCGCCTTCCCACGTGCTGCCTTTGCCCTCGCGCAGCAGGCCGGCACTGCCGCCTTGCACGCCCTCGGTGAGCCACGGGCCGTTGTCGCTGGTGAAGAAGACGAACGTGTTTTCGGCGAGGCCGGCGCGGCGGAGGGCGGCGAGGATTTCTCCCGTGCTCCAGTCGATCTCTTCGATCACATCGCCGTAGATGCCGCGGCGACTTTTGCCCTTGAAGGCCGGCGACGCGAAGAGCGGGGTGTGGGGCATCGAATGGGCGAGGTAGATGAAGAAAGGGGTTTCCCGGGCGGCGGAGATCACGCGGAGGGCTTCTTCGGTGTAACGCTGGGTGAGCGTCGTCTGATCGGCGGGACGCTCGACGACTTCGCCGTTGCGCAGGAGCGCGACATTCCAGCCGTCGGCCGGTGGCGTGGGGCTGAAGCGATCTTTGCCCGCAATGCCCGCGCGGGCATCCATGTCGTTAGAATACGGCAAGCCGAACGTGGAATTGAAGCCCTGGTCCTGGGGGCGCGAGCCGGCATGGATGCCGAGGTGCCACTTGCCGATGTGGGCCGTCGTGTAGCCGCGGGCCTTGAGCGCTTCGGCGAGAGTGACTTCAGCGGGCGGCAGGCCGCCGGCGGAATTGGGAAAGAGCACGCGGCGGTTTCCCGCCATCCCGCTGCGCAGCGGATATCGGCCGGTGAGGAGCGCGGTGCGACTCGGAGTGCAGACCTCGGCACCGGAGTAGAAGTCGGTGAACCGCACGCCCTCGGCCGCCATCCGGTCGAGGTTCGGCGTGCGGATCGTCGGGCTGCCGTAGCAGCCGAGGTCGCCGTAGCCCTGGTCGTCGGTGAGAATAACAATGATGTTGGGGCGGGTGGGCGGTGTCGCGGCCGTCACCAGCGAGACGGAGGCCAG
>JBIKOK010000121.1:0-18623 GCA_044358025.1 Opitutaceae bacterium
CATGACGGCGCCGAAAGCCGCCGGTGACCACGTCGAAGGCAAAGCCGGCGGCGGGCTCGGTTGGAAAACGCTCGCGCAGTTTTGCGCCGACGAAGGCCTCGACCTCGCCGCCGCCCGCGCACGGCTGATCGCGAAAGGACTCAGGTTCGAGGATACGCAGACGCTCCGCGATCTCGCTTCGGCCAACGGCCAGAAGCCCTATGAACTCGTCGAATTGTTGCGCGCGAAGTAGCCCCGGGACACGACCTCACTCCGCTCCGTCCGGCTTCCGCGCGCAGACTTGGACGACCGCGCCGCGCCCGGTATGCCCGGCACCCTCGATGACCTCGCGCGCACATTCGCCGGCGTAAAGAAATTCCCGCCCCGTGAGCTCAGCGCGGAGCGCGGCGAGCGTCATCAAGCGCTCCACGTCCTTCGGCCCGCCCGCGCCGTGGGCGAGCTGCGCGGGCGTGTAGGCTTCGAGGATGAACCTGCCGCCCGGCCGCAATCCCGCGACGACTCGCGCATGCACGGTGCGGCGCAGCACCGGCGGGAGCTGCGCAAACGTCGCGATGATGCCGGCCCACGCGTACGGTTCGATCGCATCGTCCGCGAGGTCCGCCACGACGGTGGTGAGCGGCGCGGCCCGTTCGGCCGCGAGCCGTGCGGCCTTCCCGAGGCCGACGGAGGATTGGTGAACCGTGGTGACGGGGTGGCCGAGTTGCGCGAAAAACACGGCGTTCCGCCCTTCGCCTTCGGCGAGGCAGCGCACCGGCCCGACCGGAATTTGCGCCGCCATTGCCGCGACGAAAGCGTTGGGTGCCGCGACGAAAGCGGTGGGTGCGGTGCCGTAGCCGTAGTTCTGCGACGCGTAGCGGTAGTCCCAGAAGCTGGTTCCCGTGGAGAGAGTCAGGGCGGCGATGGGGACAGGCACGCGATTCCCTCCTCGTCCGCAAGTTTCGCGGCGGGGAAAACGCCGCTGCCCGACTCTCTCGGACGTGCCACGCGCAGGGATTCCGGCGCGCGCGCCCGCGCGGGCGTTCAGGAGGCGCGCGGCGTCGCGGGGCGCGGTCGGCGCGGACGGAAACAGCTGCACTCGCGGTTCTCGCGCGCGACGTAGCGGTCCCGGTCGGGCTGGGCGCAGTGCACCCATTCGCCCGCCCGCCCCGTCAGCGGTGTGGCGTAGGCACAGTCGGTGCCGCAGGGAAGGAGGAGCGCGTTGGTCGCAAGATCCGGTAGCAGGTTCATGGCAAGAGTCGGGACGGCGGGCGTGAAGGCGGTCGGTCGGTTCGGAAAACGGCTTGCTCCCCTTTTGTTAGCGGTCAAACGGCGCCGGTCTCTGGGGAAATTGCGCGGTCCCCGGCCCCGGGGTGAGCGCGTCGGTGCGGGTAGCTTCCCTTGTCGGCGTGGTTCCTGATCCCGCCGCCTGCAGTTTCCTCAGCTTGGCGAGCGCCACATCCAGCGCCGCCGTCTCGCTCAAGGAATCCACCTGTTCCTGGCGGAACGCTTCCAGCGCGCCGATCACCGAGCTATCGCCGATATCGCCCAGCGCTTCCACGGCCTCCGCCGCGACCAAATTGGCCTCCTGGCGATCGAGCGCATGCGCGAGCAAGACCGGCACGGCGGCCCCCGCCTTCAGCGCCCCCAACGCATGGGCGGCGGCCCGGCGGACATCTTCGTCCGGGTCTTCCTCCAGCCGGGTGACGAGGGCCGGCACCGTGGAAAGGTCCCCCGTGAGTCCCAGGGCCCGCGCGGCGCGTTCGCGCAAAATAAACGTCCCTCTTCCGGTGATGCCGAGGGCCTTGATCAAGGCGGCGATTTCGCGCGGATCCGTTGTCCGGTGGAGACTGAGATAGTCCGCCGCATCCATCGTGGCATCCCAGTTCCAGTCCGGCGACAGCAACAGTTCGGCCCGGTCCTTGGCGGCGACTTCCCGGACAGTTTTCTCGGTCATCGTCGGGCATCCCGTCAGAGCCGTCGCGGCGACCACGACCCAAAGCTCCCGCCGCATGGGGCGCCGGGGGCGGAGCGGGCAGAGGCGAAGGCGCAGCGGAGCGTTCATCGGGAGACGAGGATTTGAACTCGCCCAATCTGCGCCAAGGCCCGGCCGCCCGCTCGGCATGCCTTGGTGAAACCCGCGCAAGATTTGGCCTGTCCTCGTCTCCGCGGGGCCGGCCGGCGGCGGCGCCGCGCCCTTTACCGCCAGAATCCCTCGATGAAGAGGTGGCCGCCGCCGCGGCGTTCCCACCGCGGCTCGACCCACCTGGCGCGGGCGTGGGGTGGGCGTTCAAAGTGCCCGCCGACCCAGATATGCCGGTCGCCGTGCCACGTCCAATAGCCCGAAATCCACACCTGGCCCGGCACCGGCCGCGCCGGCACCACTTCGCGGCGAGGCGGCGGCGGTTCGCGAACGACAATCACCTCGCGGCCACCGCGCTCGTAGCCGCGCCCCGGGGTGGCTTCGCGCCAATAGCCTTCGACGAAGAC
This sequence comes from Opitutaceae bacterium, assembly GCA_044358025.1. GTDB lineage: Bacteria > Verrucomicrobiota > Verrucomicrobiia > Opitutales > Opitutaceae > GAS368. The sequence continues at coordinate 2,467 of JBIKOK010000121.1, forward strand.
GTAACCGCGGTCCCGGCGGTCCCAGCGCGGCTCGACCCACACCACATCCGAGCGCGGGGGCAAATCCCACCGCCCGCCGATCCACACATGGCGTCCGGTCCGGAGGCCCCAATACCCGCCAATCCAGACGTGATAGGGCGACGGCCGCTCCACGATGTATTCCCGCGGCGGCGGCGGCGGCAATTCGCGCACATACACGACCTCGGGCGGTGGGGTCGGCTGTTGCACCGTGGTCGTCGGCCGGCCCGGGGCCGAAGCCGGCCCCGCACTGCTGGCCGCCGGGGCCGGGGCCTCCTGCCAATAGCCGCCCGCCAACACATAGCCGTGGCCCTTTTTTTCCCAGCGCGGCTCGACCCACGCAACGTTCGCCCGCGGCGGCAGATCCCAGCGCCCCGCGATCCACGCATACCGTCCGTCCTGCCAGCGCCAGTGCCCGGACACCCAGACGTGCTGGGCTGACGGGCGTTCCTCGATGATTTCCTGGCTCACCTGCGGCTGGAGGGGCTCTTTGACCATCGCCGAGTCGGGCAGCATCGGCGCAACCGGCACCGTCGGCGCATCGGGAATGGCGGGAAATCCCGCCTCGGCCGCCGTCAGCAGGCCGGCCGTGAAAACCAAACCGAGTGCCGCGCCCCAACGGTTCGCGCGCGAGTTTCCGGAGCAGGGGAGGGTGTTCATACCTGCGCTCAGACGTCCAATCCCGGCGAATGTTTCCTTGGCCTCCGCCGGGCGGCGGGAGGATGGGCCGGCCGTGCTCCGCCCCGCCGTGTTCCCGCGCTTGCTCCCCGCCGGATGCTACCCGACCTTCGCGGGTTTTACCGCCGTCGTTCCACCGATCTTTGCCGCAATGAAAATCCCGCTTGCCCCGTCTCCGCGCCGTTTTTCCCTGCCTTTCCTGCTCGCGCTGGCCGCGACGTGGCCCGCCTTCGCGGCTGCGCCCGCCCTGCGCGACGCGGTCCAGGCCAAGCTCGACGCCGAATACGCCTCCCTCGAGGCGATCTATAAAAATCTCCACGCGCACCCCGAGCTTTCCTTCATGGAGTTCAAGACTGCCGCGCTCGTCGCCGCCGAACTCCGCGCCCTCGGCTTCGCGGTCACCGAAAAAGTCGGCATCACCGGCGTCGTCGGCGTCCTCAAAAACGGGGCCGGCCCGACCCTGCTCATTCGCGCCGACATGGACGGCCTGCCCGTGAAGGAGGCCACCGGCGTTCCCTACGCGAGCACCGCCATCGTGAAGGACATGGCTGGCAAGGATCAGCCCGCCATGCATGCGTGCGCCCACGATTCGCACGTCACCGCGCTCATCGGCGCCGCGCGCATCCTCGTTTCCCTGCGCGACCGTTGGACGGGCACCCTCGTTCTCGTCGCCCAGCCCGCCGAGGAAATCGTCGCCGGCGCCCGCGCCATGCTCGTCGATGGACTCTACACGCGCTTCCCGACGCCCGACTTCGCCATCGCCCTTCACACGTCGTCGATGCTCCCGGCGGGCGTGATCGGCTACGGCGAGGGCGCGTTTCTCGCCAACGTGAAATCCGTCGACATCTCCGTCCGCGGCGTCGGTGGCCACGGTTCCGCGCCCGACACCACGAAAGATCCCGTGGTCCTCGCCGCCCAAATCGTGCTCGCGCTCCAGACCATCGTCAGCCGCGAACTCAAACCCGGCACGCCCGCCGTCGTCACCGTCGGCACGATCCAGGGCGGCACCAAGCGCAACATCATCTCCGACGAGGTGAAACTCGAACTCACCCTCCGCAGCTACGACGATGCGGTCTCCGACAAACTCATCGCCGCCATCAAACGCATCTGCGCCGGCACCGCCCAGGCCGCGGGGGTCCCCGAATCGCGGATGCCCGTTGTCACCGTCAACGCCGAGTCCGCCTCCGCGACCATTAACGACTCCGCCCTCACGCGGCGCGTCGCCGGCGCGCTCACGACGTGGCTGGGGTCGACCAACGTCAAAGCCACGCCACCGATCATGGGCGCCGAAGATTTTTCCGAATTTGGCCGCACCACGCACCGCGTCCCGCTCTGCATCTGGTGGGTCGGCGCGACCGCCCCCGAGCGCTTCGCCGAAGCCGAACGCACCGGCATCCCCGTCCCGTCGAACCACTCCGCCACCTTCGCCCCCGTCCCCGAGCCCACGCTCCGCGCCGCCCTCACGTCCCTGAGCGCCGCCGCGCTGGAATTGCTCGGGAAAAAGTAAGCTCTCGTCGGGTCGGTGCGCGACCCCCGGTGCCTGGCGACCCACCGGCATCGACCGCCCTCGCAGCTGGGTTCCTGAGCCATGAACGCTGGCCTCGTTTTCGTTCCTCGTTTTCGTTCCTCGTTCCTCGTTCCTCGTTCGGCGTTCGGCGTTCCTCGTAATCGTGCTCGTTCTCGTTCGGCGCGGAAGTCACGCCATCACCGCCAAGAAGATGGCCAACCCGCCGTCCGCCAGCCTCCGGTCGCACGCTTGCTCACGCCCAGCATCGCCCCCATCGCTGGCTCATGAGCACCCACGAAGCCGTCCGGGCGATCCTGAAGCAGCCCTGCGTTCCCGCCGGCGCGCTCGGCGGGTGCGGTGCCTAGGTGCACTTGAGCCAAATACCCACCGGCGCGATGGGCCGGCCGCGCTCAAGAGCTTCGCCGACCACGCCACCGAAGCCATCTGGCTCGGCGAAAAGACACCCGAACTTCCGCCCTCCATCCATCGCACCGCACTGCGCAAACTTCGCCAGCGCGATGCGGCCGTGACGCTCAACGATCTCCGGCTCCCACCGCACCACAAACTCCACGCCCTCAAGGCCGACCGCTCCGGCCAGCAGGCCATCTGGATCAACGACCAAGACCGCCTCTGCTTCCGCTGGGACGGTCGCGACGCCCACGACGTCGAAATTACCGACGACCACTCAAGCCATGAAAAAGCCCAAGCGCATCGCCAAGATTCACCCCGGCGAAATCCTCCTCGAAGATTTTCTGAAGCCGATGGGCGTTTCCCCATACCGCCTCGCCAACGACACCGGACTGCCGCACTCGCGCATCACCGGCCTCGTTCGTGGGCCGCACGGCATTTCCGGGGATCCGGACGCCCGCTTTTCGCACTTTTTCGGCACGAGCCGCGGCTATTGGCTGCGGTTGCAAGAGGCCTACGACATGATGGAGTTCGACCGCCACTCCGCCAAACGCGTGAAAGCCGAAGTCCGCCCGCTGGCCCTGGCCTCATAGCGTCACCGGGGCCTTCATTCAAATGGGGTCCCCTACTTTCCGTGGCAGCCTCATGTGCTGGAATCTTTGAGGGACAGCAGGGGTTACCGCAGGGGTTAGGGGTTGACCCTGGGCGACCCGCGTCCGGGCGCATCAGGCACGCGCAGCATCCTGATTCTTTGACCGCGAATTCAATCAAATCGACTTTGCTTCCCACTCGCGCCTCGCGTCTCAGGTGGCGGTCGCAAACGGATCGAGCAGGCGGAGTCCGGCGACGTGCTGGAAGTCCTGCGTGTTGCGCGTGACCAGTGGCAGGTTGTGCGTGAGCGCGGTCGCCGCGATGACTGCGTCGCCGAGCGCCATCTTACGTTCTTGGCGGAGCATGATCGCGGTGGTGACCACCGGTTCGCTCAGCGCCAATTCGGGCAACGTTGCCAGCATCGCCGTCAGCGCGCTCGTTTCTTCCGACGTGATTTTGTGAAAGCCGAGCGTCTCGATCCGGGAAATCACACTCACCGTCGCACCGGGATCCGCCAGCCAACGTTGCAGTTTCGGGCCGTCTGGCCCGGTGGCGTAAATCAGAATGTTCGTGTCGAGCACCATGTCAGTCCCGACCCGGGAGCGGACGATCCTGGCGGATTTCGCGCTGCCAAGCCACGGGATCAACCACCTCCCGGAACGGATTCAATTCGCGCAGCCGTGCCAATGCCGCCATCCGCTGCCGGACCATTTCCGGGGTCGCCCGCACCGTTTTCCCCGATTCTTCGGCGACCGCGAGGGTCGCCGTGACCTTCACTTTTCCGCCCAAGAGTTCGGCCGGCAGCGGCAAATGCAGCGTGCCATCGGCGTGCGGCTCAAGGATCGCGGTAATGGTGCTCATGCCGCGGCACGCTACCGGGATTGGGCTGCACGTAAAGCCGCACCTTTGCGTCCGCAACCGCGCCCGGCCGTCGCGCGACCGGCCAGCGCTGCTCTGGCCTGAAACGCTGGGCGGAATTTTTCAACGGATCACCGAGCGCGGAGCAGCCGCCATCAAAGCACAAACCAAGCCCGCCGCCCTGCGCCCTTTTGGCTACTGCAAATTCGTTGCTGACGACCTGACTACGTTGGCCAACCGCGCCGAGCCCTCTTTCACGCCGCTCGATGAAAATTGAGCAGGGGATAGCACCCCGGGCCGGTTCGGAGAACCGGCTCCACCCAAAGTTCCGAGACTGAGTTTGCCAAGGCGGCCAAATCTCCCATCGTTTCGCTCATGAACGCCGCGCTGGCCACCGAGATTCGCCGACTCACTCCGGTGGAAAAACTTCAACTCGTGGAAGCGCTCTGGGATGACCTCGCGACCGACCAAGACCCGTTGCCCCTCCCCGAGTGGCATCGTCAGGTCCTCGCCGAGGACCAACGCCGTTATCAGGCCAACCCGGCCGAAGGTTCGCCTTGGCCGGAAGTGAAGGCTCGCGTCACCCGGGTGTCGTGACTCCGCGACTGATCGTTGCGCCGCGGGCGGAGGCCGATCTCCGCGAGGGTTTTGGGTGGTATGAAGAACGCTCCGCCGGACTCGGCCACGCGTTTGTCGAGAGCGTCGAACGAAAACTCGGTGTAATCGCCGCCTCGCCGCAGATTTTCCGTCAGCGAATGGGCGCCTATCGACTCGCTGCGACCGCGCGTTTTCCTTACGCGATTTATTTCATCTGGGACGAAGCACGCGGCCTCATCACCGTGCGCCGTATTCTCCACTTCAAACAAGATCGAGTTCCTCGCCTCGGAATGGGTTAGGTCTCCCAATGGTTCTTCTGCCTTTCTCCCATTCGTCGTCAGATCTAAATCCAGGCTTCACCGAGAGGAAGAGAACGAGAACGATTAAGAGATTAATGCCGAGCCGATCCATGGAGCGGTGTCCGGAGCCAAGCCCGTCTACCTCCGTCGTGGCGACCGTCTCGTGCGCCTCGCTCCTGTCGCGTCCGCGCGCACCAAAGCCAAGCCCGCCGCCCTGCGCCCTTTTGGCTACTGCAAATTCGTTGCTGACGACCTGACTGCGTTGGCCAACCGCGCCGTGCCCTCTTTCACCCTGGCCGATGAAAATTGAGCAGGGGGATATCGTTCGCTTCCGCATCAATTCCGCGGACCGCGACCTTCACCCGGGCGTGGTGATCTCCGCCGCCGAATGGTGCGCCGATGATCGCAAGCTCCGCCTCCACGTTCTCGCCTGCGCCCAACGGGTCTCGCCCAAGCGACCAAGAGTCACCCCGTCCTGCGCGCCGGAGCCGACGACTCCGATTTTCCGAGTGTGTGCGGCTGTGAGTTTTTTCACATTGTCGCCCGCGATCGCATCCCGGAAATGATCGGACGCGTAACCCCCGCCCGTCGCCGCGCGATCAGCCGCAAAATCAACGCAGTCCCGCGCTTCTCGCTCTGACGCATTCACCGCCCGCCAGCCGGCGCGTGAGAGCCGGGCCTCGTTCCCGTTTTCCTGTGCGCCTCCGTGCGTGCTCCCCCCTCGCTCGTGCGGACCGGCGCTTTGGCTTACCCGGCTCGCGGCTTGCTGTCATCCCGGAGACCACAAAGCTCTTCCCGTCCATGCCCGTCGTCTCACCCGCAACCGCCGCCGCCCGCCTCGCCGATCCCTTCCCCGGCTACATCCCCACGGCGGGGCGTTACGACGAATATCGCGCGCCGGACGGCTCGGTGCGGCCGCCGTGGGCGGAGTTTTTCCGGCTCCTCGGGGCCAACGCCCCGGCCACCCTCCGCGCCGCCGACGCCGCCTGCCAACGCTCCATCGTCGAGCAGGACGTGAGCATGAACGTCTACGACGGCCAACGCTCGGGCGCCCAGATCTGGCCGCTCGATGTTGTGCCTTTGCTCGTTGCCGCCGAGGACTGGGCGATTCTCAGCGACGGCCTGCGCCAGCGCGCCCGGCTCCTCAACGACCTGTTGTGCGATCTCTACGGTCCGCAGAAACTCCTCCGCAGCGGGTCGCTCCCCGCCGCGCTCGCGCTGGCCAATCCCCAGTTCCTCCGTCCGTGCGTCGGGCTCGGGCGGGAGAGCGACGTCATGCTCCACACCTATGCGGTCGATCTCGCCCGCTCGCCCGACGGACGCTGGTGGGTGCTCCGGGACCGCCTCGATGCGCCCTCGGGCCTCGGCTACTCGCTGCAAAACCGCATTCTCACCCGCCAGGCCCTCCCCCAGGTTTTCCGCAGCGCGCCCGTCGAGCGGCTCTACGAATTTCTCCGCGGTTTCCGTGTGTCGCTTGAACAACTGGCCCACGTCCGGCCCGGCGAGGAACCGCGCGTCGTTTTCCTCACGCCCGGGCCGGCCAACGAGGCCTATTTCGAACACGCCCACCTCGCCCGCTACCTCGGCTTCCCGCTCGTCGAGGGCGCCGATCTCACCACCCGCGATGCCCAGGTCTTCCTGCGCACCGTCGGCGGCCTCCGCCGTGTCGATGCCATTGTCCGCCGCGTCGACTCCGCGTTCTGCGATCCGCTCGAGCTCCACGGCCACTCCCTGCTCGGCGTGCCCGGCCTCGTGCACTCCGCCCACCACCGGCGCGTCGCGCTCGCCAACCAGCTCGGTTGCGGGGCCCTCGAGACCACGGCGCTCCTCGCGTTTCTCGATCCCCTTTGCCGGGAAGTGCTCGGCGAAAAACTCGCGCTGCCCAGCGTCGCCACCTGGTGGTGCGGCCACGAACAGGCCCGCGACACCGTGCTCGAAAATCTCGATACGCTCGTCGTCAAGCCCACTTTCCGCTCTTCCCCGCTCTCGACCACCCGGTTCAGTTCACTCCTGTCCGGCGCCGAACGCGAAGCGCTCGCGGCCGATATTCGCGCCCGCCCGTGGGCCTTCTGCGGCCAGGAGCGCGTCCATCTCGGTTCCACCCCCGCGTGGGTCAAAGGCTCCCTGCGGCCGACCCCCTATATCCTCCGCGCGTTCGTCACGTGGCAGGAGGGCGAATACCGGGTCATGCCCGGCGGCCTCACGCGCTTCCATCCCGCCGGCGACGACGCCATCGTCACCCTCCAGCACGGCGGCCTGACGAAGGACACGTGGGTCCTGCACGCCGGCTCGCCGACCCCGCCACCGCCCGTCAGTGCGCTGGCCGATCTCATTCACCGCGCCAACGACACCCCGAGCCGGCTCGCCGACAATCTGTTCTGGCTCGGCCGCTACCTCGAACGCACCGCGCGCCTCACGCGGCTCCTCGAAAAAGTGGAGCCGGTCCGGCGCGACGAAATCGCCGCCCTCGACCCCGCCGTGGCCGATGCCGTCGTCCGCCTCCTGCTCGAAATGCAGGGCGCGACCATTCCGCCCAAAGCCTCGGGCGAACAGCTCGCCGCCCTCCTCGACGATACGATCGACGATCCCAAGCTCTGGGGCAGCCTCGCCAGCAACCTCGCGAATCTCATTCGCAATCTCGACCAGGCCAAGGTCCGCCTGCCGCCCGAAGCCTGGCGCAGTCTCCGCCACCTGCGCGCGGCGCTTGAGTCGCCCGAGCTGCCCACGCCCGCCGATCTCATCCCGCACCTGACCGCCCTCAAGACCATCGCCAACGAATCCCTCGCGCACGACACCGCGTGGCGTTTCCTCATGCTCGGCCGCCACCTGGAACGGGGCCAACAGCTCGTCGCCCTCGCGCGCCACCTGCTCGGGCGAACCGCGCCCAGCGAGTTCCGCCTGCAAATGCTCCTGCATTTCGCCGACTCGCTTTTCAGCTACCGCACGCTCTATCCCGGTCCTTTCCAGTTTTCATCGGTGCTCACGTGGCTCTTCGCCGCGCGGGAAAATCCCCGCGGTTTGTGCTGGATCGCCGCGCGGATCGAGGAACACCTCGAGGCTCTGCCGGTGGATCTGGCTCCGCGCGCGGTCGCCGCGCTGCGGGCCACGGCCCGCCGCCTCGTCAAAAATGGCCGCCTCCTCGACGTCGCCACCCTCGCCACCGAACCTGCGCAGATCGTCGTCTTCCTGAACGAAAGCTCCATCACGCTCGCCGAGCTGAACGATCTCCTGACGCAAATCTATTTCATCCATACCGAACCGCCGAAATGAACCCCGGAATCCAGCCTGATCGGGTGAGCCGCGCCGCGCCGCCGCCGTCCGGCCGGATCGTCCCGGCGCGCCGGCCCCACCTCCGCTGATGCCGCTCTATCACGTCACCCACCACACGCGCTACCGCCACCGGTCTTCGGCCACCGCCGCGTGGCAGTCGTTGCGGCTCCACCCGCGCGACGAGCCGGTGCAACACTGCGAAGGGTTCGAGCTGGAGATCCGTCCGCTGCCCGCCGATCTGACTTCGCGCCCCGACGTCTTCGGCAACCGCCACCATCTCTTCACGCTCCGCGAACCCCACACCGAACTCGCCATCACGAGCCGCAGCCTGGTCCGCCGGGACGAACCGGCGCTCCCGGCGCCCGGTTCCACGCCGTCGCTCGCGGTGGCGCGCGCCGCCGTGAGCACGGTCATCGCCAACGGCTCGCATTTTTCGCTCGAACAGTTCCTCCACGCGTCCCCCTACGTTCCGCTCCTGCCGGCCGCCCGCGAACTCGCCGCCGGCCTGGAGGCCGGAGATCGGCCCGGGTTCGAGTGGCTCGCCGCGCTCGGCGCCCGTTTCGGGCAAGCCTTCAAGTTCGATCCCGACGCCACGACCGTTTCCACCCCGCTCGCCGAGGTCCTCGACCATCGCCGGGGGGTCTGCCAGGACTTCGCCCACCTGTTCATCAGCTGCGTGCGCCAACACGGCCTTCCCGCCGCCTACGTGAGCGGCTACCTGCTGACGACGCCGCCGCCCGGCAAACCCCGGCTCCGCGGGGCCGACGCCTCGCACGCGTGGGTCTCGGTCTTCCTTCCGGGCAGCGGCTGGATCGACTACGACCCGACGAACACCTGCTTTGTCGCGACCGGCCATATCGTCGTCGCGCGCGGCCGCGATTTTTCCGACGTGAGCCCGGTCAAAGGGCTGTTTACCGGCGGGGGGGCGCACACGCTCGCCACCGCCATCACCGTGGTGCCGGCGAATTGACGCGGGCGTGGGCCCCGTTCGTGCGGGGCGCGCGGGCGCCCGGCGGCCAGGGCGTAAGGCCAAAGCCACTTCAGCTCTGGCCGATTCTCGTCGGTGGAGCGGCAGGGTGCCGCACCCAACGGCGCCTACTTCAGTGCATCCAGCACGATTCCCGGGGTGAGGAGCTCGGGGAGCAGGACGGGGGCCTCCTTGCCGGGGAGCCAGACGACGTTGAAGGGGACGGCGCTGCGCTGGTAGGCGGCGAGTTCGGCGGTGATGCGCGGGTCCTTGTTCGTCCAGTCGGCGCGGAGCGTGGCGACTTTTTGGTCGGCGAACGTCTTCAAAACGTCGGCCGAACCGAAGACGAGTTTCTTGTTGGTCTGGCAGGTCGCACACCAGCGGGCGGTGAAATCGACGTAGACGATGCGTTTCTCGGCGCGGAGTTTGGCGACGGCCTCGGGGCTCCACGGCTCCCAGACGATTTTCGATGGGGCGGGCCAGCCGAGCCAGGCGCCGGCGAGGAGCAGCGCGACGAGACCGGCATGGCCGAAGCGCACGCGGCCAGCGGAGGCGCCGGGGGCGGTCCAGCGGCCGTAAACCCAAATGCCGAGCGCGATCGCGACGAGGCCGAAGATCGCCATGAGGCTGTCGTCGCCGAGTTGGCCGGTGAGCACCCAGACGAGCGCGCCGACGGTGCCGTAGAGCGGGAAGGCCATGAACTGTTTGAACGTTTCCATCCACGCGCCGGGGCGGGGGAGGATTTTTACGGCCTGCGGAAAAATCGAAAGCAGCAGATACGGGGCGGAGAGGCCGACGGCGATCGCGGTGAAGATGACGAAGGACTCGCCGGTGGGCACGGCCAGCGCGGCGCCGAGAGCGGGAGCGAGAAACGGCGCACTGCAGGGCGTGGCGACGGCGGTCGCGAGGACCCCGGTGAAGAATGAACCGGCGAAGCCGGACTTCATTTGCAGGTCGGCCCCGACGCCGGTGGCGCTGAGGCCGAACTCGAACACGCCGCTCATGTTCATCGCGAAGACGAGCATCACGGCGGCGAGGATGAAGACGAAGCCGGGCTCCTGCAGCTGGAAGCCCCAGCCGAGTTCCTGGCCGCCGGCGCGCAGGATCGCGAGCACCGCGGCGAGGGTCCAGAACGAGAGCAGCACGCCGAGCGCGAACACGAGGCCGTGCAGGATGACTTTCTTTTTGTCGTGCCCGGACTGGTTGACGAAGCCGAGGATCTTGATCCCGAGCACGGGGAAAACACAGGGCATCAGGTTGAGCACGAGGCCGCCGAGGAAGGCGAGGGCAAGGGTGCCGAGGAGCTGACCGATCGGCGTGGCCGGCGGCGCGGCGGCGACGAACGGCGTGTCGACGCGCAGGCCGCGGAGCGTGGCGCCGGAGGACCAACTCGTGGACGTGGTCAGAACGCCGAGGAGTTGCTTCGCGTCCTTCGGGCCGTCGGTGGCGAGCGGGAGTGTGACGGTGAAACCGCCGTCGCCGTCGGGCTGAGCGGTTTGCGGTTCGTCGAAGGCGATGACGCCGTCGTCGGAGAAGAAGTGGAGTTTCGGCGCGGAGGCGGTGGCCGGTGCCACCCCGGGCCCGGTGGGGGAAACGTGGAGCGTGATGGTCTTGGCGGAGCGCGTCGCGGTGGCCTTCCACGCGGCGTCGGCGCGGGGGAGACCGGCAACGGTGGCGCGAATTTTTTCGCCGGAGGTGGCGTCGGGTTTCGGGGCTTCGGCGGAGACGGGGAGGGAGAGGGCGACGTTTGCGCTGCCGGGGACGCAGATTTCCTCGCACATGAGCCAATCGGCGGCGGCCTTGAGTTCGACGGTGGTGCCAGGGGCGAGGGAGGCGGGCGGCGTCAGCGTGACGGGAAGGAAGAGTTCCCCCTCGTAGCCGTTGCCGACGGTGTTGCCGGCTTTGTCTTTGAGGACGAGCGGGGCGGGCCACTGAATCGCGCCGGCGGTCCAACCGACGGGGAGGTTCCATTTGAGCACAGTGGGGAGGCCGGTGCCGGGGTTGAGCCAGTAGGTGTGCCAGTGGGCGTCGTGGACGAGACGGAGCGCCACGGTGAGGGGCTGGCCGGGTTGGACGGAGGTGTCGGCGGCGACGAGCGAGGCCTGGACGCGCGTGGGCTTGGTCGCGGCGCGAAGCACGGGGGCGAAGAGCAGCGCACAGGCAAGGAGCGAAAACGCGGGGAGCAGGCGGCGGAGCGACGACATGGTGGCAAAGTGTGACGGGTTGGGGCGGAGGCGCAAACCGGGAGCTTGGTGCCCGTTGGGCGCTTGGGGCGATGGTGAAACGGTAACGCGGCCGTTACCGCGTGGAGGCGGCGTCAATCGACCGCGAGTTCGTGGCCGATGACGACTTGGCCGGTGTAGCCGGCGGTGACCTCGCGCAGGACTTGCTCGGGCGGCTGGCCGGAAAGGACCCGATGATGGAGCACGAGGCGTTTGGGTTTGGCCCCGCGGGCGATGCGCGCGACGTCGCCCGACGAGGTGTGAAACGATGCGTGCTATTTTTGCCACGGCGGGGCGCGCGTCTTCAGGCCGACTTCGGAGTACGGTTCGTGCACGAGCCCATCGGCGCCGCGGGCCTGCTCGACCCTCTCCGCGGTGAACGGGGTGTGTCCAACCCCACCAGAATCGCCACAAGGCGCCAGAATCATTCTGGCGTCGCAACCCGCGCCCGCCGCCACTACTTTAGAAGTGGCGTTGGCGGCGGTGACTATTGATGCCCGCCACAAAGGAAAGACGAACACCGACCAAATCCCAATGCTCGCCGCCCTCCGCCCGCTCGGCAATTTCGCGACACATTAAAACCTGAACCTTGTTGCCTGACTTGCTCATTAGTCTATCTGGTATACCTCAACCAACGCTTCTCCTGCCGCACTTCCCTGAGAAGCAACCTGCACAGTGTAGGCCCCGGGTTCGAGAGTCACCATAAGAACGGCATCTCTGCTGGCTGCCGAAAGCGAAAACGCCCCTGTTTGCGCAGCTGCCGCAATAAGTTCAGAGGTATTGGCGTTTTGGTTCCAGTTATCGTTTGCTGCAATTACCGATGAGCCCGAAAAAAGAAAAATCTGAGGGTCAAGGTTTGCTCCCGTGACGCCGAATTGCGTCAATGCAGGTCCAATTCCCCTGATTAGTACAGTCTTCGCCCAATCAGTGATTACGAAACCGGCGGTCATTGGCGCCGATGGAGTTACTACCCCTCGGGTGGCTATATTTGATAGACGCGAATGAGATGATGAAAAAAAGAGGTAACTCAGTGTAGAAACTCCATTAATTGAGATCGCACCATTTGCCGCGACCAAGAGCGTAGGGTCGGGCCGGAAGCTAAAAGAGTGAACCGTGCCGTCCGTCATTGAAATCGCTACCTGTCCCGTTCCGCTAACCTGACCGATGCCTCCGACTAGGGTGTCGTTACCATAGAAAAAAAAGACGCGTCCGTCCGGAAATAAATTCACGACGCCGATCGCTGTATTTTTCAACCGATCCTGAACGATCCCATTATACTGTCCTCCACGGTTGTAATTAGGACCAAGAAGCGACATCTTAGTAGCTGTGAAGTCCACTCCACCATAGGAGCCGATTGCCGCGCCGTTTTTGATGGAAAACGAGTAGGCGCGACCCCGTGGGGTTAACCCTGAAGCTGAGTTAGTCGAACCAAACGCCAGCGTGGACAGATCTACTGCGCGGGATAAGTAATCGAAGACCATGAAATTTATCGCATCTCGCCGGCCTACAGTAATCAGGATGTCGTTGTTTCCTGCCTTTCCAAAGTAGCTTCCTGCTGGACTGAGTTGGGCGAAGGCGTTGCCGATTGTGAGAATAAAAAACGCTATCGGGATGATTTTTTTCATAACAACGAAAGTGGAACTGGTTAGGTGATGGTCTTGGCGTGGTTAAATTTTCGGTTAGGGAGTGTGCTTGGCGACGACATCTCCCTACTTAGCCTTCCGACGCGTCTCGCTCAGCGAGTCTGCGCCAAACGACGCTAGCGCGACGGCAGCCAAGTGTTTCATCGCGCGAGAATAGAGAGCGCTGCGCCTTGATGCAAGGTGAGGTTCCGACCACTTTTCCCCTGAGCTTTGGAGCTACTCGTTAATGCCTGGAATGTATTTAGCGGAACTTGGGGCGGATTGTTGCCCAGAGGTCCGGGAGTTGTCCGCGATTCGCTCGTTAGAATCCCGAATGGCCTTCAGCAACTTAATGACCTGCCTCAGTTGCATCCATATGAAAAGTGGAGTGAGTGCGACAAAGGCCGCAAAGCCCCAGGCAAACAGATAACCGCCCGCGAGTATGTTGGTTGAATTCATTTGCCGTGCATACTCCTTCACGCTGAGGCCAGCGAGGTAAAACAGGGATCGTTGACGTCATCAATAAAGCCATGCGGCTCTCAGCGATGGCAGGGTTCGGGCGACCAGCTAAATCTATGGCGTCTTTGCAACCAGCCGGACGGCGTCTCTTAAATCACGGCACTTCGTAAACTTCCACAAGGGCTACACCGGTGGTGCCGTTTGCGCCAGTGACCTGGGCCGAGTAGTTGCCGGGCGGCAGCGTGACGAGGAGCGCGGCGTCTTTGGAGGTGGCGGGGAGGGCGAAGGCGCCAACTCCGGCGAAGGCGGCGGAGAGTTCGGCGGCACCGGCCCAGTCGTTGTTTTCGCCGATCTTGACGGATGCAGAGTTGAAGAGCGTGAGCTGCGGATCGACCACAGTGTCAGGGACGCCAAACGCGCCGAGCGTGGGGCCGATGCCGCGCACGAGGACTTTCGTCAGCGTTGAACCGCCGAGCACGAAGCCAATCGTAAGGCCCGGGCCGAGGTGCTTCCGTACGGAGACGTTGATCAGCCGTGGCGTGGCTGTCGTGAACGAATCGTTGGGCGTGGCGTCGTAAATTTCGGCGATGACTTTTCCGGTACCGGATCCGACTGCGGAGACTGCAACGGAATTATCGCGTGTGGTGACGCTCGCGGTGATGGCTGCGTCTTTCGAAAGCGGACCAGTATAGGCAAACGCACCGACAGCCGCGAACGCCGCAGAGATCTGAGACGAGCCGCCCCAGTTGTCGTTGACGGTTTTGGCAGAGCCGGCGACAAGCTCGAGCTTCGGGTCGTCGAGCGTTCCGGGAACGCCAAGCGCGCCAAGCGAGGGTCCGGCTGCGCGGATGACGAGGGGCTTCACCCCCAAGGTGCTATTGCCACCGACAACGTAGCCGAGGGTGAAACCGTCGCCGGGCGTGGCGATGTCTGTTAGGACGGAGAGGTTGATCAGGCGACCGGGTAAGTTCATCGAAAGAAGGGCCGCGCTACTAGTTGAACTTCCGGCCACGTTGGTGACCACCACAGTGTATGCGGCTGCATCACCCGATTGCACACCGCCCAACGTCAAAGTCGCGTTCGTCGCTCCTAGAATTGGAATGCCGTCTTTCCTCCATTGGTAGCTCATCGGGGTGCCGCTAATTACGTTGATGGATAATGTCACACTTGCCCCGGCGTCGACAGTCTGGCTTTGTGGATGTACGGCGATAGCCGGAAGGTTGGACTCGGGCGAAGGCAAGGTGATGATGATCGGGGTGGAGACCACACTCCCTGCCACGTTACTGACTACAACGGTGTAGCTACCCGCACTGCTGTACTGGCCGAAGCCAATCGCAAAACTAGCGCCGGTCTCACCCGCTAGATCGGCCCCGTTAAATTGCCACCGGTAGGCCAGCGGGGTATTCGACACCGCAGTAACAGAGAGTGTCAGACTCGCTCCGAAGGTAATTACGCGGGACTGCGATTGACCCTGAATCACGGGCGCCGTGGCGCTTGCGCCGATTCGGATGGCATGGTTCGCGGAGTCTGCGACGTAGAAAATTCCTCCAGGGGTCGCCACGATCCCGATAGGATAGTTGAACCGCGCAGCTGCACCGACGCCGTCAAGGAATCCGTGGCTGTTCGCCTGACCGGCGAGCGTCGTCACATTCGCCGCAGACGTCACTTTCCTAATCGTCGCTCCGGCATTCTCCGCGACATAAAGGTCTCCGCTCCCATCGATCGCGAGGCCATACGGGAAGTTAAACTTCGCGTTGGTGCCGACGCCGTCGACGCTGCCCCCGTTCGAGCCGGCAAACGTGGTGACAACACCCGCGATCGTCGCTTTACGTATGGTCCCATTGCGGCTGTCGGTGACTACGATGTTTCCCTGCGGGTCCAAAACGAGGCCCCATGGATTGCTGAAGCTTGCTGCGCTGCCCGTGCCATCCGCGCTGCCCCTGTTTCCCGCCAATCCGGCCAACGTGGTAACCGACCCTCCTAGCGCAATCTTGCGGATGGTGTGGTTGTCGCTATCGGCAACGTAGAGGTTGCCGCTCCTGTCAACGGCGATACCAATCGGCCCATTAAACCGGGCGTTGCTGCCGCTTCCTTCAGAACTACCCGCAATTCCAGCAGCACCCGCAATTGTCGTAACGACGCCCCCAGGGGAAATCTTCCGGATTGTATGATTTGTTGTGTCAGAAACATAAACATTGTTTGCGCTGTCGGCTACAAGTCCGTCCGCGAAGCCGAACCGGGCGGCACTTCCGGTACCATCCGCGCTGCCCCTGCTTCCCGCCAAGCCGGCGAGCGTAGAGACCACCCCGTCGGGCGTAATCTTCCTGATGACAAAGTTCCCCGAGTCCGCCACATATAGGTTGCCGGCTGAGTCCATCGCCAGCCCAAACGGCCTGTTGAATCTGGCGTTGCCGAGCGCGCCATCGCTGCTGCCGACTGACCCGAATCCAGTCAGCGTCCTGATGACGGTGGCGCTCATCACGGTGAGATTCGCCGGAGGAGAGCTGGTCGAATTGCCGACGGAGTTGCTGACGACGCACTGGAATTGATCTCCGTTCCTGGCTAGTATCACGTAACACATTTAATTTCGTATTGATGAAAACCGGTAAGCAGGCCAAAGCTTCGGCATGGCCAACCGATATAAAGTCACTCTGACGAAGA
>JBIKOK010000122.1:0-18614 GCA_044358025.1 Opitutaceae bacterium
CACCCATCTCGGCGTAGAACGGAGTCTGGTCGAAGACGAGGAAGGTGTCCGGGTCGGCGCGGACGACCTCGATGAGGGTGGCCGGGGAGTGGGTGTGGTCGTATCCGAGGAACTTGGTCGGCTGGAGGTCGACCGCGGCGTCGCCCTCGGTGGCGGCGACGACGATGGTTTTTTTGGTGGAGGCCTGGCCGCGGCGGCGCTGTTCGTCCATCAGGCGCTCGAATTCGACGGCGTCGACGGTGAGTCCGCGCTCGGTGGCGAGGAGGTGCGTCATGTCGAGGGGGAAGCCGTAGGAGTCGTAGAGTTCGAAGGCGGTGGCGCCGCTGACGGCGCCGGTGGCGGCGGCCTTCGTGAAGATCGCGAGCCCGCGGTCGAGCGTGCGGCCGAAGCTTTCTTCTTCGCTGCGGATCACGCGCTGGATCATGTCCTGGCGTTCCTTCAGTTCGGGGAAGACGCTGCCGAGGGATTCGACGACGGGGGCGACGAGTTGTTCGAAGAAGCCGGTGGCGAGGCCGAGTTTTTTGCCGTAGAGAATGCCGCGGCGGAGGATGCGGCGGATGACGTAGTTGCGGCCTTCGTTGCTCGGCAAGATGCCGTCGGCGACGGCGCAGCTGACGCAGCGGGCGTGGTCGGCGAGGACGCGGAAGGCGACGTCGGTTTGCTCCTGCTCGGTGAGGCCTTCGCGTTTGGTGGGGACGGTGCGGGCGTAGGTCTTGCCGGAGAGGGCGGTGATTTTTGCGAAGAGCGGGGCGAAGACGTCGGCCTCGTAGTTGGAAGGCTCGGCGCTGAAGTCGGTGAAGCCCTTCGAGACGGCGTTAATGCCGGCGACGCGTTCGAAGCCCATGCCGGTGTCGACGTGTTTGGCGGCGAGCGGGGAGAAGGTGCCGTCGGCGTTGGCGTTGAACTGGATGAAGACGTGGTTCCAGATTTCGATGCAGCGGGGCGAGGAACTGTTCACGCCTTTGCGGCCCTCGATCTCGTCGTCGGACGGGAGGAGGTTGAAGTGGATTTCCGAGCACGGGCCGCAGGGGCCGGTGTCGCCCATCATCCAGAAATTGTCCTTTTTGTTGCCGTGGACGATGTGGATTTTCGGGTCGAGGCCGGCGGCGGTGAAGATCTGGGCCCAGATGTCGTAGGCTTCCTGGTCGAAGTCGGAGGGGTCGCCCTTGGATTTGTCGGGGGAGTAGACGGTGGCGAAGAGACGTTTGGCGGGGATGCCCCAGACCTTGGTGATGAGTTCCCAGCCCCAGTTGACGGACTCCTTCTTGAAGTAGTCGCCGAAGGACCAGTTGCCGAGCATCTCGAAGAGGGTGTGGTGATAGGTGTCGAAGCCGACGTCCTCGAGGTCGTTGTGTTTGCCGCCGGCGCGAATGCATTTCTGGGTGTCGGCGGCGCGGGTGTCCTTGGCGGGGCGGACGCCGGCCCATTTGGAGACGTCGGGGGCGCGGTCACCGAGGAAGATGGGCACGAACTGGTTCATGCCGGCGTTGGTGAAGAGCAGTCCGGGCGAGTCGGGCAGGAGAGAAGACGACGGGACGATCGTGTGGCCCTGGGAGGCGAAGAAATCGAGGAAGGACTGGCGGATTTGCGCGGAGGTCATGCGGGAAAAAGGAAGGGAGAGCAAAGGGGGCCGGGTGACGGGCGCAAAGGATATTTTTGCGCGGGTGGGCGGGCGCAGGGCTGGGCGCGCCGAGGAGAGCGGTGCGGGGCGGGCGGGCGGCGCGGCGAGGGAGCGCGAGCGGAAGCTCCGCGCTACGGTCGGAATGGGGGGCGGGGCGGGCGCGCGGCGCGTCACGGGAGCGCGGGGCGGAAGCGCCGCGCGCCGGTCGGAAAGCGGGGCGGCGTGAACGCCCGCGGGGACGGGCCCGCTCAGGGGACTTCGTAGACCTCGACGAGGACGGAGCCGGTGGGGTTCGGGACCGTGGTGCCGGCGGGGGCGTTGGCCGCGACGGGCGCGGCGCCGGCCTGCAGCGTGTAGTTGCCGGCGTTGACGGCGGTGACGAGCGCGGCGTCGCCGGGGTTCGCCTGCTTGAGGGGAAAGGCGCCGACGGCAGGGAAGACGGCGGTGAGAGTGGCGACGCCCCCCTGGGTCCAGTTGTTGTTGGTATCGACGGTGCCGCCCGCGGCGTTGAGGACCGTGATGCGCGGGTCGGTGAGGACGACCTCGGCGGGGAGGCCGAAATCGCCGAGGCCGGGTCCGATGGCGCGGACGACGAGGGTGCGGGGGGCGGTACCCTGCACGACGATGCCGGGGATGAGGAGATCGCCGTCGTCGGCGATGCGCGCGAGGGTCGAGAGGTTGGTGAGGCGGGTGTTGTTTTTGGACACGTCGTAGACTTCGGCGAGGACGTCGCCGGTGGCGCCGTTGAGGCCCGTGATGGTGGCGGTGTAGCTGCCGGGGGCGAGGTTGGTGAGGAGGACGGCGGTATCGAGGTCGCCGGCGGTGAGGGCGAAGGCGCCGACGCTGGCGGCGGCGGCGGTGATTTGGGCGGCGGTGACGGTGCCGCCGGGGGCATTCCAGCGTTCATTGGACGCGATGAGGCGGCCGGCGCTGTCGTTGATTTCGAGGCGGGGTGCGCCGATGGCGGTGGTGACGCCAAAGCGGGCGAGGGCAGGGCCGATGCCGCGGATGAGGAGGGTGGCGCGGTCGGTGCTGGAGAGCGGGCCGATGTTGAAGCCGAGGGCGAAGCTGTCGCCGACGTAGGTGATCTTCGTGCGGGTGGAAAGGTTGACGAGCCGGCCGGGGGTGGGAGCGGGCGTGCCGGCGACGCGGGCGTTGAAGAAGGCGACGATGCGGGCATTGGCGTCGCTGAAGAATTCCCGGGAGGCGTCGGCGACGGCGAGCTGGGCGGCGACATCGGCCACGCGGGCGCGGTAGGCCTCGGGGAGGGCGGCCGTGAGGGCGGCGGTGGAGGGCTGAGCCTTCAGGTAATGGTTGGCATCGAGGAGGCCGGCGGTTTTGAGGGCGGTCCAAATCGCGGTGGCATCGGTGGCCGTAAACGCGGGGGAGTTGACGCCGAGGACCCGGAAGCGATCGGGGTGGACGGGGGAGACGGCGTTGGTGACGGTGCCGGCGGCGAGGCCGCGCCCGGCGAGGAGCTGGGCGTTGGCGCGTGCGGTGGTGAGGCCGACGGCGCCGAGCGCGTCGTCGTTGGCGGCGAGGGCGAAGAACTGGGGGATCTTGGAGGTAACGGCGAGGGTTTCGTCGCCGGCGGTGTGGTAGAGGGCGGCGCCGCGGACGTTGCGGGCCGGAGTGGCGGTGGCGAGAAGGTTGGCGAAGCGGACGGCCGCGTCGGCGCCGTTGGCCACGCCGAGGAAGAAGAGGGGTTTGGTGGCGGCGGGGGAGCCGTCCTGCACGAATTTGTTGAGGGCGGCGAGATGGTTCAGGGCGTCGAAATTGTTGGCGAGGGTGGCTTGGGGGGCCCACGTGCCGGCGTTGCGGTTGACGCTGTTGAGGGCGGCGACGCCGTAGCCGGCGGCGACGAGATCGCGCGAAAGCAGGGCGCCCTCGGGGGTGTTGAACCAAGCGGCGGCGCTGGCCCCGGCTTCGTGCAGGAGGAAGACGATGCCGATGGCGTCGGCGGGCAGGTAGTAGGCGAGGGTGGTGGAGACGGTGGTGGGCGTGGTCGGCTGGTTGGCGCCGGTGCCGGCGGGCTGCGTTTGCGGGTTGAAATTGGGGACGGTCGTGGGCGTCCAAGCGGGCGCGGCCTTGTAGGTGGCGGTGAGGGAGACGGCGGTCGCGGGAACGGTGAGGACGAGGTGGGGGAGGAAGGGGGCGAGCAGGGCGTTGGCGCCGAAGACGGCGGTGTCACCGGTCCAGCGGTCGAAGACCTGGCCGGCGGGGGGCGGGTTGGCGAAGAGGTCGACGCGGGAGTTGCCGTTGTAGGTGCCGCTGCCGGTGCCGTTGGTGATCGTGACGGCGACGGGGGGGCCGTCACCGTTGACGACGATAAACGAGCGGAGGGGCACGGTGACGAGGGGCTGGCGCGCGGCGTTGACGAAGGCGACGGCGCAGGAGACCTCCTTGAGGCCCGGGCTGCCGGGGCGGACGGTGATGGTGGGGGTGCCTTGGCCGGAGGTGATGGCGGCGTCGCCGGTGACGGTCCAGCGGAAGGTGCGGTCGGCGTTGACGGCGGCGGGGACGCTGACGGGGAGGGTCGGGGCGTTGGGGCCGGTGGCGGTGGCGGCGGTGGCGGGGGCGTTGATGGTGCCGGCGGTGGCGGCGGAGATGGCGGTGACGGTGGAGGTGGCGGTGGAGGTCGTGCCGGCCGTGGTAACGGCGACAGTGAGCGTGACGGGGCCGGCGGCGTCGGCGAGGTAGTTGACGGTGGCGGCGGTGCTGGAGCCGACGATCCGGCCGCCGGCGATGGTCCAGGTGTAGGTGGCGGCGACGGGGGTGGCGGTGCCGCCGGTGCCGGGCGCCGCGGCGGTTTGATTGGGCGCGATAGCGATGGCCTGGGAAGGATCGCCGACGAGAATCCCGGCATCGGACACGATACGGGCGGTGCCGGCGGTGCCGCCGACGTTGATGCCGCCGCCACCTCCGCCGGGGAGGAAGCCGGCGCCGCCATTGATGCCGGGGAGGGTCGCAATGCCACCGCCAGGAACGGTCACCACGCCACCGCCGCCACCAGGGATGGTCACCACGCCGCCTCCGCCGGGGAGGGTGGGGCGGGTGGCGCCGCCGCCGCCGCCGCCGGCCCCGCCGGCCCCTTGGGCGAGGACGATTGACGGGACGAGCGTGGAAAGCGAAAGGGCGAGCAGGAGGCGGCGGGCGAGGGCAACGGTGGTTTTCATGGGAGCGCGGCGAACGAAAAGGAGGGCGGGTCAGGGGGACGCGAACGTGGGCGGAAGGTTACAGGGATCTTTCGCCAGCACAAGGGGGGCTTTGTCGAGGGAGAAATGAAGGCGGCGCGCCGGCCGCGGCAAGGGCCGGCGCGCCGGATGAGCGGGCGGGGCGGCGGTGGCGGGGGGGAGGGCGGCGAGGGAATGGGGAGGGTCGGGCCGGTGGTGCGGGCGGGACGACGCTTCGGGGGCGCCGCGCGAAAGCCGGGGCGGCGGCGCGGTGGGGACAGACGGCGGTGACCGTGAGGGTTGGCGTGAGGGTCGGGTAGCATCGGCGGTGGGAAACCGCCGCTCCGTTACGGGACTTCGTACACTTCGACGAGGGCGGCGCCGGTGGTGGTGGCGACGCCGGTGACGAGCACGGAGTAGAGGCCGGGGGGGAGCGTCGCGAGGAGGGCGGCGTCCTTCGAGACGGCGGGGAGGGCGAAGGCACCGACATTGGTGAAGGCGGCGGTGAGGGCGGTGGCTTGGGCGGGGACGGCGGACCAGTTGTCGTTTTCACCGATCTTCGCGGATTTGTCGTTGAAGAGGGTGAGTTGCGGGTCGACGACGGTGTCGGGGACGCCGAAGGCGCCGAGGGTGGGGCCGACGGCGCGGATCAGGACTTTGGTGGGGGTGCCGCCGCCGAGGACGAAGCCGACGGTGAGGCCGGTGCCGAGGTGCTTGCGGACGGAGACGTTGACGAGGCGGGGCGTCGCGAGCGTGAAGGCGTTGGCGGGGGTCGCGTCGTAGAGTTCGGCGATAACGAGGCCGGTGCCCGCGCCGTTGCCGGCGGCGGAGACGGCGACGGAGTTGTCGCGGGTCAGGATGCTGGCGGTGGCGGCGGCGTCTTTCGAGAGCGGGCCGCTGTAGGGAAAGGCGCCGACGGAGGCGAGTGCGGCGGTGAGGGCGGGCGAGCCGCCCCAGTCGTCGTTTCCGCCCGTGCGGGTGGAGCCGGCGAAGAGTTCGAGTTTGGGATCGTCGAGGATACCGGGGACGCCGAGAGCGCCGAGCGACGGGCCGGCGGCGCGGATGATGAGGGGCTTGGCGCCGGTGGTGGCGGCGCCGCCGACGACGTAACCCAGCGTGAAGCTGTCGGCGGGGGCGGCAAGGGAAGTGAGGACGGAGAGATTGATGAGGCGGCCGGGGTTGGCGGCGGCGGCGAGCGCAACGGTGGCGGCGGAGCTGGTGACGGAGCCGTTGGGGGTGGTGACGGTGAGGGTGTAGCTGCCCGTCTGCGCGGTGCCGACGGAGGCGACCGAGTAGGTCGGGGTGTTGGCGCCGGGGATGGGGTTGCCGTCCTTGTTCCACTGGTAGAACTGGGCGCCTTGGCCGATGGCAGTGGCCGAGAGGGTGAGGGCGGCGTTGGCGGCGAGCGTGACGGACTGCGGAGCGGCGGTGATCACGGGAAGATCGACGGCGGCGCGGCCGAGGTGGCGGACGTTTTGGCGGTATTGGGGCCAGGGGCCGGTGCCGGCGTAGGCGCCAATGTCGAAGGCGTAGAGTTTGGAATCGTTGCTGGCGAGGTAGAGGGTGGTGCCGAAAATCACCGGGCTGGAACGGATGTATTGGGCGGTGTCCCACGTGCGTTTGAGGGTGCCGCCGGGGTAGAGGGCGTAGAGTTTTCCGTCGTAGGCGCCGATGTAGATGACGCCGTTGCTGTCGACGGCGGGGCTGGAGGCGAGGATGAGGCCGCCGGTGGTGTAGGTCCAGCGGGGCTCACCGGTGGCGGCGTCGATGGCGTGGACTTTTCGGTCGGTGGCGCCGAGGTAGACGGTCGTGCCGTCGCTGCTGAGGCAGGGGGAGCTGCTGAGGGCGTTGGTGCCGGTGACGCCGGTGTAGACCCAGCGTTGGACGCCGGCGGGGGTGAGGGAAATGACGCGGGAGGTGCTGTAGGTGGCGAGGTAGATGTTGCCGGCGGCGTCGAGGGCGGGGGTGGCGAGCATGTCGCCGCCGGTGGCGAATTTCCAGCGGAGGGTGCCGTTGGGGTTGAGGGCGTAGAGATTCTTGTCGGCAGAGCCCTGATACACGGTGCCGTCGGGGGCGACGATGGCGGAGGTGTAAAAGCTGCCGACGTTGCCGACGTTGTAGCTCCATTTGACGGAGCCGTCGGCGGAGTGGATGGCGTAGAGACTGCCGTTGGTGTGATGGGTGTAGAGGGTGCCGTCGGCGGCGAGGGCGGGGGCGAAGGACGTGCTGCCGGTGCCGAGAGCGCGCTGCCAGCGGACGGTGCCGGCGGGGGTGAGGGCGGTGACTTTGCCGTCGAAGGCGCCGAAGTAGATCATGCCGTCGGGGCCGATGGCCGGGGTGGCGAGGTCCAGGCTCGCGCCGGCGGCGTAGGTCCAGCGGAGGGAGCCGTCGGGGTTGACGGCGTAGACGCGGCTGTCGGGGGAGGTGGTGCCGAGGTAGAGGGTGCCGTCGGGGCCGACGGAGACGGAATTGGTGATGAAGTTGCCGCTGGTGCTGAGTTGCCAGAGGGAGTCGGTGACGGAGACGGTGACGAGGCCGCGGCTGGCGGGGTTTTTGGTGTCCACCTGGAAGTAATACGTGGTGCCGGCGGTGGCGGCGACGGTGCAGCGGCTGTCGGTGTTTTGGATGGTGGCGGTGAGATCGGTGTCGTCGTTGGCGGTGACGAGGGCGAGGTTGGCGAGGGAGGAGCCGGTGTAGACGGCGAGGAGGGTGTTGAAGTCGAAGGTGAAGGCGGAGACCTGGAAGCGGCCGGTGCGGGGGGCGGTCCATTTATACCAGAGGGAGGCGCCGCCGGCGAAACCGAGGATGCGGGGTTCGCGGGGCTCGGTGGTGGCGGAGTTGTTACGCCCGGTGGACTGGGCGCTTTCGCCGGCGAGCGGGGTGGCGTTCGCGAAGGTGTCGTTGGCGGGGGCGGGGGAGATGCTGAGCTGGGCGTAGCCGGTCGCGTGGTTTTTGCCGGAGACGGCGATGATATACGAGGCGAGGGCGGTGACGGGAAAAGCGACGCGGCTGGTGACGGTGGGGCCGGAGTCGTCGTTGGCGGTGACGGGCACGAGGGTCGCGAGGGTGCTGCCGGTGAAGATATCGAGGGTGGTGTCGAAGTCGCTGCCGGCGGTGTCGACGACGACGGTGCCGGTGGTGGGGGCGATCCAGAGCCACCAGAGGCTGGCGCCGGCGTCGTCGGTGCCGGCGTGGCCGGGTTCGCCGGGTTCGATGGTGGCGCCGCGGTTGTTGGAGCGGAGGGTGAGGGTGGTGCCGGTGATGATGGCGCGGGCGGCGAAGTCGTCGTTGAAGGGGCGGTTGGTGGTGGAGGTGAGGGCGCGGGCGAGGTTGAGGCGGCCGTTGGTCTGGGCGCGGCCGGCGAGGGCGGATTTGAGTTCGGTGCCGCGGAGGAGGCGGTTGATGAGTTCGCGGTAGGTGTCGTTGGGAAACTGGGCGCGCAGGAGGACCATGGCACCGGAGACGTGGGGTGCGGCCATCGAAGTGCCGCTGCGGGAGACGATGCCGGTGGGGCTGGTGAAATCGGCGGAGACGATGGAGGTGCCGGGGGCGAAGAGTTCGACGGTGGCGCCGTAGTCGGAGGACGAGCTGGAGGTGTCGGTGGGCCCGGAATTGCCGACGGAGAGGAGGTTGTCGAGGAGGTAGCCGGCGGGATAGAAAGGGGAGGCGTCGTTGCTGACGCCGTTGTTGCCGGCGGCGGTGACGACGACGATGCCGGCGTCGCGGGCGGTGCGGAGGGCGGTGTAGAACGTCTGGGAGAACGTCGTGCCGCCGAAGCTGCAGTTGATGACGTGGGCGCCATGGGCGATGGCATAGTCGACGCAGGCGGCGCTGTCGCTGATCGCGGAGTTGCCGTCGGCCCCGGCGTTTTTCAACACCATGAGCTGGGTGCGCCAGACGACGCCGGCGGTGCCGAGGCCGTTGTTGCCGGAGGCGCAGAGGATGCCGGCGACGTGGGTGCCGTGACCGGTGTCGTCGGTGATGTCGCCGGAGCGGGCGCCGCGGAGGAAGCGGGCGCCGTTGACGTCGCCGAAGGTGGGGGCGGGATTGACCCAGAGGTTGGGGGCGAGGTCGACGTGGTCGGCGCGGACGCCGTTGTCGATGACGGCGACGATGACGTTGGGGGCGTCGTGCAGGATGTCCCAGCCGGGGATGGCCTTGATGTCGGCGCTCGCGGTGCTGCCGGTGAGCTGGAGGCCGGTGTTGCTGAGGCCCCATTGGCTGGGGAAGCCGGGATCGTTGGGGATGACCTGGGCCGTCATCAGGTAGTCGGGCTCGACGAACTCATAGCGGCCGGTGGCCCGGAGGCGGGCGATGGCGTCGGGGGCGGACTCGTCGGGCGCGAGGGTGATGACGCGGAGGTCGCCGAAGCGGGCGAAGCGGTCGCGGACGCGGATGTTTTCCCGGGCCTCGGCGGCGTCGACCGATGCGCGCTGGCGGGCGAGGGGTTTGGCGAGGATGACCTGGTCGCTGAAGCCCTGGGCGCGCTCCTTGGCGGTAAATTTTTCCGGGGGCGCGGTCGGGGCGGCGTGGGAGGCGAGTGCGAGCAGCAGGGAGACGGCCCAAGTGACACGCGGGGCTACGACGCGGATGAAAGCGGAGCAGAAGTAACGCATGGGAAACGGGGGTGAACCTGACCCGGCCAAGGTGGCAGGCGAGGAACCCGGCACAAGGTCCAATGCGGAGGGGCAGGAAGGAACCCTAGGCGGGCGGGAGGGCCGGCGGGCGCCACGGAGGGCGGGAGGGCGGACGCCGCGGAGGGAGGGCGCCGCGGAGCGCCGGGCGGGGCGGCGGCGCGGTGAGGACGGCTCGCGGTGATCGTGAGGGTCGGGCCGCAGCGGCGGTGGGAAACCGCCGCTCCGTTACGGCACCTCGTAGACCTCGACGAGGGCGACGCCGGTGGTGGTGGCGACGCCGGAGACCTGGACGCTGTAGCCGCCGGGGGCGAGAGTGGCGAGGAGCGCGGCGTCCCTCGAGGCGGGTGGGAGGCCGAACGCGCCGACCTGGCCGTAGGCGGCGGTGAGCGCGGTGGTGCCGCCCCAGTTGTCGTTTTCCCCGATCTTGGCAGAGGCGCCGTTGAAGAGTTCGAGTTTGGGATCGGCGACGGTGTCCGGGACGCCGAAGGCGCCGAGCGTCGGGCCGACGGCGCGGATGAGAATGGTTTTTGAGCCGGTGCCGCCGACGGTGAAGCCCATGGTCACGCCGGTGCCGAGGTGTTTGCGGACGGAAACGTTGAGGAGGCGGGGAGTGGCGGGGGTGTAGACGGAAGGCGGGGTCGCGTCGTAGATTTCGGCGATCACGGTGCCGGTGCCGCTGTTTGCCGCGGAGATTTTCACGGAGTTGTCGCGGGTCGTGATGTTGGAGGAGATGGCGGCGTCGCGGGAGGCGGGGCCGGTGTAGGGGAAGGCGCCGACGGCGGCGAGGGCGGCGGTGAGTTGCGGCGAGCCGCCCCAGTTGTCGTTCTCATCGGTCTTCACGGTGGTGAAGAGTTCGAGCTTGGGATCGGCGAGGGTGCCGGGGACGCCGAGGGCGCCGAGGGAAGGGCCGGCGGCGCGGATGACGAGGGGTTTCGCGCCGCCGGTGCCGGGGCCGCCGACGACGTACCCGAGCGTGAAGTCGTCGCCGGGGGCGGAGATTTCGGTGAGGATGGAGAGATTGATGAGGCGGGCGGGGTTGGCGGGATCGCCGGCGACGATGGGGCTGACGGATGCGATGGGGCCCCACTCGAGGGGATAGGCGTCGAAGAGGACGCCGCGGGCCTGGAGGCCGACGGCGTTGGTGGACGACGGGGTGAGGGCGAACGTCGAGCCGGCGGCGACGGCGACGGGCGTGCCGGTGGTGGCGGTTTGGACGCCGGTGAGGGTGAGGTTGTCGACGAACCAGCCGACGGTGTTGGTGCCGGCGGCGGTGTAGGCGGAGCCGGAGGGGTCGATGGTGAAGGCGAGGCGGACGCGGATGGTCCGGCCGGCGAACGAGCCGAGGGCCACGGTGCGGGCGGTGAACGCGGCGTCGGTGGGGGCGGGCGTAGAGCTGCCGGTGGGGGAGGTGCCGGCCTGCGTGTAGGTGTCGACCCAGGACGCGCCGTCGTCGGCAGAGACCTGAACGCGGGCGGTCTGGATCGCGGTGGCGATGCCGAGGCGGCTCAGGAAGGCGAGGGTCGCGCCGTTGCCCACGAGAAAGGTGTCGGGCAGGGTGAGCAATTGGGTCGAGCGCGGGTTCGTGTGCGAGAGGCGGTAGGAGGCGGAGCCGGCGCCGGCGAAGACGGACTGGACGGCGGGGGGCAGACCCGGAGTGGTGGTCGCGACGAGACCGTCGAGACCGGACTCGGCGTCGTAGACCTTGACGAAATGGGCGAGGGCGACGGTGCGCCATTCGAAGGAGCCGGCGAAGGCCGGTTTCGCGACGGTATAGGCGTTGGCCCGGCCGATCCCGGGGGAGGCGGGGCCGGTGACGGCGACGGGGACGGCGTCGGGGCCGGCGACGTCGGGGTCGAAGACGGTGACGGAGTAGGTGATCGGGGGAAGGGTATTTCCGGATACGCGGATGCCGGTGACGGTGACGCCGTAGGTGACGTCGGCGGTGGGGCGCGGGTGGCCGTCGGAGGCGGCGGTGGAAAGGTTGTCGTAGACCCAGACGAGGGTGTTTTCGCCGGCGGTGGTGGCGGGGTCCTGGCTTTCGAGGCGCACGGGAAGGGGGACGCCGTCGCGGGTCATCGTGACGGTGGCGGCGGTGAGGGCGGCGCCGGGATAGGAGAGGGACCAGCGGGGGAAGACGAGGGGGTGGGGAGCGTAGCCCGGGGCGGGGTAGGCGACGTAGGGCTCGCGCGTGGCGGGGCGGGAGGGAAGGGCGTTGGGGTCGACGATCCAGTTGGAGTGCACGGCCGGGTAAGTGACGCCGTCGCCGGGGACGTCGCCGACGCCCATTTCGCGGGTGTGGGGGTAGAGCAGCCAGCGGCGATGGCCGACGCGGAAGTTGGTGCCGAGTGCGACGCTGCCGCGGCCGTCGTCGTCCTGGACGAGCGCGGTGATGGCGGCGGCGCCGGTGAGGCCCTGGGCGAGGTTGGAGGCGGCGGCGGAGTCTTTGCCGTCGACGGTGTAGTAGGTCCAGGTGGTGGGAATGCCGGTGTGGCGGAGTTCGCGGTTCACGCTCATCATGAGGGCCGTCTGCTGGTTCTTCGCGGAATAGGACGGGTTGAGCGTGATGCCTGCCGGGACGCCGGCCATGGCGCGGAAGAAATTGATCCGGAGGAGGGCGGCGTCCTTGAACGCGGCGGAGGTGGTGCCGGCGGCGGCGACCGCGGTCGAGCCAGTGTAGCTGCCGGTCCAGCCGAGCGGAATATTTTCGGAGGCCGAGTAGATCGTGCGATAGAACTGGCGGACCTCTTCGCGCGAACGCGGGTTGACGGAGAGGGGCGAGGCGGCGGGGAGGGTGGCGGGGGCGAGGAGGAGTGCTGCCAGGACGAGCGCGAAAAATGACACGGGCTGAGCCGGGCAGGGGGAGGAGCGGTGCGGAGGAGCGGCAAGTCGCATGGTGAAATCGGTGAAAGAGAGCGGTGTTCGGTGCAAAGGCGGTGGGACGAGCAGGGCCGGGAACGGGACCAAGGAACGACGCGCGCGGGGCGCGGATCAATCGCGGGGTCGGAACGTGGGCAGCTTCGGCCGGAATCGCGAATGGAAAATGGGGGCTTAGGCTGGGGCGGTCAGAAAAAAAGGGGGGATGATGGGGAGGGAAGGCGGGTGGGGCTGATCAATGCGCCGGAAAGTCCGGGAACGGGCCAGCGGGCGCGAAGGCGTGGTCGGGCCGGGTGAGGCGGCAAGCGACGGCGGCGGGAGGGGGCTGAGGGTGGTCGGCGGTTGAAAATCGCCGCTCCGCGGTGGGGCGGGTCGGAGACGCCGGCCTACTGGGCCAGCCAGGCGGCGAGGTCGGCGTCGGCGAGCAGGTTGGTGCCGAACTGGTATTCGGGGGCGAGGAGGCTGGCGTAGGAGGGTTCGAGGAAACGCTGGCAGTGAAGGATGACGCGGGCGCGCTGGCCAGGGGCGCGGACGAGGCGGCCGAGAGCCTGGTTCACGCGGGTGATACCGGGAATCTGATACACGCGGCGGAACGCCTGTTCGCGGGTGAGACCGGCGCGGGTGGCCTCGTCGAGGCGGGCGCGCTGGATCGCATTGACCTCGGGGAGCGCGGGGCCGACGACCATCGCGTGGGTGATGCGGCCGCCGAGGGCGTCGATGCTTTCGGCGAAACTGGAACCGAGGACGAGGAAGAGGGCGTCGGCGAAGGCGAGGGATTCGTCGACCCAGGCGGATTGGGCGGCGAGGTCGCGGAGTTTGGGCTGGAGGGCGACGCGGAGGGGGAAGGCGCGGTCGAGTGCGGATGCGACGGACTCGGCATAGGCGTAGGACGGGAAGAACACGGCGACGCAGGGGGAGGGGGCGGGGGAATGACCAAGGTCCAACGACCGATGACCCAGGGCTGAGGTGGCGGAGGAGGCGTGGAGGGCGGCGACGGTGGCGGCGGTGGTGGCGAAGTGGCGCGAGCGGTGTTGGAAGGTGGTGTCGACGCGGGCGTCGACGGCGACGTCGTAGGCGGCGTCGCGCCAAGGGGTGTGGGCGCGGAGGTGCACGGCGCCCGCGGCGGGCGCCGCGGTGAGCGTGGCAGGTTGAGCGTTGCGCGATGCGGGCGAGAGACCGATGGCGGTGGTGAAGGCGTCGGTGGGGGTGAGGGTCGCGCTGGCGAAGACGGCGCCGCCGAACGAGCGGAGGGTTTCGCCGATGGCATCCGCGGCATCGATACAGGTGAAATGGAGTTCGGCGGGGCGCGGCGTCCAGAGGAGCTTTTTGAGTACCGGGGCGGCGAGCCAGTCCGCGAGCTGCGGGGCCTGCCAGAGAATTTGGGCGAGCTGCGGGCCGAGCGCGGACGGATCGGGGGGGGTGACGGAGAGCTGGTCGGCGATTTTGGCGAGGGTGTCGGCGGCGTCGGCTTCGAGGGCGGGGTCGAGGACGGCGACGGGCTGGAGGGCGGCGAGGAGGTCGGTCCAACTTTCCCAAGCGCGGATCAGGGCGGCGGGCGAGCGGAGGTGGTCGAGTTCGGCGAGGACGGCGCGGGCGTCGTCGGCGCGGGCCGAGTGGGAGTGGGCGTCGGCGACGCGGGCGGGGAGGTTGTGGGCTTCGTCGAGGAGGAGGAGGGTGCGGGCGGGGTCGAAGCCGGGCTGGTTGAAGAAGAGGGAGCGGTTGGCGGGGGCGAAGACGTAGTTGTAGTCGCCGATCCAGAGGTCGTTGAAGGCGAGGGCGGCGCGGGTGATTTCGTAGGGGCAGAGGCGGGCGTCGCGGCCGGCGGCGCGGAGGGTGTCGAGGTCGCGGGCGTGGTGTTCGTCGAGGTAGAAGCGGGCGAGGCCGCTGGCGGGCCAGCGGGCGGCGAGGTTGTCGAGGTAGGAGCAGGATTCGCGGACGCAGTGGAAGACGGGGTTGATGCAGTGCTCGGCTTTGTTGCGGACGTGCCAGATGGCGACGGGCGCGCCGGCCGGCGCCGCAGAGGGACGTTTCACGTCGGAAGGTGAAGGGGAGGGGGCGGGGAGGACTTCGGAGGGGCCCGCTTCGACTTTCGACTGCTTGCTTCGAACGGGCGGCGATTACGGCTCAGCCGTCATCGCCGCGAGGGTGCGGACGACCTGGAGTTGGCCGGTGGATTTGCTGGTGAGGTAGAGGGCGCGGTCGAAGTGGCCGGAGCGGAGCTGGCCGAGGGCGAATTCGAGGAGGACGCCGGTTTTGCCGAAGCCGGTGGGGGCTTCGAAGAGGACGAGGGGGTGGCGTTCGAAGGTCGCGGTGAGATCGTGCTGGGTGGTTTCCTGGCCGGGGCGCGGGGTGGTGAAGGGCGGACGGAAACGGAGGTGGCGGAGGCGTTCGCGGGCGCGGAGGCGGAGGTGGAGGAACTCGGCGATGCGTTCGAGCTGGGCGCGGAAGAGGGCGTCGTCGGCGGAGGTGAGCGGGACGGTTTGCGCGAGGCCGGACTGGGCTTCGACAAAGACGAGCTGAGCGCTGAGCGCGGAGCGCGGAGGGCCGGGCGCGGAGCCGAGGCCGAGGCGCCACAGGGTGGCGTAGGTGGTGAGTTGGACGAAATAGTCGGGGTAGTCGCGGCGGAGGTCGGATTCGTCGGCCGGGAGGGGGCGGGTGACGGTCTTGATTTCGCGGAGGGTGAGGGCGGGGCCGGCGCGGAGGAGTTGGTCGATGCGGCCGGTGAGAGTGAGGGTCCAGCCGCGGTGGACGAGGCGGCCCTCGATGGGGACCTCGAACTCGGTGGCGGGGGCGGTGGCGGTGGCCTGGGCGCGGAGTTCGTTGTGCCAGTGGGTGCCGAGTTGCGCGCGCCAGAGGCCGGACGCGCCGCCGCCGCCGGCGTCGTGGGGGCCGAGGGTGAAGGCGGAGAATTCGCCGACACTCAGGCGGGCGGTGCGGGCGTCGAGGGAGAATTCCATGCGTGGGGGGCCACGGAACACAGGGAACCCGCGGAAGGAAGACTGAAATCGGCGGCCGGGGCGGGTGGAGCGGCGGGCGGGCGGAGGCGGGCGGGAGACCGGGGGCGCCGGCGGGGCAAATCAGGCGGGGCGGGGCGGCGGGGCAGACAGGTTGCGGAGGGCGCGTTTGGCGAGGGAGCCGAGGATGAGGCAGACGACGAGGGTGACGATGATGCCGGCGATGACCGTCCACCGTTCGGAGACGTTTTCAAAGCGGAGTTGCTCGAGGCGGGCGGCGCCGTAGGCGGCGGCGGCGGTGCGCGGGGCGATGCCGACGACGGTGCCGAGGACGTAGTGGCGGAGGGGCACGCGGGCGGCGGAGAGCAGGAAGTTGACGATGGCGAAGGGGGAAAAGGGCGGGACGCGGAGGAGGGTGACGACAAAGAGGGTGCGCGGGGAGTCGACGCCGAGGAGCGCGCGTTGGACGGCGTGCCAGCGGGGTTTTTCGGCGATGACGGCGAGGACGCGGTCGCGGGCGATCCAGCGGCCGATGGCATAGGCGATGACGGAGGCGACGGTGATGGCGGCCATGGCGACGGGCCAGCCGACGCCGAAGCCGAAGGCCCACCCGGCAAGGATGGCGGCGGAGTAGGTGGGGAGGAAGGAGACGCCGACCAGCACGGAGACGAAGATGAAGTAAATGAGGAGGCCGAGGTCCGCGTGGCCGCGGAGCCAAGGGCCGAGCGTGGTGAGCACGGCGAACAGAATGAAGCTTCCGAGGGGGGGCCAGAAGGACAGCAAAATCGCGAACGGACCGGAGACGCCGAGACGGCGAAAGGTGCCGGGGCGGTGGGCGGCCGGGGCGGGTGGAGTGGAGAGGGTGGGTGGCACGCGGGAAGATTCGGGAGCGGGAGAGCGAGGCGGGACGATGAGTGGCGGAGAAGGAATCTGGAAATCGGAAATCGGCCACCCGAAAACCGCGAAATCGAGCGCGGAGGCAACCGGACGGGGTGGCGGCAGGAGCAAACCGGGTGCGGCGCGGGTCAGTCGAGGAGGATGTCGGTGTGGTGGCGGAGGTAGTCTTCGAGGCCGCGCTGGAGGTGGAGGACGGTGGCGGGCGGCGCGGTTTGATCGGCGAGCGGGCGGTTGAGGAGCGGGGCGACGGCGGCGCGGTCGGCGTCGGTCAGGAGGGGGAACCACTCTTGCTTGAGCGGGTAGCCTTCGTCGCGGGCGAAACAGTAGAGGCTTTTGAAATACACGATGTCGGGGCGGGCGCCGGCGGCGAGTGCGCCGAAAGCGGTGCGCAGGAGGGTGGCGACGGCGCCGCGGCTTTCCTCGGGGACGGGGTTGCGGGCGACGAGGGAGGCGAGGGCGGAGGCGGCGACGAGGGTTTCGTAGCTGCGGCCGAGGTCGGCGTGGCGGGTGACGAGCGTGGTTTCCTTCACGAACCAGGTGCGGCCCTGGCTGGACGATTCGAGGAGGAGGGCGGCTTCGTCGAAGAGGTCGAGGGCGACGGCGGTGGATTTTTTCGCGACGCGCTGCAGAATCAGGAGCGGGCCGTGGTCGGCGGAAAAGGCGGAGAAGGTTTGAAACGAGTCGGCGGGGGGACGTTTCGCGAGGACGAAGACGTCGGTCTGGACGGTGGGGGCGGGCACGGGCGAAGGGCGGGGGGCGTGACCGCGGAGCAGCGGGGGCCTCAGCGCGGGCCGCCCGGCTCAGGGTTTTCGCCGCGGCGGGTCGGCCAAGAGGGGACGACGGCGCCGCCGGAGATGATCATTTTCATGCCGTCGCCGACGCTCATTTCGAGTTCGATGACTTCGTGGGGTGGGAACATGAGGAGGTAGCCGCCAGTGGGGTTGGGGGTGGTGGGGACGAAGACGGTCCAGAGCTCGCCGACGCCGGCTTTGAGCTGGGCTTCGCTCTGGGTTTTGTTGGTGAGAAAGCCGAGCGTCCAGGTGCCGGCGCGGGGGAATTGGACGAGGACGACTTTGTTGTAGAGGTTGCGGTTTTTGGTGCCGAAGGTGGCGACGATCTGGCGGACGGAATTGTAGACGGCGCTGACCCCCGGGATGCTCTGCACGGAACGTTCGAGCAGGCGGAGGAAGAATTTGCCGAAGACGTAGCGGGAGACAAAGCCGAGGGCGGTGACGAGGCCGAAGACGACGAGCGTGGCCACGATGTCCCAGATGAGGGGCAGGCCTTTGAGGGATTCCGGGAGATGGGACTCGAAGAGGGGGCGGAAGGTGCCGCCGACGACGTCGATGATGCGGCCGAGGGCCCAGAGGGTGACGACGAGCGGGGCGAGGAGCAGGGCGCCGGTGAAGAAGGCGTTGCGAATCGTGGCGAAGCGGGAATTGGGCGGCGGAACGTCGGACATGGCGTGGCGAGACGGTAGGGACGGCGCGCGGCTTGGCACGGAAAATTTGCACACCGTGTGCGGACGTGGCGCAGTGAACCCGGCGGAGCGACTCCCGGCACCTGAAGCCGCGCGGCGGAGCGCACGGCCCACCTTCGGCGGGAGGAACGGGCCGATACGACTACGGAACCTCGTAAATTTCGAGGAGCACGGTGCCGGCGGTGTTGTCGCCGCTGGTGACCTGGGCGGTGTAGGCGCCCGGGGCAAACGGCATCATCACGACCGCGTCGAGGGTGCCGGCGGCGACGGGGAAGGCGCCGGTCTTCGCGAGGGCATCGGCGAGGTCGGCCTCGTAGGTGAGGCCGCCGACGACCGCGGGATAAACGTAGCCGTTGGTGTAGGGTTTGCCGGTGGCGTCGAAGACGCGGAGCACGGGGGCGCGGAGCGGACTCGGGACACCGAAGGAGGCGAGGGTGGGGCCGACGGCGCGGAGGACGAGTTTCTTGGACTGGGAGGCGCCCGCGGTGACGACAAAGCCGGAGGTGAGATTTTGGCCGGCGCCGGCGGCGAGGACGGCGCGGGTGGACAGGTTCACAAGGCGGTCGGTCGGACCGACGCCGAGAATGAGAAACTGGCTGGGGGCGGAGGTGACCGTGGGGTCGCTGCCGACGAGTTGATAGATACCGGCGTCGGATGAGCTCACGCCGTGGATCGCCAAGAGGTTGCCGGTGGCGCCGACGAGGGGCCGTCCGTCTTTCAGCCATTGCACGGAACGGTTGCCGAAGCGCGGGCCCGTGATGAGCAGGGTTTCGCCGACCGGGACGGTGAGGCGGGAGGGCGGGACGGCGCGGATGCCGTTGCTGATGTCGAGCGTGACGGCGGTTTCACCGATCTCGGGCAACTGGAGGGCGTTGCCGGAAGGAGGGAGGGTGCCGGGGGGAAGGGTGATCGGTGAGACTGTGACGACTGGGGTCGGGATCGTGACTACCATGCCACCGATGGGACTTACGGTGGGTG
>JBIKOK010000123.1:0-18578 GCA_044358025.1 Opitutaceae bacterium
CCGCGCCGCTCTTTCACGCATGCCCAGAGTTTTTATCACCGGCCTAGGATTTATCACGAGCATCGGCAACGACGCCGCGACAGTGACGCGCAACCTGCGCGAGCTGCGGCACGGATTTGAGGTTTACCCGCCGTTCCAGAAGCCGGAAATCCCGGTCAAGGTCATCGGTACGATCAAGGATTTCACGACGGATTCGCCGGACCCGGAGGACTGGACGTTTCCGGCCGCCTACAAGATCAAACGCGAGCTGTTGCGCACGATGGCGCCCAACGGACTGTTCGCGCACTGCGCGATGTTGCAGGCGGTGGCCGACGCGAAGCTGACGGAGCCGGACATTTCGCACCCGCTCACGGGTCTCTACGCGGCGTCGGCCGGGTCGCCGTATTTGCTGCATTACCACAATGACCGGCTCAAGAAGGTCGGTGTGATGCGCTGTTCGCCGCTGGGCATCGTCGCGTCGATCGCCGGGACGTTGAATTTCAACCTGATTGCCGCGTTCAAGATCCAGGGTTCTTCGTGCGGTTTTTCGTCCGCCTGTGCGTCGTCGGCGCACGCGCTCGGCTACGCGTTGGATGACCTCAAGCTGGGCCGGCAAAAACGGATGTTCGTCGTCGGGGCGGAAGACGGGAACGTCGACGCGATTCTGCCGTTTGCCGGGATGCGCACGCTGTCGTTGCAGACCGACCAGAACCTGGCGTCGCGGCCGTTCGACGCGGCGCGCGACGGTTTTGTCGGCACGGGTGGCGGCGTCGCGCTGGTGCTCGAAACTGAGGACGAGGTGGTGCGGCGCGGGGTGACGCCCTACGCGGAAGTGCTCGGCTGGGGCCAGGCGTCCGACGGTTGGAACGTCGCGATTTCCCATCCCGAGGGCCACGGCTCGGCCGCCGCGATGACGAACGCGCTGCGGGCGAGCGGAGTCGCGCCGGAGAATGTCGACTACGTCAACGCGCACGCGACCTCGACGTTGATCGGGGACATTTCGGAGGCGCGGGCGCTTCGCGCCGTGTTCAAGGACGCGGCGACGCGGCCGGCGGTCAGCAGCACGAAGGCGCTGACGGGGCACGGGCTCTCGCTGGCCGGGGCGATGGAGAGTGCGTTCTGCGCGCTGGCGCTGCGCGACGGGTTCATGCCGGGCAACGCGCACCTGACGAAAGTCGATCCGGAATGCGGCGGCCTCAATATTCTGCGCGCGACCGAAAACACGCCGCCGGACATTGTCATCAAGAACAGCAGCGGATTTGGCGGGGCCAACGTTGCCCTCGTCTTCAAGCGGGTCGCCTAACCCTGTGGCCGCCACCCGCGTTTCCACTCTTCATCGCACCGCGTTTGTCACCGGGGCGAGCACCGGCCTTGGGCGGGCCTTTGCCGAGATGCTGCTCGCCGACGGCGTGCGGGTGTGGGGCACGGCGCGCGACGCCGCGCGGCTCGCGCCGCTCGCGGCGGGCCACGCGGGAAATTTCACGGCGGTGGTCCTCGATCTGCGGGACGGGGCGCAGGCGGAGGCGGTGTTTCGGGCGGCCGACCGCGCTGCGGGCGGATTCGATCTCGTGATCAACAACGCGGGCTACGGCGTGTTTGCGGAGTTTGCCGCCACGGATTTCGCCGAGTGGGCCGAGCAGTTGGAGGTGATGCTGGTGAACACAGCCCGACTGTCGCATGCCGCGCTCGGTGGCCTGCTGGCGCGGAACCGCGGGGCGCTCGTCAACATCTCGTCGCTGGCCGCGGAATTTCCCCTGCCGTTTCAGGCCGCCTACAACATCGCGAAAGCGGGACTTTCCGCGCTCAACGAGAGTCTGATGATCGAGGTTTCGGGCACGGGTGTGGTCATTCTCGATGTGCGTCCCGGCGATTATCGAACCGACTTTGAAGGCTCCGTCCGCCGCCCGCCCCCGCGGGCGACGGTGCCGTCGCCGCGGCTGGCGCGCGCGTGGGCGGCGTTTGTCGCGATGATGGAATCGGGTCCCGCGCCCGCCCACGCGGCCGCCGCCCTGCGCCGGGCCTTGTTGCGGAACCGCAGCGGCACGGTGCGGATCGGACGTTTTTTTCAGGCGGTGGTCGCACCGTTCATTGTCCGCTTCGGTTCGCTGGCGCTCAAACGCCGCATCCAAGCCGCTTATTTCAACGTCACCTGACCGAATGTCCAAGGTTCGCATCCTCGTCCTCACATCCAGCACCGGCGGCGGCCACGACGCGCGGGCGGAGGCGTTTGCGGAGTGGTGTTTTCAGCTTTACCGCCACGACGTGGACGTGCGGATCGAGCAGATGCTCGAGAAATCGTCGGTGGTGAACCGCGCGGGGGTGAATCTCTACAACCGTATCCAGCGGTTGGCGCCGTGGATGCATCGGGTGTTTTACGCGGTCATCGAGGTGCTCAGCTGGCTCAACCGGCGCAAGGTGACGTTCGGCGCGGGCTACTATCTCAACGTGCTGCAGGAGTACAAACCGCACCTGGTGTTCAGCGTGCACGACTGCCTGAACCGCGGTTATTTTCAGCTGGCGCGCGAAACGCTGGGGGCGGACCGGGTGCGGTGTGCGACGTATTGCGGGGAGTTTTCCGGCGGCTGGGGCTACTCGCGCAATTGGATTGAGCCGACGGTGGACCGCTATTTTTCGCGCACGCCCACGGCGGCCGACTATGCGGTGAAGCGGGGCATCCCGGCGGAGAAGTCGCGGGTGCGCGGCTACCTGATGCTGCCGCGCTCGCACCTGGAGGTGCTGAGCCCGGTGGACCGCCGGGTGTATCAGGCGAAACGCCTCGGGCTCAATCCGGACAAGTTTACGGTGTTCCTCGCCACGGGCGGCAACGGCGCGAACAACCATCTGGCGCTGTTGCCGGCGCTCGTGAAGCACGCGGACCGGGTGCAGGCGATCATCATTTGCGGCAAGAACAAGGAGACCTATAACGATCTGGTGCACTGGCGCGCCACGCACCCCGAGTTCGACTGCCACATCGAGGGCTACTCGGAGATCGTGCATCTGCATATGCAGGCGAGCGACGCGATCGTGACGCGGGGCGGCACGACGACCTGCGCGAAGGCGCTGCACTTCAAGTGTCCGATCATCTTCAATGCGTTCGGCGGAATCATGCCGCAGGAGCGGCTGACGTGGAAATTTTTCCGCAACGGCGCGGCGTGCGAGAAAATTGAGGACGCCGGCGATTTTGCGCAGCTGATCGACCGGTGGATGGCGAACCCGGCGGCCTACGAGGCGGTGCGGGCCAATTTTCTGAAGCTCCGTTACGAAGAGGACCCGACGCTGTTGATCGAGGAAGTGGTCGGCCTCGCGAACGAAGTCGTCGGCGCCAAGCTGAAGCGCCGGGTGTTTCCGCCCGTGAATGGCAATGGCAACGGCAATGGCCAGGGCCCCAGGCCGGCGCCGGGTGGTGGCGGGCCGGGCGCGTAATTTGGACGCAATCCGCTTGGCCGCGATACGCCGGAGCCACTAACGTTTCCCCACTTTGTCGACCGAAGCGCCCGTCATCGCCTATCTTTTTACGACGTTCCCGAAACCCACGGAGACGTTTCTCCAGCGCGAGATCATTGCGATGCGGGCCCACGGGGTGAATCTGCGGCTGTATTCGCTCTGGGGCGGGGGCGGCACGTTCCGCGGGCTGCCGGTTGCGCGGTTCAACAAGTGGCGGCTGCTGACGCTGGTGTGGATGATTCCGTTCGAGGCCTGGCGGCGGCCCGGGGTGTTGAAGCAGGTGGTGCACGGGCTGGGGAGCCGGCGGGCGCCGTCGTGGATAAATTTTTGGGAGAACATGCTCGGGGCGGGCTTCGCGTGTCTGTTTGCGGGCGCCTTGCGCCGGGACCGGCCGGCGTTGATTCACGCGGCGTGGGGCGGCGCGCCGGCGACGGCGGCGTGGTTGTTGTGGCGGCTCGACGGGCACCGGTTCAGTGCGGCGGCGCACGCCTACGATCTTTTCGAACACGGCGGCGACTGGTGGTTGAACGACAAGCTGCAGCACGCGGCCTTCATCCACACGTCGACGGAGATGGGGCGGCGTGCGCTGATCGAGCGGGGGCTGGAGGCCGGGAAGATTTTTTGTATCCGGCGCGGGCTGGACCGGTTGCCGGTGTTCAAGGCGCTGCGGGCGTCGCGCACGCCGCTGCACCTGGTGTGTGTGGCGCGGCTGGTGGAGAAGAAGGGCCTCGACCACCAGCTGCGGATCTACGCGGCGCTGCGCGCGGCCGGGGTGCCGTTCCAGGCGCGCATCGTGGGTGAGGGGCCGCTGCAGCCGGAGTTGGAGAAACTCGCGGGCCGCCTCGGCGTCGCGGCGCAGGTGACGTTCACGGGGCATCTGCCGCACCACGAGGTGTGGACGCAATTGGCGTGGGCCGACGTGCTCCTGCACACGGGGGTGATCGCGCCGAGCGGCGACCGCGACGGGTTGCCCAACGTGATTCCCGAGGCGATGTCGGTGGGGGTGCTGGTGGTGACGTCGCCGACGGCGGCGACGACCGAGGCGATTGCGCACGGGGTGACCGGGCTGGTGGCGGCGGTCGACGCGGCGGAGGTGTGGGTGGGCGCGTTGCGGCGGCTCGCGGGCGACGACGCGTTTGCCGAGCAGCTGCGGCTCGAGGCGCGGCGCTGGGTGGAGGAGCATTTCAACGCCCACCGGAATGCCGAACGGGTGCTGGCGCAGTTCCGGCGGGCGATGGGGCCATGATCTACTTTGATGTCACGAAAAGCGGCGGTGCGGGGCACCGGTCGGGGTTGATGCGAGTGAGCGCGCGGTTGGCGGAGGAGCTGGGCGACGCGGCGCAGGCGGTGCGCTGGTCGACGTGGGACCGCCGGGAGGTGCGGCGGGACGATTGGTTTTTCACGGCGGAACTGTTTTCGGAGGAGGAGCGGCCGGGGTTTGCGGCCCTGGTTGAGAATCCGCCGTGCCGGTTGGCGGCCGTGTTTCACGATGCGATTCCGCTGAAGCATCCGCACCTCACGTGGCCGCAGAGCGTGGCGCGGCATCCGGGCTATATGAAACTGCTCGCGCGGTTTGACCGGGTGTGGGCGGTGTCGGAGGCGAGCCGCGACGAGTTGGTCGGCTTCTGGCGATGGCAGGGGTTGGACCGGGTGCCGCCGGTGGAGGTGCTCGCCCTCGGGGCGGACTTCACCGGGCGGCCACGGGTGACGAACCGCGGACAGCGCGGGGCCGGCCGACCGAGCCTGCTGTGCGTGGGCATTCTGGAACCGCGGAAGAACCAGGCGTTCCTGCTCGAGGTGTGCGAGGATTTGTGGGCCGAAGGACGGATGTTTGAACTGCACCTGGTGGGGCGCGTGAATCCGCATTTTGGCAAACCGCTCGCGGCGCGAATCCGGGCGCTCGCGCGGACGTGTCCGAATTTACATTACCATGAGGCGGCGAGCGACGCGGCCATGGCGGGGTTGTATGCGACGGCGTGGGCGAGTGTGTTTCCGACGCGGGCCGAAGGGTGCGGGCTGCCGTTGCTCGAGTCGCTGTGGATGGGCGTGCCCTGCATCTGCAGCGATCTGCCGGTGCTGCGGGAGAACACCGCGGGCGGAGGCTGCCTGCCGGTGACGTTGAACGACCGCGCCCAGTGGAAGGCGGCGCTGATCCGCGTGCTGGGCGGGGATGCCTTGCGCCCGATCCTGACGGCGGAGGCGACGTCCCGGGCGCTGCCGACGTGGGCGGAGGCGGCGGTGGCGGTGCG
Source organism: Opitutaceae bacterium (assembly GCA_044358025.1). Taxonomy (GTDB): domain Bacteria; phylum Verrucomicrobiota; class Verrucomicrobiia; order Opitutales; family Opitutaceae; genus GAS368. Next base: position 5,673 of record JBIKOK010000123.1, read on the forward strand.
CGGGGCGTTGCAGGCCTGAACGGCCTACGATTTCTTCACCGCATACGCCATGGCGTCGGCGATTTTTTCGAGCTGCTCGTCGGTGTGCATCGCGGAGATGGCGGTGCGGATGAGGTCCTTGCCGGCGGGAACGGCGGGGGCGATCGACATGACGGTGAAGACGCCTTTTTCGAGGAGGGCCTTCCAGAACGGGTAGACGCGCTCTTTGGAGCCGAGGACGATGGGCACCGCGGGGGTTTCGCTTTCCCAGGTATCGAGCCCGAGGGACTTCAGGATCGCGCGGTATTTTTTGGTGTTGGACCAGAGTTTCTCGAGGTGCTGGGGCTCGGACTGCATCAGTTCGAGCGAGGCCTGGGCGCAGGCGACCTGACTCGGGCTGATGGCGGCGGAGAACACGGTCTGCTTCGAGTTGGTGCGGAGATATTCGATGACTTCGCGGGAGGCGGCGACGAAGCCGCCGGTGCTGGCGAGGGACTTCGACATGCTGCCGCAGAGCACGTCGACCTTGTCGTTGAGGCCGAAGTGGTCGGCGGTGCCGCGGCCCTGGCGGCCGAGGACGCCGAAGCCGTGGGCGTCGTCGAGGACGGTGAAGCAGCCGTGTTCCTCGGCGATTTCGGTGATCTCGGGGAGGCGCGCGATGTGGCCCTCCATCGAGTAAACGCCCTCGATGACGAGCATCTTGGTGGCGTCGGGGTTGGTCGCGGCCATGACGTCGCGGAGATCGTCGGGGCTGTTGTGGGAGAAGCGCTCGACGGTGGCCATCGAGAGGCGGATGCCGTCCCAGAGGCAGGAATGGATATTTTTGTCGGCGAGGATGACGTCGCCCTTTTGGGCGAACGACGCGACGCTGGAGAGACAGGAGATGTAGCCGGCGGCGCTGATGTGGCAGGCCTCGCGGCCGAGGAAGGCGGCGATTTTTTCCTCGAGCTCGACATGAAAGGAGCGGGAGCCGTTGGAGATGCGGGCGCCGGTGGTGCTGGTGCCCCATTTGAGGAGGGCGGCGCGGCCGGCCTCGATGACTTTGGGGTGAAAGGAAAGGCCGAGGTAGTCGTTGCTCGAGAGCATGACCATGTCGCGGCCGTCGAGCCGGACGTGGGTGCCCCGCTGGGCTTCCATGGCGTGGTAGTAGGGCGCGTATTTCAACCGCATCTTGGTCGCGTAGTCGTCCCGACAACGCGCCAGCAGGGCCTTTTTGTTTTTGGTGAAAAATGAGAGCGCCATGAAGTCGGGCACGTTGAGTCGGCCGGTTGGCGTTGGCAAACGGAAAGGCGGGTTTGCGTCCGGCGCGGGCCGGGTCGGGCCCGCGGCGGCACCGGTTCGTCAGTTGCGGCGCGGCACCGTGCGCATCCACGCGGTGAGCGCGGCGGCGTAGTCGGGCCAGGTGCGGAAGCGGCGGGCGCGGGCCGCGGTGGCGAGGCCGGCGAGTTCGGCGGGCGCGGTGAGGAGGCGGCCGACGGCGGTGGCGAGACTGGCGGCGTCGACGGAGGCGAGGGCGAGGCAACCGCCGCCGCGGGCGGATTCGCCGAGGGCGCCGCGGGCGGAGCAGACGCAGGGTTTACCGTGGGCGAGGCTTTCGATGACGGGCAGGCCGAAGCCCTCGATGAGCGACGGGTAGACGGTGAAGGCGCACGTGGCGTAGGCGGCGGCGAGTGCGGCGTCGGTGGCGGGCCCGTCATAGTGGAGCGGGCGGCCGGCGGCCTGGAGGGTGCGGAGGCGGGCGAGGGCGGCGCGGCCGGTTTGCGGCTGGGCGAGCCCGATGAGGCGCAATTCGAAGCGGGCGCCGGTGGACCAGAGGTGTTCGCAGGCCTCGAGTAGCGCGACATGGTTTTTGCGGCCTTCCAAGCTGCCGACCGACAGCACGGTCGGCACGGACGGCGTCGGGAGTTTGTCACGTAATACGTGACAAACGGGATCGACGCCGAGGGGGATGGCTTCGATGGGGGGCGGGTGGGCGACGCCGAGCCAGCGCCAGTAGTCGCGCAACGTGTCGCGGGAATCTTCGGAGTTGGCGGCGATACCGTCGAAGGCGAGCAGTTCGACGAGGTAGGCGGGGAAGCGCGCGACGGTTTTCGGCGGGGTGAGTTCGGGGAATTTGAGTGCGATGGCGTCGTGGAAAACGGCGATGCGGGGTCCGGTCGCCGCGGCGAGGAGGGCGGGGAGTGCGGCGGCGGCCTGGGCGGAGAAGACCTCGGGGACGAGGAGGCCGGAGGACGGGAGGAGGGCGGAGAGCCGAGGGCTGAGCGCCGGGGACGAAGAGGGGCGGAGCAGGCGGCGGAAGCGGCCGCGGAGTTGGGCGGAGAGGGGCCAGGCGGCGCCGCGTTTTTTCGCGGTGGACGCGAGGGCGAGGAGGGCGGTTTCCCACGGTTCGAGCGGTCGCCAGGTGCGCGAATGAGGGTCGTGGGTGATGGCGACGGCGTCGGGGCCGAGGGCGGCGTGGAGGGAGCGGGTGACGCGTTGGATGCCGGTGCGGGCGTGGGTGTGGCTCGTGTGGGTGAGGTCGAGAAGGACGGGCATGGCGGCGCTCAAGGTTTTGGCAGGGTCAGGCGCAAATCATAAAGCGCAAACGAGAGGTCGCGGGCGGCGGGGCCGGCGCCCTCGCGTTGGGGGGGAGCGTCGGAGAAGAATTCGAGGGTGGCCTGGCCGTGGGTGAGACGGAGCGGAAGGGTGTGGTGCGAGAGGGTGGGGCCGACGGAGGCGCGCGAGAGTTCGCGGCCGTCCTGGCGGACGATGACCGTGCGCGGCGCGACGGCGCGGAGGGAGAAGGCGAGTTGCACCGAGGCGGAGGTGCGGGGCCAGGCTGCGAGGGTGACCGAGCCGCGGCCGCTGCACCAGGACCAGTGGTGGCGACCGCGTTCCTCGCGGCCGGACCAGCCGGCGCCGGTGCGGGCGAGGCAGGCGGTCCCGGAGGCGTGGAGGGAGGCGAGTTCGCGGGGGTCGGAGGGGACATCGCGGAGGGCGACGAAGCCGGCGAAGACCGTGAGGTTGCCGAGGAGCAACCAGGCGAGCGGGGCGCGGGTGCGGTGGACGAGGACGTTGAAGGCGAGGGTGAGGGGCAGGAGGACGCGCAGCGCGGCGCCGGGGAAATCTTCCCAGACGGCGGTGCCGAGGAACAGGAGCAGCACAGTGTAGGCGAGGCCGACGCGCCACCAGCGGTCGTCGGGGCGCCAGCGCGTGGCGAAGAACACGGCCTGGGTGGTGAGGCCGAGGGTCGCGAGCCACGTGGAGAACGCGAGGGTGTGGTCGGCGACGGTGAAGAGGGCGGCGGTCGCGGCCGCCCATTTTTCGACGAGGCCGGAGCCGGGGAGGGTGAAGTTGGCCCAGCCGGCGTCGGCGGGTCCGACGCGCCAGCGCAGGTAGAAGAGCCAGGCGGCGAGGGGGAGGGCGACGACGAAGGCGCGGAGGCCGGTGCGGAGGGAAAAGAACGGGCGTGCGGCGAGGCCGGCGAAGGCGAGGAGGGAGGTCTCGCGCGCGAGGGCGGCGGCGGCGAGGAGGGCGGTGGCGGAGCGGGGGCGGGCGCGCTCGGCGGCGAAGAGGGCGGCGGCGAGGACGGTGAGCGCGATGAGGTCGGTGAGGGCGAGGCGGACGCTGGCGAGGGCGCCGGCGGAGAAGAGCACGCCGGCCCAGGCGACCCAGCCGCGGGGGTCGGAGACGGCGAGGAGTTGCCAGAGGAGGCCGGCGAGGGCGAACCAGGCGAGGACGTTGAGGAGCGGATACGTGTGGATGATCCACGCGGGCTGGCCGGCCCCGAGGACCCACGCGAGGGCGGGGGGGAGAATGCGGCGGGCGCGATAGGCGAAGTTGTCCATCGCGCGCGGGAGTTCCGGGTCGCGCAGCGTGGGGTCGTGGGCGATTTGCGCGTAGTAGAGCCCGTCGTAGCCGCCGTTGTCGCGGTGGACGTAGACGGGGAGGTCGCGGAAGGCGGCGATCTTGAGGTCGTCGTTGGGGGCGTCGAGCTGGATGAGCGAGGTGAAGCCGTAGACGGGGTGCCAGAAGCGCGCGATGAGCGCGACGAAGAGGACGACGGCGGCGAGCGCGGCGGCACGCAGGAGCCAGCGGCGACGCGGGGACGCAGGCGGCGCGGTCATGGGGCGGTGTTGGTGGGGTGTCCCAGCACGGCGAGGGCGAATGCGGCCCCGGTGGCGGCGAGGAGGCGGGCGCGGTTGAGAGGGGCGGAGGAAGCGCAGCCGCCGGCGGCGAGGGTGGTGTGGGTGGCGAGAAAAACGCCGGAGGCGGCGCGGGCGAGCAGGGTCAGGGCGACGAGCCAAAGGGGGGCGGGCGCGGGGTGGGCAGAGGGATTCGGATTTGACATGTCGCGCTCGCGTTCTGTGATGCGGCAAACTGCACGTGAGAAATTTGGAAGACAAGCGCCCGTATCGGCCTCGTCCGCACCCCCTGCCGCGAGGAGTGCGGAACGTGGGATGAGCGCGCTCGGAACGCCCAAAAACGTCGGTGGCCTGCGCACGTTTGTGTCCTCGCCCTGGAAGGTGCTGTGTCTCGTGAGCGCGGTGTTTTTTCTGTCGGCGGTGCAGAAATTTCACGATCCGACGACGGGGTTCTCCAGCCTGATCTCGATCGGCGACCGGCTGGGGGAAAACAAGGTGGCGCAGCTGAAGCAGGTGCCGCATTATATCTACGAGGATTCGTCGGGCTACGACGGGGCGTATTATGTGCAGCTGGCGTTGAATCCGACGCTGGACAATGCGGAGCTGAAAACGGCGATCGACAATCTGCCGTACCGGGCGAAGCGGATTTTGTTTTGCTGGGCGGCGTGGGGGCTCGGGCTGGGGCAGCCGGAGTGGATCGTGCAGGCGCACGCGTTGCTCAATGTGCTGTGCTGGCTAGCGCTCGGGTGGGTGCTGTGGCGGTGGTTTCCGCCGACGCACGCGGAGAATTTTCTGCGGTGGGCGGCGGTGATGTTTTCGCACGGGGTGTGCATGAGCGTGCGGCACTCCCTCGTGGATGCGCCGAGTCTGCTGCTGGTGGCGCTCGCGATGCGGTGGGTGGAAGAAGGCCATCGGGCGCGCGGGGCGGCGGTGCTGGCGCTGGCGGGATTGGGCAAGGAGACCAGCCTGCTCGCGGTGGCCGGGGTGGCGGACTTCGATTGGCGGGCGCCGCGCACGTGGTGGCGTCCGGCGTTGACGGCGGGGGCGGTGGCGCTGCCGTTGGTGGCGTGGATGGGTTACGTGCGGTGGAAGTTCGGGCCGGCGGATGACCCGGGGCTGGGGAACTTCACGCTGCCGCTGGCGGGGCTGGCGGAAAAATGGGGCGATGCGCTGGGGCACCTCTCGCGGAGCGGGGATTCGCCGCTGCAATGGGCGACGGTGGCGGTGGTCTTTGCGCTGACGGTGCAGGGGCTGTTTTTCGGGCTGCGCTGGCGGCCGGCGGACGCGTGGTGGCGGATCGGCGCGGCGTTTGCGGGGATGATGGTGTTTCTTTCGACGCCGGTGTGGGAAGGGTTTCCCGGGGCGTCGACGCGCGTGCTGCTGCCGATGACGCTCGCGTTTAACATCCTCGTGCCGCGGGGGCGGAAGTGGCTGGCGGTGCTGATCGCGGGCAACCTGACGGTGGTGGCGGCCTACCATGAGTTCACGCCGCCGGCGCGGGAATTTTTCCAGGTGCGGGGCGAGAGTGCGGTGGTGGGGGCGGTGCGGGTCGAGCTGGCGGGCGGGTGGTCGGGGCCGGAGAATTTCAACGGCGACAGCTGGCGCTGGAGTTCGGGGCGCTCGCAGTTGCGGGTCCGCAACGCGTCGGCCGGACCGCTGGCAGTGGTGGTGAGCGGCCGGGTGGCGGCGCTTGATGGGCGCACGCTGCGGATTTTTGCCGGCGAGGCGATGGTGTGGTCGGGCGAGCTGACGGAGAAAAAAACGTCGTTCCGGTTCGGTCTGGTGATGCCGGAGGAGGGGATGACGCTGCGGTTTGAGAGCGACAAGCCGGCGCGGAAGGCCGGGACGGATCCGCGGGAGCTGGCGTTCAACATCTTCAATTTGGAGTTCGTCGTGACGCCGTCCGACGGGCCACGCTGAGGCCCCATGGGATTGAGCGTGAAAACTTTTTTGCGGTGGTTGCCGGAGTTCCGCCGGTTGGAGCGGGACAATGCGCGGCTGCGCGAGCAGCAGGTGGAGTGGGCGCGGTTTTTTCCGCCGGGGCATTTTTATTCGCCGCTGCCGTCGCGGGAGGAGATTGCGGAGGCGTGGGGGCGCGGGGGCTTTGGGCCGCCGTTTCCGGCGGTGGACCTGAACGAGGCGGGGCAGTTTGCGCGGCTGGAGCGTTTCGCGGGCTGGTATGCGGAGCAGCCGTTTCCGGAGCAGGCGACGGAAGGGGCGAGGTTCTATTTGGACAATCCGTCCTACGGGCACTATGACGCGTTCATGCTCTACGGGATGCTGCGCGAGGCGCGGCCGAAGCGGATCATCGAAGTGGGGTCGGGCTTCAGTTCGGCGGCGATGTTGGATTTGAACGAGCGGGTGCTGGGCGGCGCGGTGAGCTTTACGTTTATTGATCCGGACATGGCGCGGTTGAAGCCGCTGCTGCGGGCGGGCGATGCGGGGCGGGTGACGCTGATCGAGAAAAAGGTGCAGGACGTGCCGCTGGAGGCGTTCGCGGCGCTGGGCGAAAACGACGTGCTGTTCATCGACTCGTCGCACGTGAGCAAGATTGGGAGCGATGTGAACCGGCTGTTTTTTGACGTGTTGCCGTCGCTGGCGCCGGGGGTGTTGATCCACATCCACGACGTGGCGGGGAACCTGGATTATCCGCGCGACTGGCTGGAGGAAGGGCGGGCGTGGAACGAGCAGTATCTGTTGCGGGCGTTTTTGATGAACAACGCGGCGTATCGGATCGAGCTGTTTTCGGCGTGGCTGTGGAACCAGCGGCACGAGCTGATCCGGGAGCGGATGCCGATGTGCGGGCGAGGCGGGGGCGGGCAGATGTGGTTGCGGAAGCTGACGCGGTGAGCGGGAGGGGCGGGTTGCGTCGGTGAGGGAAGTGATTTTGGTCGGCGGGCGTGGATCCACTGACACACACACTCCTCGGGGCGAGCTTGGGCTGGGTTATTTTTGGCCGGAAGCTGGGGCGCGCAACGGCGGCGGGGGTCGCGGCGGTCGCGGGGGCCGCGCCGGATCTGGATATTTTGATCCGGAGCGCGACGGATCCGCTGGTGGCGGTGGAGTATCACCGGCATTTCACGCACGCGTTGCCGCTGGCTCCGCTCGGGGCGGCGGTGGTGGCGGGGTGTGGGGCCCTGTATCGTCCGTGGCGGGAGCGGTGGCGCGGCCAGTTCGGCGCGGTGTGGGGCTGTGCGCTGGTGGCGTGGGTGAGTCATTGTTTATTGGATGCGGCGACGAGTTACGGGACGCTGTTGCTGTGGCCGTTGACGGACCGGCGGTATGGGTGGGACGTGGTTTCGGTGGTGGACCCGGTCGTCACGGTGGCGCTGGCGGTGGGGTTGGGTGTGGCGCTGGTACGGCGGCAACGGGCGGCGGCGTGGGCGGGGTTGGCGGTGGCCGCGGGCTATTTGGCGTTGGGCGCGGTGCAGCACGGGCGGGCGGTGGAGGCGCAGGCGGTGGTGGCGGCGGCGCGGGGCCATAGGCCGGAGCGGATCGAGGTGATGCCGACGCTGGGCAATCTGGTGGTGTGGCGGGCGCTGTACGAGTGGGAGGGGAAGATCTATGCGGACCGGATCCGGGTCGGGCTCGCGGGCGGGACGACGGTGCGGGCGGGGTGGGCGTTGGCGCGCGTGGGGGCCGGGGATTTGTCGGCGGAGGAACGGGCGCGGGACCGGCGGCGGTCGTATGTGCGGCTGGCGTGGTTTTGCGAAGGGTGGGTGGCGCGGAGTCCGGCGGATGCGACGGTGCTGGGCGACATGCGGTATTCGCTGTCGACGGAAGCGTTCGATCCGATTTGGGGTATCCGGTTTACGCCGCCGGGCGAGGACGCGGAGGTGGCGTGGGTGAACCGTTCGCGGGACCGGCGGATCAGTTTAGGCGAAACGTGGAGCGAGTGGATGGGCCGGGACGCCCGGTTTCTTGCGGTGCCGGAATCCGGGCAGAGCGGGGCGCGGTGAGCGAAACGATGGTCGAGCGGGCGCGGCGGCCCGGTTCAAAAGGTCGCGATGGCCTCGAGGCGGCGGCGGTAGCGGGCGCCGATGGCGGCGGGGGAGAAACGCGTCTCGATGGTGGCGCGGGCAGCGGCGCCGAGCGTGGCGCAAAGGGTGGGATCGGCAAAGAGGCGGCGCATGTGTTCGGCGGCGTGGGCGGGATCGGGGTCGGCCCAGGTGGAGCCTTTGCCGTAGGGGCCGTGGTTGCGGTCGAGAGTGACGAGCGGGGCGCGGACGGGGCAGCCGTTGGAGGTGTTGACGAATTCGGCGGTCGCGGACCAGTCGGTGGCGATGACGGGTTTGCCGAGATACATCGCCTCGGCGACGGCGAGGCCGAAGCCCTCGGAGCGGTGGAGGGAGACGAAGCAATCGCAGGCGGCTTCGAGGGCGTAGATATCGGCGCGCGAGAGGGTCGCGGTGAGGAGGACGGTGTCGGGGAGATCGGCAAGGCTGGCCTGAAGGGCGGCGAAGGCGGCTTCGTTGCCGGCGACGTTTTGGACTTTGATGACGAGGGCGGGTTGGGCTGCCGCGGACGAGGATGCGGCGGTGGGGAAACCGCCGCTTCGTTCGGAAAATGAAAACGCGAGGCGGAAGGCGGCGATGACGGCGCGGGGGTTTTTGCGTTCGGCGTAGGAGTTGAGGTCGAAGAGGGTGAGGAAGAGAAATTTTCCGGCCGGGAGGCCGAGGTGGGCGCGGAGTTCGGCGGTGGACTCGGTGGGGCGCGCGAAGGAGATCGCGTGCGGCATCGTGAGCACGGGGAGCGGGGACTTGAGGACGAGGGCGGCGGTGACGAAATCGCTGGGGGTCCAGATTTCGTCGAAGTAATCGAACGCGGACGTCCAGGCGTCGGGAAATTCGGGCAGTTCCCAGGCGAAGTAGCCGATGTTGTATTTGCCGGCGCGAAAGGCCGGGCCGTGGTGATGGTCGAGATCGCGCGCGGCAGGGGGATCGATATGGACGACGTTCACGTCGTGGGGATTGTCATCCTGCAGGCGGGCGGCGTAGGTCGGGTCGCCGAGGCGGTTTTTGCAGTGGAGCTTGAGAGGGACGAGGGCGGAGGGGAGGCCGGCGGCGTCGGCGGCGCGGACCATGCAGCGGGCGGATTCGCCGACGCCGAGGTCGGCGGTGAGGAAGCCGGCGATGTTGAGGCCGAGCTGGGCGTGGGCGCGGGCGTAAGCGGAGGAGTAGGGGGCGTGGCGGACGGAGAAGTCGTAGATGAGCTCGCCGTCGAGGGTGGCGAGGCTGACGAGGCGGAGCTGGCGGTTTTTGTTTTGGGCGCGGAAACGCTGGAGCGGGGCGAGGCCGGAGAGGCGGCCAAGCCAGGCGAGGGCGTTGGTGACGGCGATGCCGGTGAGGCGCAGGGAGAGCGTGGCGCGATCGGAGGCGGGGAGGGCGAGGGTGAGCGACCAAGGGCCGGGCGAGAGGCCGGTGAGGGAGCCGGCGGGGCGGTCGTTGAGGAAAACGTCGAGGCCGGGCGGGGCGGTTTCGAGTCCGCGGGCGGAAGGATGGGGGCGGAAGTCGCCGCGGAGGACGAGGCCGCGGACGCCGCCGAGGGGCGGGAGATGCAGGGTGGCGCGTTCGCGCAGCCAGGCGGAGTCCGGGGCGAAGTCGTCGAAGAAAATGCCCGCGTAGTCGGTGAAGCGCCGGGAGTAGGCGCCGCCGGCGGGGGGCGTGCGGTGAGCGGGACGCATGGAGTCGGGAGCGGAGGGAAGGGAGCGCGTCGGAGGTTGGCAAAACTTTACGGGTGGGCGGGGGGAGCGGCGGTGGGTGGCGGTGGGAAACCGCGGTGCCGGGAGGAATTTTCGGAGCGGGCTTTTGCGCGGCGGGCTTGCTTTGGCGGGAAGCGGGGGTCTTGGTGGCGGGGCCTGCTGCAACAGGCGCGACGAGAGCGGACCGTGAGTGATGCCACCCCTAAGGAAATTTCTTCGGTTTTTGGGCGCGCGTTGGCGCGTGGCGGCGCTTGCCCTGGTGGCGGCGCTCGTGTGGTGCGCGCACCACGACAAATGGACGGTGGCGAATTGGCAGCTGCCCACGGCCTACACGGGGGACGCGCCGGAGATTCTGGCGCAGATGCGGGCGGCGGCGGACGGCGACATATGGCCGCTCGCGCCGAAAGTGATCGAGCGGCTGGGGGCGCCGTTTGGGGCGTTTTGGAATGCGTTTCCGACGCCGGACAAGCCGCTGTTGCTGCTGGTGGGCGCGCTGACGCATTGGATCGGCTTGTTTGCGGCGGCGAATGCGGTGGTGGTGTTGGCGCCGGTGAGTGCGGCGCTGGCGTTCTATTTTGTCGCGCGTTGGTTGCGCTGCCGGTGGGAGTGGGCGTGGGCGGGCGCGCTGTTGTTTGCGTTTTCCTATCACACGATCCATCGCGGGCTGGGGCATTTCTCGATCGCGTTTTCGTGGACGGTGCCGCTGGCGTTGCTGGCGGTGTGGCTGGTCGCGAAGAGCCGGCGGTTGGAGTGGCGCAGCCGCGGGGCCGTGGTGTGTTTTGGGGCGGCGGTCGCGCTGGGGGTGAGCAACCCCTACAACCTCTTTTTCTGGGGGCAACTGATGGGCTGGGCGTTGATCGCGCAGTGGTTCGGCGGGCGGCGGCGGAGCAATCTGGGGATCGGGCTGGCGAGTATCGGGGTGGCCGGGGCGGTGTTTGCGGCGAGCCACATCGAGGTGTGGGTGCATGTGCAGGAGCCGGAGGGCGCGCCGTTGGTGTCGCGCAACTACGGGGGCACGGAGGTGTATGCGTTGAAGCCGATGGAGATGATGATTCCGCCGACCTATCACCGTTGGGCGTCGATGACGTTTTGGGGCGAGCGCTATGTGCGGTGGTCGGACTGGCGGGGCGAAGTGTTTTTGCCGTATTTGGGGGTGATCGGGGTGGTGGGCCTGTTGTGGCTGGGCGTGGTGCTGGTGCATCGGTTACTCACGCGTCGGCCGCCGCCGGGGCCGGCGCTGGCGGTCGGCTGGTTGATGTTTTACGCGACGGTGGGCGGGGTGACCAATGTGCTGGCGTTGGTGGCAGGTTTTCAGATTTTTCGCGCGACGAACCGGGTGGTGGTTTTCATCTCGGCGTTGGTGCTGTTTTTTGTGGTGATGCGCTTGTCGCGGCTGACGGCGCGGTGGCCGGCGTGGTGTCGGTGGGCCGGGGCGTTGGGCGTGGCGGGGTTTGGGCTGTTGGACCAGATACCGAAGGAGAGTTCCGCGCCGGAGCGGGCGGAGATCGCGGCGCGGGTGCAGTCGGACCGGACGCTCGGACGCGAAATGGAAGCGGCGCTGCCGGCGGGGGCGATGGTGTTCCAGCTGCCCGTGCTGGGGTTTCCGGAGGTGAACGCGCCGGGGCGGCTCGGCAACTACGAGTTGTTTCGGCCGTATCTGGTGACGGAGACGCTGCGGTTCAGCTATGGTGCGGCGAAATTTCGGGCGCGGAGCCGGTGGCAGCGGGATCTGGAAAACGTGCCGGCGGCGACCTTGGTGCGGCGACTGGAGAGCTACGGATTTGCGGCGCTCTACCTCAATCGGAAGGGTTACGAGGATCGCGCCGAGCAATTGCTGAAGGAGCTGGCGGGGCTCGGTTACGACCGGCGCATCGAGAGCCCGCGGGGCCACCAGGTCGTGGTGTTATTGAAACCGGCGGCGGTGCCCGCGCTGCCGCTGGGGCGGACGGTGACGTTTGGAATGGGGTGGCATCCGGCACCGGGCGGGGGCGGCGTGCGCTGGGCGAACAGCGATGCGGTGATGTCGTATTATAATCCGCACGACCACCCGATCACGGCGGTGCTGAAGTTCAAGCTGGTCGGGGCGACTGAGCGGGAGGTGACGTTGGAGCACGAGGGACGACGGGTCGGGGCGGCGAGGGTCGGGCGGGCCGCGGGGGGCATTGAATTGCCCCAGCTCACCCTGGTGCCGGGCGTGAATCGGTTCAAATTGCGGTCGCGGGAGCCGGCGGTGCGGGTGGATTCCGGGCGCTACCAGCTGCGGACGTTCGGACTCGAGGAATCGTCGATCAAGATTACCTCCGTGCAGGGGCATCCGCAGTGAGCGGGACGAGCATCGGCGGTTGGCTCCGGGGGCGGATCGCGGAGAGAGGGGAAGGCTAGCGAGTCGCGGCGGCGTTGGTCGCCGGGAACGTTTGAGTGGGCGCGAGCGTCTGCGTCCACGTGCGGCGGTCGGCGCGAAAAAGCGGGAACGCGGGGCCGGCGACGGGCTCGGGATCGCTGACGGCCGGAGCCGTTCCGCGGAGGTAAACGCTCACCGAGGCGGCGGCGGCGGGAATTTCGAGCGAGATTTGGACGGCGCTCGTGCCAGGCGGCACGGGCGAAAAAAACCACTGCCAGTTTTCCGGGGAGGGCTGGGCGGCGGCGCCAAACTGCCCGGCGCTGCCGGTGCCGGTGAGTTTGGCCACGCGTCCGTCCACGAGGACACGGCCGGACGAGCGGGCGACCACGGGAGGGCCTTCGATGAGGATCCAGATTTCCGGGTTCGCGATCGCGGGTGCGGTCACGGTGCCGGACCAATCATAACGAATCGTGGTCGGGCGAATTTCGTCGTCGGTGTGTTCGATGCTGACCGAAGGTGCGGCGGGAGTGAGGCTGGCGTCGACCGGGAGGCGTGCCGGGGCGGAGGGTTCGGACTCGGCGGCGGGAACGGTTTCCAGCATCACGGTTTCGTAGGCGGCCAACGCGAGGACGGGCGCGGCGGCGCCGGGGATGAGGCGGGCGACGAATTCGCGGCGGGGGTAGATCATGTGGAGATCGCGGACCTCGGTGACGGCGGCGCAGGTGGGCAGGGTGATCGAACGTTCTTCGAGCCACGGGTTG
>JBIKOK010000124.1:0-18559 GCA_044358025.1 Opitutaceae bacterium
CGCGCTCAACGTCCCCGTCCTCGCGAACCTCACCGAGTTCGGCCAAACCCCGTGCTTCACCCTCGCAGAACTCCGCGCCGCCGGCGTCGCCTTGGTCCTTTACCCGCTCAGCGCGAGCCGCGCTGCCGCCGCCGCGTCCCTCGATGTTTACACCGCCATCCGCACCACCGGCACCCAACAATCCGTGATCGGCCAAATGCAAACGCGCACCGATCTCTACACGACACTCGGCTACAAACCCTCATCCCCGCCCCCGTGAAACCGAACATTATCCTCCTTGGTCTGCTCCTCGCCGGCGCCAGCACGACGGGCATCGCCCAAACCTCGCTCCAGATGTCGTAGCTTGAGCGCCACTTTAGAACGCTGAGCCGCAGCGCCACGTTGGACGAAGCGCAGCAGCGCCACGTTGGACGAAGCGCCGCAGACCGGGCTGAAAACGGTCGCCGACGCGGCCCGAGCCGCGTGCGAAGGGCGAGACGGGCCTCGCCTTCCGTGAACTCCACCGCGCATTGATCTCCTCCTCGGCAGGTGGCCGCGGCACCTGGAGCCTTGGATCGAGGCATGCTGAAATCTGGGCTGCCCTCGCGCCGAGCGACCGCGTCATTGAGGCGGGAAGCGCGCTTCCACTCGAGAATCTCAAACAGCACAATGTCCCGGCCTATATCGTCCATGGCGAAAGGGACAAAAGTGCCCTGGCGCGCGTGATGGTTGCGGAGTTGAAGCAGCTCGGCGTTCCGCCCGAATACCACGAAATCCCCGGCGGCACGCACGGCGGTGTCCTCGGCCCCGCGAGCCCGGACATCGTGGAATTCTTCAGCCGGCACCAGCGGGCGGACAAGTGAACGGCGTGTTGGCCGACACGCTTGTCCTGCTCGGCCTCGCGAGGTCGCGGCTGCCGACCATCATTTCGCGCAGACTGGATTCGGGTGTTTGGGGAACTGGGCGCGTTGCTCGGGCATCCGTTTTCAGACCAGAAAATCCGCCTCCACTCCGAAGTCGTGGCGCGCAACAAACCGGCAGATTGACGCCAACGCGTATTCGCGTTTCATTCCCACCATGTCGATGACCCTCGAACAGATCGTTGAGGAGACGCGCAAGCTCCCGCCCAAGCAGGTGTCCGAGTTGATCGAGCGCATCAGCCTCGCCGCCCACGATCCGGTTGATCCCGCCGTCGAGCAGGCCTGGACAGACACCGCCCTGCGCCGCCTCGCCGAGATGGAAAGCGGCAAAGTGAAGCCCATTCCCGGTCACATCACGTCGGAGCGCATTCGGAAAATAGTCGGCCGGTGAAGCCGCACGCCTTCCACCCCGAGGCTGATGAGGAATACGCGGAGGCCGCGCAACGCTACGCCGAGGTCAGCCCGGAACTCGGCGGTCGTTTCTACGATGAGATCGAACGCCTGATTGCCGAAGCCAGCGAACGCCCGAAACTTTTTCGCCAAGTCCGCCCGCCCGTCCGCCGTCACTTCACCCGCGATTTCCCCTACGGCAGCCTCTACACAGATCGTCCGGACGATATTTGGATTCTCGCTGTCATGCCTCTCCATCGCGAGCCGAACTATTGGGTTCACCGCCTTGGCTGAGAATTGTCCGGGGCCATCCGCGCAATCCGTGGTCAAAAAAAATCCCCCATGAGCACCGCCCCCCTCCCCGCCGCTCGCCCCGCCAAAAAATCCGTCGCCCTCTCCGGCGTCGTCGCCGGCCACACCGCCATCTGCACCGTCGGCCACACCGGCAATGATCTCCACTACCGCGGCTACGACATCGCCGATCTCGCCGCTCACGCCACCTACGAGGAAGTCGCCCATCTCCTCATCCATGAGCGCCTCCCCACCGCCGCCGAACTCGCCGGCTACCGCGCCCGCCTCGTCACGCTCCGCTACCTGCCCGACCCGATCTGCCGCATCCTCGAACAACTCCCCGCCGCCGCGCACCCGATGAACGTCCTGCGCACCGGCGTCTCCGCCCTCGGCGCCCTCCACCCCGAACCCGCCCCGCCCGGCGGCCCCGGCCCCACCGATCCCACCACCGCCCGCGCCATCGCCGACCGCCTCGTCGCCTGCCTCCCGGCGCTGCTGCTCTACTGGTATCATTTTGCCCACCACGGCCGCCGGATCGACGTGGCGACGCCCACCGACACCGTCGCCGCGCACTTCCTCCATCTCCTCCATCACCGCACCCCGTCCCCCGCGCACGCCCGCGCCCTCGACCGCTCCCTCATTCTCTACGCCGAACACGAGTTCAACGCCTCCACCTTCACCGCCCGCGTCATCGCCGGCACCGGCTCCGGCACCTACTCGTGCGTCACCGGCGCCATCGGCGCCCTCCGCGGCCCCAAACACGGCGGCGCCAACGAAGTCGCCCACACCATTCAGCGCCGCTACGCCACCCCCGACGCCGCCGCGGCCGACATCCGCGCCCGCCTCGCCCGCAAGGAAATCATCATCGGCTTCGGCCACCCCGTCTACACCGTCGCCGATCCGCGCCACGCCCTCATCAAAGAAACCGCCCGCTCGCTCTGCGCGACCGCTGCCGACACCACCCGCTTCGCCATCGCCGAACGCATCGAGACTATCATGTGGGCCGAGAAAAAAATGTTTCCCAACCTCGATTGGTTCAGCGCCCCCGCCTACGACCTCCTCGGCGTCCCCACCGCGATGTTCACCCCGCTCTTCGTGATCGCCCGCACCGCCGGCTGGTGCGCCCACGTCATCGAACAGCGCCAGGACGGAAAAATCATCCGCCCGGCCGCCCACTACACCGGCCCCGCCGACCGCCCCTACGTGCCCCTCGCCGAGCGCGCCTAATCTTTCTCCCATCTCCGCACCCGATCGTTCTCGTTCCTGGTAATCGTTCTTCGTTCTCTCCGTTGCCCGTCCTCGGCCCCGACCGCGCAAAAAAACGATTACGCGCAACGAAGCACGAGCACGATTCCAAGCCCATGTCCTCCCCCCTCGCCAACGCCCGCCCGCCCGCCGACACCCTGCTCGCCACCCTCGCCGACTACGTCCTCGATCCCACGCCGCCCTCCGACGAAGCCCTCGACACCGCCCGCTGGTGCCTCCTCGACAGTCTCGCCTGCGCGATCATGGCCCTGCAATTCCCCGCGTGCACGAAACTCCTCGGCCCCGTCGTCCCCGGCACCACCATCACGAACGGCGCGCGCGTCCCCGGGACGTCCTACGAACTCGATCCCATCCAAGCCGCCTTCACGATCGGCACGATGGTTCGTTGGCTCGACTTCAACGACACGTGGCTCGCCGCCGAATGGGGCCACCCCTCCGACAACCTCGGCGCCATCCTCGCCACCGCCGACTGGATCAGCCGCAACCAAGCCGCCGGCGTCCCGCTCGCCGCCTTCACCACTCCCCTCTCCGCCCTCAACGCTCACCCTTCCGTCCCCACCGTCCGCGACATCCTCGTCGCCCTGGTGCGCGCGCACGAAATCCAGGGCGTCCTCGCCCTCGACAACGCCTTCAACCGCGTCGGCCTCGACCACGTCCTCCTCGTCCGCATCGCCTCCACCGCCGTGACGACCGCCCTGCTCGGCGGCACGCGCGACCAAATCATCAACGCCCTCTCGCACGCCTGGCTCGACGGCTCCGCCCTCCGCACCTACCGCCACGCGCCCAACACCGGCTCGCGCAAAAGCTGGGCCGCCGGCGACGCCACCAGCCGCGCCGTTCGCCTCGCCCTCATCGCCCTGACCGGCGAGATGGGCTACCCCAGCGCCCTCACCGCGAAAACGTGGGGTTTTCAGGACGTCTCGTTCAAAGGCCAACCCGTTACCCTCGCCCGCCCCCTCGGCAGCTACGTGATGGAGCAAATCCTCTTCAAGATTTCCTTCCCCGCCGAATTCCACGCGCAAACCGCCGTCGAGTGCGCCGTGCAACTCCACCCGCAAATCATGGGAGAAAAAAACCGCCTCGCCGCCATCACACGTATCGAACTCACCACGCACGAATCCGCGATCCGCATCATCGACAAAACCGGCCCCCTCCATAACCCCGCCGACCGCGACCACTGCCTCCAATACATGACCGCCGTCGGCCTGCTCTTCGGCAATCTCACCGCCGAACATTACGAAGACACCACCGCCGCCGATCCCCGCATCGACACCCTCCGCGCAAAAATGGTCGTCACCGAGGAAAAATCCTACAGCCGCGACTACCTCGACCCGGAAAAACGCTCCATCGCCAACGCCGTCCAAGTTTTTTTCATGGACGGCACCGCCACCGAAAAAATCGTCATCGAATATCCGATCGGCCACCGCCGCCGCCGCGCCGCCGCCATTCCTCTCCTCCAACAAAAAGCCGCGGCGGCGTTCACCGCCCATTACGGCGAAGCCAAGTCAGCCCAGCTCACGTCGCTCTTCACCGACCGCGCGAAACTCGAATCCCTTTCCGCCCCCTCCTTCGCCGGTGACTTCGTGAGATAGGCGCCTGCTTGCAGGCGATTCGGGGGCTTGATTTCCGCCCTTCCTGATCAAGCGGCACGGCGCACGTTTTTCCCAAGCGTTTCTCGTGGGACCCCGCCAAAGCGCGCGTCAACGTCGCGCGCCACGACGTGGATTTCACGACTGCGCAGGAAGCCTTGGCCGATCCCCCCGCCCTCGTGCTCTTCGATGCCGCGCACCGCGGCGGCTGCGAATTGCGCGGGTGGCGGCTCGGCCGGATCGGCACCCGAATCCTCCTCGTGCGCTACACCCATCGGCCCGACGGCGTCATCCGCCTCATCGGCGCCGGCGACTGGAGAGAAGGACGCGACGACGATGAAAACCACGGGGCAAAAACGGAAACCTGCCTCCCCCGCCTTCGACGCCGAAGGCGACCAAATTAACCTCGCCGTCCTCAACGACACGCCGTTGCCCCACCTCGCCAGCGTGAAGGTGCGGCCGGCCGCCTGGGGTGGCACGCGCGCGGGGGCCGGCCGCAAGCCCTCCGGGCGCGAGCCCGTGCTGCTGCGGCTCACCCCGCGGACCGTCCGCCAACTCCGCGCCACCGCGCACAAACAAGGCAAGACCGTCTCCGCCGTCGTCGAGGAGCGCCTCGCCCTCGCGTAACCGCCCCGCAGGACATCGTCCGCCTGCACCGCCTGCTCGCCGCCGAGGTCATGGACCCGGGCAAAACCGGCCGTGACCGCCTCGCCTGAGTCCCTCGCCCGCGGGCCTGATGACTGGACTCACGCTGGACTGGCTCGCGCTTTCCCGCGCGGCCACGACCGCGGCCCCGATAGGCCGCGCCGGCTCCGCGCCGCTCAATTCAGGTCCTTGTCCTTCCAGTATTTTGTCCCCTGCAGCGTGGCCTGCAGCGCGAGCCCGTTCTTCGTGATCTGGAACACCTCCACGCCCGGCAGCACGGTCTTCGCCGCCGCGAGCGCCGCGCCTTTGTCGTCCGACTTCGCCGCCGCGTCGGCCTGCCCGCTGAAGTCCCAGCCTTTCGCCACAAAGGTCTCCAGCTTCTCCTGGTCGTGAAATACGAACACCGCGCGAAAATCCTTCACGCCCAGCCCGATCCCGATGCCCGCCGAGCCCATCTTCATGAAGGTCTCCGTGTCGCCCAACGTCCCGCTCCTCACCACCACCCCTTTGCCGCCTGCGAAGCTGGCGAGCACCAGATTGATCCCCACGTTGGAAAACACCGCGTAGCCCGCCGCCTTCTTCACCTTCGCCTTGGCCTCGGGGTGCACGTGATAGAGCTCGGCGAGCACCGTGTCGCGCATCGCGCGGATTTCCTTCTTCGCCTTCTCCGGATCGGACTTCGCCTGTGCGGTGGTCGCGCCCATCAGCAGCGCGCACAGGAGAAACGGCAGAACCCGGCAGACGCGGCTGGAAGTTTTCATCGGGAAAATTACGGGAGGGTTGGCTGGCACGACCGCGACCATTCAGGACCGCGGCACCCGCTTGTCGAGGCGGCAGACCGGCCGGGCCGGTTCGCGCCGCCGGCGGTCTGCCCTCCCCCGCGCCGGCCACTCGCCCCACCCTGCGCGCCCGCCCGCTCCGCTTTCGCCCGCCGGGACCGGAAAAAACTTAGCGGGGAACGCCGGACAGATAGCCTCCACTGACCGCACCTGACCTTCGCCCCCGCCGCAGATACCCGCGGCTTCGCGCGCAAGCTCGCCACGCTCGAAAAAGAACTGACCGCGCGCCTGGACACCCCCGAGACCGCCCTCGTGCAATGGGTTGTCGCACGCCCTGGCCTTCCTCGATCCGGCGCCTCCTGCGCCCAAATCCCCCGCCAGAGAAAGGGGGTTTCCCCCTTCGCTCAGCAGGCCAAAGCAAGCCCGCCGAGCGCTTCACCTGCCAGGGGCGGTCGACCGACGTCGCGCCTCAGCGCCAAGCCCGACGCTTCGCGCCTTCCCGCACTCGTCCGTGCCTCGGCCGGCCCACTTGCCCGTCCGCCGACAGCCTAATGCTTCTCCGGCGAATGAGCGGAATGTTTTGCCTCATGCGCCTCTTCCCACGCCTCCGTATCGACGTGGATCAGCCGATACAGCGGACAGAAGCCACACGCCGCCGTCGCGATCGGGATCAGACCCAGCAACGCCCACCAGCCCCAGCCGTTGACACTCATAAACAGCACGCCGCAACCGATCACAAATCGCACTCCGGCATCATAGGAACCAACGTTTGTTTTCATCGGGGATTGGGTTGGGCCAGACCATAACCCCGATCACGGCGCTTTGCTGCGCATCTCTTGCCCAAGCCTCCCCGCTTTCCCGCCACCGCCGCCCACCGCCGGCTGCCCGTTCGGCCGTGACTCGACTTTCGCCCCGCCCCCGCCTGCCGCCATGAACTCCGCCGCGAAGAGCGGGTTCGCCTTCGGTCGCTCCCTTGCAAACGCCGCCGCGGCGAGCCCGCCCGGCAACTCGACACCGACCCGCGGCCGACCTTTCGTTGGCCCTCGCCCCGCGATACCACAGTCACCTTTGACTCAGCGGGCCGCGCCATCGATCTCTTCGGTTCCACCCTCACGGCGGAAGGCCGCACTCTGGTCGATACCGGTCTTGAACTTGCCGCGATCGAGCAGGTGCTGGGCAAGGTCCGCCTCGACCTACACGCCCAACCCACCGGCCGCGGGGTCATTTCGTTCGGCCCCCGGAGACCGGCAGCACCGTCGCCTGCCAAAACCACGGCAGCCGGTTCGACGTGTTCACCTCCACCGACCGGATCACCGCGGTGCGCGCCCGGGCAAAAAAATAGCATCGTCCGCCCGCCGCCCTCGTCTTCCTCCGACCCCCTCCCTCCTCCCCATGAAATCCGTCACCCGTCGCAGCTTCCTCCAACTCACCGCCGCCGGCCTCGCCGCCGCGTCCGCCCCCTTCTCCTCCCTCGCGGCCGCCCCACCCGCCGTCAATCCCTTCGGCCGCGCCGGCCGCCCACGCCTGCGGCTCAGTCTCGCGGCCTATTCGTTTCGGGAAAATTTCCCGCTCATGCGCGGCAAGCCCAACGCCAAGGTCCCGCCGGGCAAGGCCACCGACCTGTTTCGCTTTGCCGACTACTGTGCCGCGCAGGGCTGCGACGGCGCCGAACTCACGAGCTACTTCTTCGCCGAGGAGAGCGACGACTACCTGCTGAAACTCCGGCGCCATTGCTTCCTCCGGGGCATCGCCATCAGCGGCACCGCCATCGGCAACAATTTCTCCCACCCCAAAGGCCCGAAGCGCGACGAGGAGATTGCCACGACTAAAAAGTGGATCGACCGCGCCGCGCTCCTTGGCGCCCCGCACATCCGCGTCTTCGCCGGCGTCGCGCCCAAAGGCTTCGACCGCGCCGAGGCCGACAAACTCGTGATCACCGCCTTGGAGGAGTGCGGCGCCTACGCCGGCCAGCGTGGCGTATTTCTCGGCCTCGAAAACCACGACTCCATCGGTAGCGCCGCCACGCTCCTCCCCATGGTAAAGGCCGTGCGCAACCCTTGGGTCGGCGTGAACCTCGACTCCGGGAATTTCCGCACCGACGACCCGTATAAGGATTTCGCCGAGTGCGTGCCCTACGCCGTCAACGTGCAGTTCAAAACCGAGATCAAAGGCACGGCGCCCACCGCGCGCCCCGCCGACCTCAAGCGCTTCACGCAACTCCTCCGCGACGGCGGCTACCAGGGCTGGGTCGCGCTGGAATACGAGGCCAAGGAAGACGCCGCCGTCGCCGTGCCCCGCTATCTGCACGAAATGCGCGAACTGTTCGCCGGCGGCTGAGCCGCCGCCGCGATCTTTTCGGGCCGTCGCGCCAGCCCACTTGGCGCGAGGCCTCAACGTCCCGCTCTCCACGCCGTCTGCCGGCGCGCCACCACGGGCCCCATCCGTGCCCACGCCGTGCAGTCCGGCCAGCTCACGATCTTCGCCGCCCGCGACGACCTCGCCAGCGGCCGCATCGACCTCCTGCCGTAGTGCGCAGGGCGCGACAGGGTCCGCACCCTCACCGCGCCACCGCGCCAAAAAAATCCAACGGCAGCTCGCGCCACGTGCCCGGCGCCACCTCGCCCACCTCCAGTTCGCCAAACCGCGCGCGGTGCAACGTCAGCACCGTCGACCCGCACGCCGCGAACATCCGCCGCACCTGGTGGTAGCGCCCCTCCGTCAACGTCAACTCCGCCTCCCGCGCCGAAAGGATCGTCAACTCCGCCGGCAGGCACGCCTCCTCCTCGTCCTCCAACCGCAGCTCCCCGCTCGCAAACCGCGGCACGAGCTCCGGCGACAGATCGCGGTCCACCGTGGCCCGATAGACTTTCGGCACCTTGTGCTTCGGCGACGTCAACCGGTGCACGAGCGGCAGCAGATCCGTCAGCAAGATCAGCCCGCTCGTGTCCTTGTCGAGCCGCCCCACACTCGTCACCTGCGGATTCCGCCGGCGCCACCGCTCCGGCAACAGCGAGTAAACATTCGGACCCTCGCGCGCCTCGTGCGAACACACGAGCCCGAGCGGCTTGTTCACCAGCAGCAACAACCCGTCCGGATGGTCGAGCGGCTCGCCATCGACGCGGACGTCGGCCTCGTTCACCCGCGCTCCAAAATCATCCGCCTCCACGCCGCCCACCGTCACCGCGCCGGACCGCACCCAGTCGCGCGCCTCGCGGCGGCTGCAATATCCGAGGTTGGCGAGAAGTTGGTCGAGTCGGCGCATGAGGAGAGTTCGCCGCAAAGAGGCGCAAGAATGACCCAAAAGGAAAGCCCGCACTGCGCGAGCACGGCGGCCCGGCATATTTTTTGCGACATTTGCGCCTCTTTCCGGCCATGCTGGCCGTAATCCTCCCGATGCTCCGCTGGTCCCTTCTCCTCCTCGCCGTCGCGCTCCTCCCGCTCGCCCTGCTCACCGTCGTGAAATCCCCCGACTGGTCGGAGTGGAAACTCGCCCTCCTCGCCGGCGAATACGGCCACTGGCTCGCCCTGGTCCCCGTGCTCCTCGGCGCGCTCGCCTGGTGGACGCGCGGCGCCTCCGCCGGCGTCGCCGTGGCCACCGCCCTGCTCTGCGCCCTCGCGGTCGGGTTGTTTCTCCGCCCCTGCCTCGAAGCGTGGAAACTGGGCGGTGCCCTGCCCGGGCAATTGGCGCGCCAGTTCGGCCCCGTGGCTCTCGCGCGCCCGCCGTTTTCCTTTTCCGCCCTGTTTGGCGCCGCGCCCGCCCCCGTGCCCGCCGAAAC
Organism: Opitutaceae bacterium; assembly: GCA_044358025.1. Taxonomy (GTDB): domain Bacteria; phylum Verrucomicrobiota; class Verrucomicrobiia; order Opitutales; family Opitutaceae; genus GAS368. The sequence goes on from JBIKOK010000124.1 coordinate 9,636, forward strand.
CGCCGTGTTTTCCGGCGATCTCTCGCTGGATTTCTATCGCGCCGTCGGCCAGACCCGCGCCCCGTGCGTGCTCCTCATCCACGGCGGCGGCTGGGACGGCGGTTCGCGCACCGAGATCGTCCACTTCACCCACTGGCTCGCCCACCAAGGTTACGCCGTCGCCGCCCTCGCCTACCGCCTCGCCCCGCACGCCGTCTGGCCCGCCCAGCGCGACGACACCGTCGCCGCCCTCGCGTATCTCAAAACCCACTCCGCCCGCCTCGGCCTCGACCCGACGCGTTTCGTCCTCCTCGGGCGCTCCGCCGGCGGCAACATCGCCCAAGCCGTCGCCTACACGGCCGGCGATCCCGCGATCCGCGGCGTGATCGCCCTCTACGCGCCCGCCGACCTGCACTTCGCGTGGCAGTATTCGCGCGAAGACGACGTGCTCAAGTCGCCCCAACTGCTCCGCCAATTCCTCGGCGGCCCGCCCGCCGACGCCCGCGCCGCCTACGACAGTTCCAGCGGCTACCTGCACGTCTCCCCGTCCACCCCGCCGACCCTGCTCGTCCACGGCCAGCTCGACACCCTCGTGTGGCACCGCCAGAGCGAGCGCCTCGCCGCCCGCCTCGGGGAGCATCGCGTGCCGCACGCCTTCGTGTCGCTCCCGTGGGCGACGCACGCGTTCGAGTTCAATCTCGCCGGGCCCGGCGGCCAACTCGCCACGTTTTCGATCGAGTGGTTCTTGGCCGCCGTGACGAAATAGACGCGCGCCCGCGGCCCTCGTGGACCGCGCGGGGTTTTTTCCACGGCCGTATGTTTTGATTTACGACGCGGACCGCTCGCCCACACTCCCGCGCGTGCTCTCTTCCCTTCCTACGCACCTGCTCGCTCCCTTGTTCGCCCAAGCCTCCGCCGACTGGCACGCCACCTCGCTCGGCCAAGCGCTCCTCTACACCGCGGTCTTTTCCCTCGCCGGCACCACGCTCGCGATCCTCGGCTACAAGCTCTTCGACCTTTGCACACCCGGGGATCTTCACGAGGAGATCATCAAGAACCGCAACCTCGCCGCCGCCGTCCTCGGCGCCTCGATTATTCTCGGCGTCTGCATCGTGGTCGCGGCCGCCATCATGGGATGAGCGCGTCCCTCCAGCCGCCCTCGCCGGAAGACACCGCCCGGCGCAGCAAGCAGGTCGCGCTCGTGCTGCTCGGCACCATGGGCGTGATCGGCGGTGTGGTCGTCTGGGACGCGTGGCGCCGCGCCCAACCCGATCCGTCCGCCACCACCGCGCAACCCGACGCGCCGACGCCGCCCGTTGCGGCCGACCGCACCTACCAGAACAACGACTTCACCCCCGGCGTCGGCTATTATCATGCGGCTTCTCAGGCGTGGTACCCCTTTCCCCACAACCACCACGACCCCTCCCGCGGCTACTTTGCCGGCGGCCTCTGGCAGGCCGTGCCGTTTGCCGCCGGCCTGCTCAGCTCCCGGCCCCGACCGGACGCCGTCACCGCCGTCAACTCCGCCTTCGCCGCCTCCCCCCCCCGCGGCCCGCAGCCGACCGCGGGCGCGGGCTCGTCCGCCTTGGCCGGCGCCCGCCAGACCTCGTCCGCCTTCGGCGGCTCGTCGTTCTCGCCGCCGCCGGCCCGCGCGACGCCCCCCGCCGCCCGGCCCTCGACGGCTCCGGCCCCGTCCGCCCGCCCTTCGGCCGCCCCGGCGCCCGCGACATCAAAACCCTCGATCCAACGCGGCGGCTTCGGCTCGGCGGGCAAGAGCAGCGGCGGCAGTTCCGGTTCCTGAAGGACCGCCGCCCCGCCTGCCCCCCATGCAACGCGAACCGCTCACCCCGCGGCCCGACTGGCGCGCCAAGGCCGAAGCCCTCGGCTTCACCTACCACACCCACGAGCGCGGACCGTATTGGGACGAGAGCGCGTGCTACGTTTTTTCCGCCCGCGAAATCGACACCCTCGAAGCCGCGGCCAACACCCTCCACCAACTCTGCCTCGACGCCGCGCAGGTCGTGATCGACCGCGGCTGGTGGGCCCGCCTCGGCATTCCGGAAAAGGCGGTGCCAACGCTCCTCGCCTCGTGGAACCGCGACGACCCCAGCCTCTACGGGCGTTTCGACCTCGCCTACGACGGCGCGTCGCCGCCCAAGCTCCTTGAATACAACGCCGACACCCCCACCGCCCTCATCGAGGCCGCCGTCGTGCAGTGGTATTGGCTGCAGGAACAGTTTCCCCGGGCCGACCAGTTCAATTCGATCCATGAAAAATTGATCGAGGCCTGGCGCAACGTCGGCGCCGAACGCGTGCACTTTTCCGCCGTGAGCGATCTGCCCGAGGACGCGCAGACCGTCACCTACCTCATGGACACCTGCCAGCAGGCCGGTTTCCAGACGAGTTGGACCGCCCTCGACCAGCTGGGCTGGGACCGGACGAACGCCCGCTTCGTCGACCACGAAGACGCCGAGGTGAACGCGCTCTTCAAACTCTACCCGTGGGAATGGCTGTGGCAGGAGGCGTTCGCCGAGTTTTTGCCGACGGCGAAAAACCTCTTCATCGAGCCGCCCTGGAAACTCCTGCTCAGCAACAAAGGCCTGCTCCCCATTCTCTGGGAACTCCATCCCGGCCATCCGAACCTGCTGCCCGCCTTCGATTCGCTCGACGCGTCACTGGGCGGCAACTACGTCCGCAAGCCGGTGCTGAGCCGCGAAGGCGCCAATGTCACCGTCGTCGAGCACGGCGCGACCATGGAGGAAAACGGCGGCGACTACGGCGCCGAGGGCTTCATCTACCAAGCGCTCGCCCCCATCCCCAATTTCTCCGGTAACCGCCCGGTGTGCGGCGTATGGATGGTGAACCACGAAGCCTGCGGTCTCGGCCTGCGCGAGGACACGCGCCGCATCACCGGCAACCTGAGCCGCTTCGTGCCGCACCGCATGGAGTAGGGCGAGGCCTCTGACCCACCCTCCGTGACGGCGCGGCTGGCCCCCCAGGGGCGGGTCAGAGACCCCGCCCTACTTCACGACGCTCGCCGGCCGACGCGACTTCCACACCCGGGCGATTTCCAAAATCACCAGCGGCCCAAAAATCCACACCACCTGCATCGGAAACAATTTTCGCGCCGCCGCCTGGTGATACGCCGCCAGCGCGGCAGCGACGTAGGCGAGCCGGTGGATATTTTTCCAAAGTTTTCCGCCGAGCCATTGGATCGCGGCATTCACGCTCGTGGCCGCCAGCACCAATAAAATCGTGAAGGCGATGAGACCCGTCAGTTGAAAGGGTTTCCCCAACGCCGTCTTCAGCGTCGCCGGAATCGCCGCGAGTGCGAAGCCGCCTTCGTAGATCAGGTGCGTCGTCAGGTGCAGCGCCGCGTAGACAAACGCCGCCACGCCCACGAGGCGCCGGTGGCGGTTGAGGACCTGCGCGACGCCCCACTTCGGCCAGAGCACGCGCAGTGGCGAAAACGACAGGGCGACCGCCAGCACAAGGCACGCGACGAAACCCAGATGGTGCAGCACGTATTTGAACGGATCGGCCGTCACGCTCGGATCCTGCGCAACCAAGATCGGCCACAGCGGCCACAGCCCGGGCACCACCAGCGCCGTCCACACGACGACTTTCGAGCGGAGGATTTTTTCAATCATCGTTGGGTGGTGGAGCGCGTTGACCGCAACGCGCTGGTTCGGGAGCTGGGAGGCGATTCGCCCCAAGCGCGTTGGGTCAACGCGCTCCACCCTCAGTAAAACTTCCGCAGATCCATGCCCTTGTAGAGCGACGCGACCTGCGCTTCGTAGCCGTTAAACATGAGCGTTTTTTGGCGGCCGAGGCCGCCGCCGATCACGCGCTCGCTCGCCTGCGTCCAACGCGGGTGGTCGACCGTCGGATTCACGTTGGCGTAAAAACCATATTCGCTCGCCTGCAGCACCTGCCACGTGTTCTTCGGCGGCTTGTCCGTGAGCTCGATCTTCACGATCGATTTGATGCTCTTGAAGCCATACTTCCACGGCACGACGAGCCGCAGCGGCGCTCCGTTTTGGTGCGGAATCGGCTTCCCGTAAATCCCGGTCGCGATGAAGGACAGTTCGTTCATCGCCTCATCCAGGCGCAGGCCTTCGACGTAAGGGTAATCGAGGTTGCCCTGGCGCTGGCCCGGGGAGCTCGCCTTGTCGAGGAAGGTCGTGAATTTCACGAATTTTGCCTCGGCCTTCGGGTCGGCGAGCGCGATGAGTTTCGACAGCTGGAAACCATCCCACGGCACCACCATCGACCAGGCCTCGACACAACGCAGCCGATACACGCGCTGCTCGGCCCCGCCCATTTTTTCAACGAGGTCGTTGACGTCGAGCTTGAGCGGGTGGTTCACCAGACCCGTGACCTCGACCGTCCACGGTTCGGTTTTCCAGCCCCGGTTCGCGTAGACCTTCGGCTCGGCCTTGTCGGTGCCGAATTCGTAGAAATTGTTGTAGCTCGTGATGTGCTCGTAAGCCGTGGGCTTGAGGGCGGGGTCGCGGTAGGCGGCGTTGACCTTCGACGGGAACCCGGCGGTCGCGGCGAGCGCTTCCCGGGCGGCGAGCGCCGCACCGGTGATGCCGAGCGCCTTCAGGAAATCGCGGCGCTTGGAGAGATGATACAGCGACTCGGGGGTCGCGGCGGATTCGGGAAGTTCCCAGGCTTTGGGCTTACGGATGAGCATGGCGGGGGTGGGGGGTGAGAGGGGCGCGGGGGAAAATTATTCCGGCGCGGGTGAGAACGTGGGCGACTCCGGGAAAATTGCGAGCGGAGTTCGTCCGAACTGGGGCGTTACCAACTGCCCCGCACCCCGCCGAGCAGCAGCCGCGGCGTACCCACGTTGACGACCCCATCGGCACTGCGGCCGGTTTCGACGCGGGCATTGCGGAGATTTTCGAGGGTGAGGAAGAGCGTGAGATGGCTCGTGAGCGGACGCGTGACGCCGAGGTCGGCGACGACGGCTTCGCCCAGGACGAGCGCGTTTTCATCGTCTTCGAATTGGCGGCCGATCCAGCGGACACGCGGCGTAAACGTGAGCTGCCCGGGCGCGCGCCACGTGGCGCCGAAGGCGGCGCTGCGGCGCGGGACCTGGGCGACTTGCTTGCCGACCAGGGCGGGCGCGACCGTCGCGCGGCGCACGGTGGCGTCGTTGAACAGGGCGGCGGCGTTGAGCGAAAACGCGGCGCTGGCGTTCCACGTGGCGGAAAGTTCGAGACCCTGCGTGCGCGTGCGGTCGAGGTTGAGGCGCTGGCGGCCGAGCCCGCCGGCGGCGAGCGGGCCGACGACGGGAAACGTGCCGGGCCCGCGCGCGATCGTGACGTTGCCCACGGCGTCGTGGAGGTCGTTCCAAAAAGCGGTGGCGGCGAGGGCGAGCGGGGCGGGCTTGGGGCGGGCTCCGAGCGAGGGTGGGGTCCCGTTGCCGAAGGGCCTCCACTCGACGCCGACTTCGGCGGCGGTGACCGACTCGGTGCGCAGCGCGGGATTCGCCTCGGTGACATTCGCCCCCTGACGAAACGGACGATAGAGTTCGTTTAACGTCGGGCGGCGGAAGGCCTGCTGGGCATGGCTGCGCACCCGCCAGCGTTGGGCCGGCTTCCAGACGAGCCCAACACTCGGGCTAAACGCCGTGCCGTCGGTGTCCGCGTAGAGCTCGTTACGGCTCGTGACGCCGGTGGCGCGGTCGGATTCGCGACGGTGGCCGTTCGACTCGCTCCAGCGGTCGAACCGCGCGCCAACCGTCCCGCGCAACGCGGCGGAGAGCGCCCGCTCGTGCAACGCGAAGAGCCCCGACCCACCCTGTGCACCGCCGGCGACCCGCAGGCGGGTGAAATTGCCGGCGGTGAACGTGAAGTGTTCACGGGTCTCGCCGTGGCCGTATCGCGTGTCCGTGCCGAAGGACGTGCGCGCGTCATTCGCGTGCTGCCAGAGGCCGGTCCAAGCCGCGCCCAAGGTCGTCGCGGGCACCGCGAATTGGTCGCTCGCCGGCGTCTCGGCGGTGCGCGTCGAGTTCACCGCGCTGAAGGTGCTGGCGAACGACTGGTCTTGCGCGTAGGCGACAGCCGTCCACGTGAACTGGTCGGCGGGTGTGCCGACGAGATTCAGCGAAACGAATTTCTCCCGCGAGCCGTTGCGTTGGTAGGGCGTGCCGTTGCCGCGCTGCTCCTCGTAGCTGCGGACAGCCGCGCTCCCGGAAAGTTTGTCACCGAGGGACTGACGCCAGCGGAGATTGAGCCGCGTGTGCCGGCTCCACGCCGCCACGTCGATCGGCCCACGGCGTTCCGGGGCGACCAGAGCGAAGCCCTCGGTGGCGAAGACCTGAGCCCCGAGGTCGAAGGCGCCGAGGGCGCCGGGTTGCGTGTGCGCCACCTCGGCACTGCGCGTACCGAAATCGCCGAACGTGGCGTTGGCGGCGGTCGTCCGGGCGGAGGGTTGTTGCGTGAGGAGCTGCACGACGCCGCCGAGCGCGGCGTTGCCCCACGCGGTCGCACCGCCACCGGGGACGATTTCGACGCGGGCGAGACCCTCGCGGGGGACTTTGGACCAGGCGACCCAGCCGCCGAAAGGGTCGTTGAGCGGCACGCCGTCGAGGAGGACGAGCGAACGGCTCGCGCCGCTGGGGCCGAGACCGCGCAGCGACACGCCCTGCGCGGTGGGGTTGGCGGAAAAACTGTCGCTGCGGCGAAACAGGCTGAAGCCGGGCACGGCGCGCAGGGCACCGTCGAGGGTGGCGGCGGGCGTGGCGCGGAGGGTGTCGGCGTCGAAGGTTCGCACCGATACGGCGACCTGCTCGGCGGGCTGGGGTGCGCGCGCCGCGGTCACGACTTCGGGCGGAAGGGTGACGGTTTGCGCCTCCGCGGACCGCGCGCCCATGCCTGCGCCAAGGGCGAGGGCGAAGAGACAGCAGAATGAAGGAGGGCGGGGCATTGACCCGCCCGGATGGCGGAGAGGGGTGAGATTCACAGCGGGAGAAGAAGGCTTGCGCAGGGAGCGTGCGGAAGGTGGATCGGAGACCTGGCCTCCTTTCGCCGCCCGGCGATTTGGGCGGGAGTCACGTCGGGGGCGTCTTTCGCAACGGGCTTGCGGAGAACGCTCATCCCGCCGGCGACGGCGTCGCCGGAATCGCCGTCGCCGGGACCGAACGCCTGAATGAGGTCGAGACGCCCGGCGCCCTCGGCGTCGCGGAGCGCGGGGATGTTGCGGTGCATGAGTTTGGCGTAGAAGTCACCGGTGGGGGCGACGGCACGGAAACGGAGCTTTTCCGGGGTGTTTCCGACCCTTTGGTCCACCCTGTGGTGGTCGGCGGCGGCCAAAGCCCGAAAGCCGGGCGGGAGCGCGCTCCCGCCGTCGTCCGCCTCGGCCGCCGGGAGCGCCCCGGAGAGGCGCCGGGCGCCCAGGCCGGAGCCGAGCGCGAGCAGGGCAAGAACGGGACGCAGGGCGGCTTTCATGGGAGGCTGAGCGGAGCGAGACGCGCCCGCGGAAGCAAGGGAGCGCCGGTTAATAAATCAAATGGCCGGCGCCGGCGGCGCGCCCGGGCCACCCCGGGCGTGTCACGCCGCGCGATTTGGCTCGGCAATTGGGCGGGCATTTGGGATGGATCAGCTTCAGCCCCCTACCATTTCATTTTCTATGTCACTCTGGGAATATAAGGTCATCACCAGCGGGAAAGGTGGCTTTGCCACGCCCGCGATGCTGGAGAAATTTCTGAACGATCTCGGCCGCGACGAGTGGGAAATCATCCAATATCACTCCACGCCCGACAATCTGCTCGCGTTCACCGGTCTCGCGCGGCGTTCGACGCAGCGCGACTGGACGCTCGCGGATGCCGCCGCCGCCGCCGCCAAGGCCGAGGCCGAGAAGCTCCGCGCGGAGTTTGCCGCGAAATTCGAGGCCGCCACGCGGCCTGCGCCCGCCGCCGCCGAGGCGCCGCCGCCCAGTTTTCTCGAGGAGAAATCCGCGCCGGACGACGGTTTCCGCAAGCCGGTGGACACCTCGCGCGACGACGATCCCGAATCCCACGACGAGCCCAAAGACGAGTGGGACAAGCTCAGCACCTCCGAGGAGGAGGAGTTGCCGGTGTTTTTCGACGCCATCAAACCGCACCTCCGCCGCAACCAGCGCGGTCCGGGCATGAGCGTGGGCACCGACTATCTGGCCAAGAAATGGGACCAAACCGAGGACGACATCAAGGGCGCGCTCGTCGAGTGCGGTTTCGTGATGCCCACCGACGAAGATTCGCGGGCCGAGTATGTCGAATACGACGGCGACCTCTATTGGCTGAACATCAACCGCCGCGGCGAACTTTGGATCAATACGAAGGAGAAGCCCCGTCCGGTCTTCCGCAGTGTAAAGGCGACGCGCATCGAGCAGCCCGCCGAAGAGCCGAAGCCCGAACGGCCGGCTGAGCCGGTCGCCGACCAACCGGTGGCCCGTCCCCATTTCGAAACCCGCGCGCGCCGCGAAGCCGCCGCCGCCCCCGTGGCGCCCGCCGCCGCTTCGCCCGAGGGAGCGCCGGTCGTCGCACCGGAGTCCGCCCCGGCCGAAGCCGCCGGCACCCATGCCCCCGCACCGGTCGCGGAGGGTGCGGTTACGCCCCTGCCCACCGGAGCCGAGTTCCTCAACAAGATCCGTCCGCACATGCGCCGCAATCGGCGCGGCCCGGGCGGCTCCGGCAGCACGGCCTTTTTGGCCCGGGCGCTCCGCCGCTCCGAAGCGGACCTCATCGCCGCCTTCGCGGCCACCGGACTCCTGGTCCCGGCCAACCCGAACGACAAGCCCGTCTTCGTGGTCTTCGGCGAAGAAGTCTGGTGGGTGAATCTGGATTCGCGCGGCGGGGTCTGGATCAATGGTCGCGACAAGCTGCCCGGGGAAGTCCTCGCTCCCGCCGGCCCCGCCACCCCGGAAACCACCCCCGCGACGGACGCGCCCACCCC
>JBIKOK010000011.1:0-61676 GCA_044358025.1 Opitutaceae bacterium
ACCGCGCGGGCGCATCCTATGGGGTCTTGGCCTACGGGGCGGCGGCGCCCCGCGTCCTCCGCGGGCCTTGCCCTCCGTAACCTCCGGTCCGCCCCTGCGTCATACTGCCGCCCCCGAAACCATCCAAAACCCATCATGAAACGCCTCCTCCTCGTCCTCGCCGCCAGCTCCCTTCTCCTCGCCCCCGCCTCCTACGCCGCCAAGGGCGATCGCAAGAAAGGCAACACCGCCAACGCCGAGCTCCTCAAGAAATACGACGCCAACGCCAACGGCAAAATCGACGGCGCCGAACTCCAGGCTGTCCGCAAAGACTCCGCCGGTTCGCCCGATCTCAACCTCAAAGCTCTCGACAAAGACAACGACGGCAAACTCAGTGACTCCGAAATCGAAACCCTGAACAGCGAAGCCCCCAAGAAGGGCAAAAAGAAGAAGAACCAGGAATAAGCCCCTGAGCCCACCCTCTCCCGGCGGCCCCGCATCACGCGGGGCCGCCTTTTTTGTGCCCGCCCCGGCGCCTCGCGCCCGCCGATTTGCCCGCCGTTGCCTCCGATCCTTCCTCGCCGTCCGCCCTCCGGCTCATTGCAGCAGTTTCGCCAGCCCACTGTGTTTTTCCTGAAACTTTCGGATCACCCGGTCGTAGTGCCAGATTTTACGGATGCTCCGCGTGACCAGATACACGGCCAGCACAAACAGCCCGAGCGTCATGGCGAGCAGCGGCAACAACCAGTGCAACACCCGCTCCGTTTCGTAGGAGCGCGACGTCGCAATCAGCACGCTCAACACCGAAAGCGGAAACGCAAAAACCGCGATGCCGGTGCGCAACGCCGACAGCGCCGTGCGTTTCTCCGCCAAGAACAGCTGCATCGTGTTGAGGACCATCGCATCATTTTCAACGGCGGGTGGGGTGGCGTGACGGTGGTTCATGGCGACGGCCGAAACACCGTGACCTCAGGGTGCCCCGGTTCCGCTCCGAAGCAAAAGGCAAATTCTCCGCGGCACCCGGAGCGACCGGCCCGCAGCAATGACCCTTTTCTGAACAAAATGAGTTTCACCGAGCGCACCGAGTTCAGAAGCGACGTCACGGAGCCAAACCCGAATGGCGCTCTCTGAGCTCGGTGGGCTGGGCTCCGTGCCTCGGTGAAATCGGCTTGCTCAGGTTGAGGGTGAAATAGGCCGGCCAGGTCCGCCCCCCCGGTTCGTTCGCCGTTTGTCGTAGCGCTGCCCGGCCGGATCCGTAACCTCTCACTTCATGCCGCGGCCGCTCGCCTCCTACGTCAGCCAGCTCGATGCGCTTTACCGCGGCCGACCGTATTTCGTGGGCGTCAGGGCGCGGTTGCTCGCGGGCTTCAGCGTCCTGCTGCTCATCTTCGTCCCGCTCAACATCGCGAAGGTCCTGTGGGTGCAGCCGCCGGAAATCCCCACGCGCCTCATGATCAATCTGATCGTCGGACTGGCCGGCCTGCTGTCGCTGCGCCTGCTCTTCAAGGGCCGCGCGGAACTCGCCGGCGGCGGCCTCGCCCTCGCCCTGATCGTCCCTGTGCACACGGTGGCGTTCCTCACCAATTCCTATCAGGAACCGCTGAGCGTCGGCGTCCAGCTCTTCGCCTACGATCTCGTCTTTGTGCTGCTCGCTGTGGTGTTTTCCTCACGCCGCCTCGCCTTCGTCCTCCTCGCCCTCATCGTCGGCGGCAACCTGGCCTTCCACTGGGTCGAGCTCGGCCAACTCCCCCTCGCGGGCTCGCTCGAATTCGCCGCGGCCACCCTGCTCCGCGACGGCCTGCTCGCCACGTGCTTCGTTTTCGCGCTCGGCCTGACGCTCATCCACCTGATCGAGACGGCCCACCATCGCAGCGAGGAGTCGTTGCGCCAGACCCGCGCGCTGAACGAAAACCTCGAGCAATTGGTGTCCGTTCGCACCCGCGATCTCGAGGCCGCGACGCTCCGCGCCACCGAGGCCTCGCGCGCCAAGAGCGAGTTTCTCGCCAACATGAGCCACGAGATCCGCACCCCGCTCAACGGCATCATCGCTTCGTCCGACCTGCTGCTCCGTCGGTCCGATCTCCCGCCCGACGCCGCCGAACACGTCCGCCTCGTCGCCGAGTCGGGCGACCTCCTGTTAAAACTCCTCGGCGACATCCTCGACTTCACCAAAGTCGAAGCCGGTCAACTCACGCTGGAAAAACATTCCTTCGACCTCGCGGCCACGGTCGCGGACACCCTTGCGCTCGTCGCACCCAAGGCGGCCGCGGGCGGCGTACACCTCGGTCACACCCTCGCCCCGGGGATCGCCCTGCACCGGGAGGGCGACAGCTACCGGCTCCGTCAGGTGCTGCTGAATCTCATCGCCAACGCGGTCAAGTTCACGCCGGCCGGCGGCCACGTGCAGCTCGGCGTGAGCGCGCCCACCCCGGCCACCCTCCGCTTCGAAGTGCACGACACCGGCATCGGTATCGATGCCGATGCCCTCACCCGCATCTTCGAACGCTTCACCCAGGCCGACTCCTCCACCACCCGCCGCTTCGGCGGCTCCGGCCTCGGGCTCGCGATCAGTTCCCGCCTCGTCCAGCTCATGGGCGGAACCATCGGGGTCCAAAGCGCGCCCGGCCAGGGCTCCGTCTTCCACTTCACCCTGCCGCTCCCGCCGGCCACGCTCGCCCCGCGTTCGACCGCTGCGGCCGTCAAACTCGAGGCGGACCTCCACCTCCGCGTGCTCGTCGCCGAGGACAACCCGGTGAACCAAAAAATCATCACCGCCCAACTCATCCGCCTCGGCTGCACGTTCACGCTGGCCGGCGACGGCGAAGAAGCCCTCGTCGCGCTCGAACAGGCGCCGTTGCCCGACGTGATTTTGATGGATTGCCACATGCCGAAACTCGACGGCTGGGAAACCACGCGCCGCATCCGCAGTTGGGCGGGCGAGCCGGACGCGCTGCGCCGCACCGCCTCGCTCCTCCCCATCGTCGCCCTCACCGCCGCTGCCTTGCCGGAGGAGCAGGCCCGGTGCATCGCCGCCGGCATGAACCAGTTTCTCTCGAAGCCCGTGAAACTCGCCGACCTCCACCGCCTCCTCCGGCCCTTCGCCCGCTGAACCGTCCGCCCCGCGCCCCGCGCTCGACACGCTGCCCGCCACGGCTTGAGCTTACCGCCCATGGCGTCCGCCCCTCTCGCTCTCTCCTCCGTCAGCCGTCTCCCGGCCCCCGGCGACAACGTCGCCATCGCCACGCGTCGCCTCGATCCCGGCACCGTCCTCGCCCTCCCGTCCGGTCCGCGCGCCCTCGCGCACACCGTGCTCGAAGGCCACCGCTTCGCCGTCGCCCCCATCGCGACCGGCGCGTCCCTGCTTTCGTGGGGCCTCCCCTTCGGCACTGCCCTCACCGACCTCGCCCCCGGCGATTACGTGTGTAACGCCTCGATGCTCGCCGCCCTCGCCGTCCGCCGCGTCGACGGCCTCGCGCTCCCCGCCACCGCCAATTTCGCCGATGTCCTCGATCCGTTCCAGCTGGACGAACGCACCTTCGTGCCCGCTCCGCCCGTCGAACTCCTCGCCGCCCCGCGCACGTTCCAAGGCTACCGCCGCCCCGGCCGCCGCGGCGTCGGCACGCGCAACGTCATCGTCATCCTCGGCACCACCTCCCGCACCGCCAGCTACGCCCGCCAGCTCACCGCCCGCCTCCAACCGCTCGCCCGCGTGCACCCCGGCCTCGACGGCATCGTTGCCATCGCGCACACCGAGGGCGGCGGTCCCGACCAACCCCACAACACCGCCGAGGTCCTCCGCTGTCTCGCCGGTTTCATGACCCACCCGAACGTCGCCGCCGTCCTCGCCGTCGACCACGGCGTCGAGCCCATCACCAACGCCCTCCTCCGCGACTTCATGGAAAAACGCGGCGATCCGCTCGCCGACGTCCCGCATCATTTCCTCACGCTCTCCGGCGGGCTTGCCGCCGGTCTCGCCGAGGGCGAGCGCATCGTCCGCACTTGGCTCCCCACCGCCCACGCCCTCCAGCGCACGGCCGAACCGATCGCCGCCCTCCGCATCGCCCTCCAGTGCGGCGGCTCCGACGCATTTTCCGGCGTATCGGGAAATCCCCTCGCCGGCGCCCTCGTGCACGAGGTGATCCGCCACGGCGGCGCGGGCAACCTCTGCGAGACCGACGAGATCGTCGGCGCCGAGTCCTACCTTCTCCGCAGCACGCGCGACGTCGCCACCGCCCGCGCGCTTCTCGAAAAAATTACCTCCTTCACCGCGCGCCTCGCGTGGCACGGCGTCACCGCCGAGGCCAACCCCTCCGCCGGCAACAAATTTCGCGGCCTCTACAACATCGTCCTCAAATCCCTCGGCGCCGCGCACAAAAAAGATCCGCGCACCCGCATCGACCACGTGATCGATTACGCCGAGCCGATGACGCACCCCGGCTTCCATTTCATGAACAGCCCCGGCAACGACCTCGAGGGCATCGCCGGCCAGGTCGCCGCCGGCTGCAACCTGTTCCTCTTCGTCACCGGCAACGGCTCCATCACCAACTTCCCGTTCGTGCCGACGCTCAAGATCACCACGACCACGCGGCGCCACCAGCTCCTCATCCACGAGATGGACATCAATGCCGGCCGCTACCTCGACGGCGAGGACTTCGGGTCCCTTGTCGCGGAAAACTTCGAACTCCTCCTCGCCACCGCCGGCGGCCGCCGGACCCAGGGCGAACACGCCGGCCATTCCCAGGTCTCCCTCTGGCGCAACTGGCGCCAGACCGACACCACGCGCCTCGCCGCCCTCCGCGCCCGCCCCGCCCCCGACGGCGTCCCTCTGCGGGTGGAGCGCGTTGACCCCAACGCGCTTTCTTCGCCTCCGCTCACGATCTACGCCACCGACCACGGTCCCGCCACCGAACGCGTCGCCCTCGTGCTGCCGACCAGCCTTTGTGCCGCCCAGATCGCGCGCCTCGCCGCCGAGCGGCTCAACGAAAAACACTTCGGCCAGCCCCACGGCATCGCGCGCTTCGTCGCCCTCACCCATACCGAGGGCTGCGGCTTCGGCGGCGAGACCATGCACCAGCTCCTTCACCGCACCTACCGCGGCTACGTCACCCACCCCAACGTCGCCGCCGCCCTCTTCCTCGAACACGGCTGCGAAAAAGTGCCGAACGACGTCATGCGCCGCCAACTCGAAAACGCCGGCATTCCGCTCACCCGGTTCGGCTGGGCCAGCGTCCAGCTCGACGGCGGCATCGAAAAATCCCTCGGTAAAATCGAAGCCTGGTTCGCCGAAAAATTCGCCGCGCTCCCGCCTGCTCCCGCCGTTCCCTCCCACCTCGGCGCCCTCACGCTCGGCCTCATGAGCACCGCCCCCGTCACGGCCTCCACCGCCGCCGCCCTCGCCGCCGTCGCGCTCGCGGTCGTCGGCGCCGGCGGCTCCGTCTTGCTGCCCGAGAGCGACGCCCTCCTCGCCCACGCCACCTTCCGCACCGCGCTCCTCGGCGACCGGCCGCCCCACGCCACCCTCGCCTACGGCCAGCCGTTCGCGCACCCCGGGCTCCACGTCGTCGACAGCGAGACCGAACACTGGGTGGAAAACCTCACCGGGCTCGGCGGCTGCGGCGCCCACCTCGTCCTGACCGTCGTGAGTGAACACGCCCGCCAAGGCCATCCGCTTCTCCCCGTCATCCAGGTCGCGGAACCCACCCAGCGCGGCCGCATCTCGGCCGACGACCTCGACCTGTTTCTCAGCGGTGCCGCGGTCGCCGACGCCGTCTGGCTCATCCGGGAAATCATCGCCGTCGCCCAACGCGAGCGCCTCCCCGCCGCCACCGCCGCCGGCTTCGTCGATTTCCAACTCACCCGCGGCGAACTCGGCGTTTCCACGTAACCGCCCCGGCGGCGCCCGCCCGCCCGCCCACCCGTCCTCGCCCGCCCGATACGCCCGCCGCCCAGCGCGGTCGCGGCGACCGGCGCGGCCCGGGCGGCCGCGGGGCTAGATTTTCAAAAACCAGCGCTGCCGATACATCCCATAGAGCAGCGCCCACATCACGGCCAGCGTTGCGCCCCCGAGCACCAGCGGCTCATAGGCCGCTCCGAGCCGGCGAAAGATCTCCGCTCCAAAATGCGTGGTCAGCGCCTTGCGGATGAAGTCCCCAAACAGGTGCGCGATCAGATACGCCGCGATGGAGTTGGCGCCGATCACGATCAAGGGAAACGCCCACCGTCCGCGCCGGGCCCCGTCGACCACCGCGTAAAAACCCGCGAGCAGCAGGCAGCACCACCCGCCGCTGAACAGCACCCAGCTCGGCGTCCAAATGCGCTTCACCACCGGACACACTCCGAGCCAGCCCAGCAGCGCGCCGGCCGCCAGCCCGCTCACCCCCGCAACCACGAACCAGCGGAGCTTCTCCCGCGGCGCCCGTTCGCCGCGGAGCACGTTGCCCGCGAGCAGCCCCAGAATCATCGTCGCCAGCGTCGGCACAAAGCTCAGCGACGCGTAGCCGCCGCTGTGAAAAAGAAACGGTTTCTCGCGCGGAAAAAGATTCAGCCACCACGTCTCAAAACCCGCCGCGAGGTTCGTGTTCTTCTGCCAATGCGCCGCAAACCCCGACAGCCCGTTCGTCTCCAACCAACTCTGCGCCACGCCCACCTTCGCATAGTCGAAACCCGCCGCCGGCAGCGGGTAGAGGGCGAAGGCCGCCCACACCCCCACCACGATCAGCACGAACGCCGCCCATTGCTCGCGCACCGGACGAAACCCGAGCGCAAAAAGAAAACCATAGCCCAGACCGATCTGCGTGAGCGTGTCCTCAAACGTCCAGTTCGTCAGCGTCCGCCCGGTCGACCGCAGAAACACCCCGAGCAAAATCAAGATCGCAGCGCGCCAGACCGCGTGCCCGATCATCACGCCGGTCGACTGCCCCTTGGCCCGCCGGCTCGCGATCGAATACGGCAAGGCCACGCCGACGAGAAACGAGAACGACGGCTGAATGAGATCGTGCAACGAACATCCGACCCACTCGACGTGTGACTGCTGCGACGCGAGCAAACTCCAGACCCCGCTGTCGGGCAGTGCCTGCGCCACGCGCTTCAGCCGCAGCACCTCCGCCATCATGAGAAACATCACGAAGCCACGGTAGGCATCGAGCGAAGCGAGGCGGGCCGGAGGGCCGGCCGGCGAAACACCGACCGGGGTCGCAGACGAAGGGGTGGTCATGCGCGCGCAGTTGTCGCGCGTCCCCGGTCCCATGGCAAAGGCGAATCGCGGCCCCACGCAGGGGCGCCTTTGCCAGCGCCCGCCGCGGCGAGTGCGCCCCTCCTCCCGGCGGTTGAAAACCCGCCGCTCTCTGCGCGACCGCGCCCGCCGGCCACGCCACACTTGCAATCCCCGCCGTGCGGCGCATGTTCCCGCTCCCGTTCTTTGATTGGTCAGCACTCGGTTCGTCTCGAATCGCAGATTTCAAATCTGCCCTCCCCTTTCGGGGGTGTTCTGGATTCTACCCTTGGTTGGAGTGCGCCGCTGCCTGTCGAGAGTTGTGGGTCTCTCGTTAAATCCCCTGCAAAAAAAACAATAGGCAACACTGAAGAAATGCCCTTGGCAGCCTAATCGGCAGCCACGTTTGCCCGGCGACACCTGCTAGCCGGAACGAACGTCGACAGCAGGCATAGCGCGCGGAGCCGTCCGCGGACGGCGCGCTGTATCTTCATCCGGGGACTGGCCTGCACCTGAGCGCGTGTGATCGCTTGGTGACGGCGAGATTAATATCACGCTATACACGTAGATGCGGTGTGCAAAGGTCAGGGGCACGTGGGTTCAACTCCCACCACCTCCACCATTTCAAAACGGAAAGCGAAAACGCCGGCCCCTCCCAGGGCCGGCGTTTTTTATCCTCTCTCTCGAGGGTCGCCAAAGCCTCCGCCTCCGGCTCAGGATCGCCCACGTGCTCAGGTAGGACCACCGCAGTAAAACCGACGTTGCGTCAGATCGCCCGCTTCACTGTTCTCGCCGGGTTCACCAACTTGGCGGAAGCCGTTCGGTCGACATCCATGCCCAACCAAAACCCCGAGCAGATCGCCCGCGACGCCATCGACGCGCAGCTCCGGGCTTCGGGCTGGACCGTTCAATCCAAGGACGGCATCGATTTCCACGCCGGCGAGGGTCAGGCCGTCCGCGAATACACCACCGACACCGGTCCTGCCGATTACGTGCTCTTCATCGACGGCCAGCCGGTCGGCATCACCGAGGCCAAGAAGGAAACCCTCGGCGCCAACATCACCACCGTCGAAGAGCAGACCGCCGACTACGCCGCCGCCAAGCTGAAGTGGGTCCAGTCCTCCGGCGTGCCGCTGCCCTTCCTCTACGAGGCCACCGGCGTCCTCACCCGCTTCACCGACCAACGCGACCCCAAGCCCCGCTCCCGCGAAGTCTTCGCCTTCCATCGTCCCGAGACCCTCCGCGAATTTCTCGCCGCCAACCGCGCCCTCCGCACCCGCCTCCACGATCTCCCGGCGCTCGACCCAACCCATCTGCGCGAGTGCCAGATCGAGGCCGTCACGAATCTCGAAGTCTCGCTCAAGGACGCCCGCCCCCGCGCCCTCATCCAGATGGCGACCGGCGCCGGCAAGACTTTCACCGCCATCACGTCCGTCTATCGCCTGCTCAAGCACGCCCGTGTCCGCCGCGTGCTCTTCCTCGTCGATACCCGCAATCTCGGCGAACAGGCCGAACAGGAGTTCCTCGCCTTCACGCCCAACGACGACAACCGCAAGTTCACCGAACTCTACTCCGCCCAGCGTCTCGCCTCCTCCCACGTCCCCGCCGACGCGCAGGTCTGCATCTCCACGATCCAGCGGATGTATTCGATTCTCCAAGGCACCGAACTCGACGAATCCGCCGAGGATGAAAACCCCGCCGAGCACTCCACCGACCGCAAACGCGAACCGCTCCCCGTCGCCTACAACGCCAAGGTCCCGCCCGAGTTCTTCGATCTCATCGTGATCGATGAGTGCCACCGCTCGATCTACAACCTCTGGCGTCAGGTCCTCGATTACTTCGATGCCTTCCTCGTCGGCCTCACCGCCACGCCCGACGCCCGCACCTACGGTTTCTTCCGCCAAAACATCGTCTCCGAATACACCCACGAGGACGCCGTCGCCGATGGCGTAAACGTCCAGGGCGAGATCTACACCATCGAAACCGCCGTCTCTCAACAGGGCGGCACCGTCCTCAGGGGCCTCATCGAAAAACGGGAAAAGCTCACCCGCGCCAAACGCTGGCAGCAACAGGACGAGGACCAAGCCTACTCCGCCACGAAACTCGACCGCGATATCGTCAACCCGTCCCAGATCCGCACCGTCATCCGCACCTTCCGCGATCGCCTGCCCGAGATCTTCCCCGACCGGACCGACTCTGCCGGCACCTACGAGGTCCCCAAAACGCTCATCTTCGCCAAGACCGATTCCCACGCCGACGACATCATCAACATCGTCCGCGAAGAGTTCGGCGAGGGAAACGCCTTCTGCAAAAAGGTCACCTTCGGCACCAGCAAGGGCGTCAAGCGCATCACCTTCGACCCCGCCGATGACAAGCAGCGCCAGGTCGAGGACGACTACATCCAGGACCCCGAGTCCGCCAAATCCGTCCTCTCCCAATTCCGCAACGGCTACCACCCGCGCATCGCCGTCACCGTGGACATGATCGCCACCGGCACCGACGTGAAACCCCTCGAATGCCTCCTCTTCATGCGCGACGTGAAGTCCAAGGGCTACTTCGAGCAGATGAAGGGCCGCGGCACCCGCACCCTCGACCTCGACGGCTTAAGAAAGGTCTCCTCCGCCGCTAAGTCCGGGAAAACCCACTACGTCATCGTCGACGCCATCGGCGTCACCAAGTCCCTCAAGACCGCCAGCCGCCCGCCCGTCACGCGCCCCACCGTCCCCTTCAAAGACCTCGCCATGGAGGTCGTCATGGGCGCGAGCGACGCCGACACCGTTTCCTCCCTCGCCGGCCGCCTCGCCCGCATTGAGCGCCAGCTCACTCCGCTGCAAAAACACGCCATCGCGGAAAAAATGGGCGGAGTCGCCCTCGGCCAGCTCGTGAAAAACCTTTTCCACGCCATCGACGGCGAGGCCATCGAACAAAAAGCCCTCGCCCTCTGCGGCCAGCTGCCCGGCACCAACCCCGGCGACCTGAACCGCGAAAAAGCCCAGCAACAACTCGTCGCCGCCGCCCGCGCCCCGCTCACCGGTGCCGTCGTCACCTCGATCGTCGAGGCCTGCACGGCGAACCTGCAGACCATCGACCACGACACGCCGGACCAGCTGCTCAACGCCGGCTGGGATGGCGACATCCACGAGCGCGCCGCCGCCTTCGCCCAGGATTTCCAAAACTTCTGCAGTGAGCACCGCGACCAGCTCGACGCCCTCACCATTTACTACTCGCAGCCCCAACGTCGGCAGAACGTCACCCTCGCCCAGGTCAAAGACGTGCTCGCCACCCTTCGCCAACACGCCCCGCGCCTCGCGCCCCTCCGCGTGTGGGACGCCTACGCCCGCCTCGACGAACTCCCCGCCAACGCCCGCCCCCTCACCGAATTGACCGCCCTCATCGCCCTCCTCCGCCGCGCCTGCGGTATCGACCAGAAACTCACGCCCTTCGCCGACACCGTTCGCCGCAACTACCGCGACTGGATCCTCCGCGCCAACGCGGGCACGCCCTTCAACGCCCAGCGAGCCGCGTGGCTGGAGCTGATCCGCAACCACGTCATCGACTCGCTGCGCCTGGAAAAGTCCGACCTCGACTACGCCCCCTTCGACGCCCGCGGCGGCCTCGGCCGCATGCACGAACTCTTCGGCGAACGCATGGACGCCCTCATCGACGAACTGAACAAGGAGCTGACAGCGTGAGTGAGTTACCTACTGGATGGGCCGATGCGTCCATCAAGCACGCGGCCGAACTGCGATCAGGCTTTGGTTTCCCGACGACACTCCAAGGCAAAGCGGAGGGCGATTTGGGCTTTTTCAAA
Source organism: Opitutaceae bacterium (assembly GCA_044358025.1). Classification (GTDB taxonomy): domain Bacteria; phylum Verrucomicrobiota; class Verrucomicrobiia; order Opitutales; family Opitutaceae; genus GAS368. Next base: position 11,001 of record JBIKOK010000011.1, read on the forward strand.
GTCGGCGACATCTCAAGGAACTGGCAGAAGGGTCAGACTTACCTTTCAGCAGCCGAGCACTACATCTCGCATGAAGAGGCAAACAAGCTTCGCGCTATTCCGCTTCCTGCAGGTTCAGTTGTGTTCGCAAAGATTGGCGCTGCCGTCGCGCTAAACCGTCGAGCGATCCTCAAGAGCGCATCGCTGGTGGACAATAACGTCATGGGACTCGCCCCATACGAGTGCACCACGCCGGAATTTCTATTCCACTTCATGTGTCGCGTGGACCTCGGTGCGAAGACGCGTGGCGGAAACGTTCCGAGTCTACGAAAGGGCGACGTCGAAGAGATTCCGTTCCCCCTGCCGCCGCTGGCGGAGCAGAAGCGGATCGTGGCGAAGATCGAGGAGTTGTTCAGCGAGTTGGATGCCGGTGAGGCGAGTCTGCGGAAGTCACTGCGACAACTCGGCGTCTATCGCCAGTCGCTCCTCAAACAAGCCTTCGAGGGCAAGCTGACCGCCCTGTGGCGCACCCAAAACCCCGCCAAACTCGGGAAACCTCTAACCGCTTCAACCCTGCTGGATGTAGAACCCGGTCCACTTCCTGCCGGGTGGATTTGGCAGACCGTCCACGAAGTTGCGGATGTCACAGGCGGCCTCACGAAAAACGCCAAGCGCGACACCCTCCCCAAGCGGATTCCTTATCTTCGCGTCGCCAATGTTTACTCCAACGAGCTCCGGCTCGACGAAATCAAAGACATCGGCGTGACCACCGCAGAAGCTGAGAAAGTCAGACTTGCGAGAGGCGATCTACTGATTGTCGAAGGCAACGGCAGCCTCGACCAAATCGGGCGCGTTGCTGCATGGAATGGATCGATTCCCGATTGCGGGCACCAAAATCACCTGATCCGTGCCCGCTGCCATCCAAACGCCCACTACTCGTTCGTATTGATGTTTCTGATTTCGCCGCACGGCCGTGACGTGATCGAGAAGCAAGCCGCGTCCACTTCGGGCCTGCACACATTGAGCGTCTCGAAAGTCCAGCGTCTCCCAGTCCCCCTCCCCTCCCTCCCCGAGCAACAGGAGATCGTGCGCCTGCTCGACAGCGCCGTTGAGGCCATCGAGCGGAACGAGCGGGAACTCGACGACGCCTTGAAGCGCAGCGAGGCCCTGCGGCAGGCGATCCTGAAAAAAGCCTTCACCGGCCGCCTCGTCCCCCAATCCCCCGCCGACGAACCCGCCTCCCAACTCCTCGCCCGCCTCCGCAAGGAGCAGGAAACGGGCGTTGCGACCACGGCCCTTTCCGCGAAGAAGAAGGCCGTCCGGACCACCCGTGCCCCCGCATGAGCAACGACGTTTCCCACCGCAAGCTCCGCGTCTTCATCAGCTCCGTGCAAAAGGAGCTGGAGCTTGAACGTGCGGCGGTGGCGGCGCTCATCGCCACCGATCCGTTCCTGCTGCAACATTGCGAGCCGGTGTTGTTCGAGCAGGAACCGCCGCCGCCCCGCCCTTCGCGCAAACCCTACCTCGACACCCTGAAAAGCTGTCAGGCCTATGTGCTGATGATCGGTAACGAGTATGGCGGCACCACCGGCGAACTCTCGGCCACGCACGAGGAATACCGGCTCGCGCGGAAACTCGACCTGCCTTCGGTGGTGTTCCTCAAGGGCCGCAAGGACGACACCCGCTCGCCGGAAGTCGGCGCCCTCATCGCCGAGGCGAAGCAGGACGGCTTCACCTACCGGCGGTTCAATGACCGCAAGGATCTCGAACCGGAAATGCAACGGGCGCTGCTTCGGCTGCTGGCCGAGGAATTTGAGCTCAAGGCGACTCCGGCCGAAGCGGACGAAGGCCAGCACCTGATTGAGGCCGCCTCGACCTTCGAGTCCGCCGTGTTGACGGACGTCCCGGTGGAGGCGCTCGACGAGGAGCTGCTGAACCGGTTCAACCACGAGACGGCCACCAATGACGTGGAACAGGTGAGGCGCACCGGAGGGCAGGCGCTCCAGTCCCGCGGCCTCGCCGTGCGAGGTCCGACCGGCGATGTTTTCCATGCCACGATGGCGGCGTGGCTGTTGTTCGGTGGCCGGCCAGCCGACCGCTTCCCGCAATGCGAGATCCTCGTCGACGCCTACGATGACACCCGAGTCAGCGGTCGGCCCAAGGGGCAGACGACCATCAATGCGCCGTTGCCTTTTGCGTTGGAACAGGCGCTCAAGTTCATCGATGACCACACGTTTCACCCGCGCCGGGTGGCGGGGTTGAACAACCTGCGCCTTGATGAATACCCGGTGGCGGCTTTACGCGAAGCGCTGGTCAACGCCGTGGCGCACCGCAGCTACGAGGACCGGTCCCGGAAGGTCTTCGTGCGGGTGTTCAGCGACCGGGTCGAGATCGCCAGCCCGGGTTACCCGCCCCAGCCGCTGACCTTGGCCAAACTCCGCAAGGGCGGCTACCGGCCGTGTTCGCGCAATCCGCTCATCGCGCAGACGCTGGCGACGCTGGGGGTGATGGAGCAACGCGGCAGCGGCTTTGCCCGGATGCGGGATGCCATGCTCAACCACGGGCTGGAGGCCCCGTTGTTCGGGCAACAGGACGGTTTTTTCATCGTCACTCTACCCGGCCCGGCCGGGAACTATGACCGGCTGAAGGTGCCGGCGGGAGTTACCGGCCAGATCACCCCGGCCATTGAGGCGCAGCTGAACAAGAGACAGAAGAAGATCATGATTGAGGTGCAAAAGACAGGGGCTGTCACAAGCGGCTGGTGCCGCAAACAGCTTGGAGTCACCTACGATACGGCCAACCGCGATTTACTCGCGCTCTTGAAGCTGGGGCTCCTCATGCGCAAGGGCCGTGGGCCGGGCACACGGTATGAAATGGCAGACTCAGCGACTTCCGCCGCATGAAACTATCTTCCGATTATCTTCCGATTTTTTCCGGCTATCTTCCGATTTCCTCTATGGAAACCTGCCCGCAGCATCCGGTGGCAGCCCCCGTCTGTCGTGCTCAATCGACCGATTCCCCTCCCCGCGCAATCGTCAGATAATCGTCAGATGAAATCGCCGAATCGTCAGATGGCCCAGTCGCCGCGCCGCAGGGGCCGGAGTTTGAATCGACCGACAATCGACCGATTTTCCCCGCCCAATCGACCGATTCCACTTTCCGAAACTACCCCATGACCACCGACAGCATCATCTCCAAGGTCTGGTCCTTCTGCCACACGCTGCGCGACGACGGCGTGGGCTACGGCGACTACCTCGAACAGCTCACCTACCTCATCTTCCTCAAGATGGCGGACGAATACGCGAAGCCGCCCTACAGCCGGAAGGTCGGCGTCCCGGCCCGCTACGCGTGGCCGGTCATGCGTCCGCTCAAGGGTGCAGAACTTGAGGTTCACTACGTCGAGGCGCTGCGGGCCCTCGGCACCGAAAAGGGCATGCTCGGCCAGATCTTCACGAAGGCGCAGAACAAGATCCAAGACCCCGCCAAACTCGCCCGCCTCATCGAGATGGTGGACGACGTCTCGTGGGTCACCCTCGACGCCGACACCAAGGGCGACATCTACGAGGGCATCCTTGAAAAGAACGCCGAAGACACCAAGTCCGGCGCCGGCCAATACTTCACGCCCCGCGCGCTCATCAAGGCCATGGTCGAGTGCGTCGCTCCCGAGCCCGGCAAATCCATCGCCGATCCCGCCTGCGGCACCGGAGGCTTCTTTCTCTCCGCCTACGACTACCTCGTAAAACACCATCAGCTGAACCGCGACCAGAAGGCGTTCCTCAAAAACGGAACCTTCCACGGCAACGAGATCGTCGCCGGCACCCGCCGGCTGTGCCTGATGAATCTCTTCCTCCACAACATCGGCGAGATCGACGGCAACAGCCTCATCGCTTCGACCGACGCCTTGATCGCCCAGCCGTCGCAGACCGTGGACTACGTCCTCGCCAATCCGCCCTTCGGGAAAAAAAGCTCGATGACCTTCACCAACGAGGAAGGCGAACAGGAGAAAGAAGACCTCGTCTATAACCGGCAGGATTTCTGGGCCACCTCATCCAACAAACAGCTCAACTTCCTCCAGCACATCCGCTCGCTGCTCAAAACTACCGGCCAAGCGGCAGTGGTGCTGCCCGACAACGTCCTATTTGAAGGCGGCGCGGGTGAAACCGTGCGCAGAAAGCTCATGGAGACGACGGAACTCCACACCATCCTCCGCCTGCCCACCGGCATTTTTTACGCGAACGGCGTGAAGGCCAACGTGCTCTTCTTCGACAACCGTCCCGCCAGCAAAGCCGTCGCGACCAAGGAAGTCTGGTATTACGACTACCGCACCAACATCCACCACACGTTGAAGCGAAAGCCGCTTCGGTTGGAGGACCTCCGCGAGTTCATCGACTGCTACCACCCAACCAACCGTCACAAGCGCAAGGAAACCTGGCACGCCGAGAAAACCCCCGACGGTCGCTGGCGCAAATACACCCACGCCGAGCTCGTCGCCCGCGACAAAACCAGTCTCGACCTCTTCTGGCTCAAGGACGACAGCCTCGCCGACCTCGATAACCTCCCCGAGCCCGAAATTCTAGCTGAAGAAATCATCGATAACATCGAAGCCGGCCTCGTCAGCTTCCGCAACGTGGTGGCGTCGCTGGGAAAATGAAACGGGACGCAATCCTTGCCAGCTATTCGGGAGCGAGCTTTTCCGGTCAAATGCAGGTAAAGCGTGGAAAATTCATTACGCCGATTCGATCGGGCGATGTGATCGCGATGTTTTCGCCACCCCAACCTGCAGCAACGTCGCCGGTGGCGTCGTGCTTGAGCCGGAACCACCGGTCTTTTTCCACGCTCCTCGTCGGAGTGATTCTGCTGCTCGCGTGCGCCCTCTCCGCCCCGCTCATCGCAGCCTCGGCCCGCCCCAACATTCTCGTCATCCTCACCGACGATCAGGGCTCCACGACACTCTCCTGCTACGGCAACAAACTCGTCGCCACGCCGCATCTCGACCGCCTCGCCGCCGAGGGCGCCCGCTTCACCGACGCCTACGTGATGCCGCAGTGCACCCCCACGCGCGCCGCCCTCCTCACCGGCCAGAGCACCGCGCGCAACCGCATGTGGCACGTCATCCCGTGGTATGGCTATCCGCGCGCCCGCCTGCGCGAACCCCTGTTTCGCGACCAACTGTCGCGCGACACCTTCACCCTCGGCCAGGGCCTGCAGGCCGCCGGCTACGTCACCGGCACCGCCGGAAAATGGCACCTCACCACCAATGCCGACGGCAACTACTCCGCGCTCAAACCCGAGGCCGCCCGCTACTACGGTTTCGACTTCAGCGCCCCGCCCGGTCCGGGCTCGCAAAACGAGGGCGACAAGTGGGTCGACCACCTCACCGACCAAACCGTCGCCTTCATCAAAAAAAACCGCACCCGGCCGTGGTTCTTCTACCTCGCGCACCACACGCTCCACGGAAAGCTCTCCGCGCCCCCCCCGCTCGTCGCCAAATACCTCGGCCGCGGCGCTCCGGCCGCCGGGCTCCACAACGCCACCTATCTCGCCGCCATCGAACACCTCGACACCTCCGTCGGCCGGCTCATGGCCAAGCTCGACGAACTCGGCCAGCGCGAAAACACCCTCGTTGTTTTCCTCTCCGACAACGGCGGCATCGACACTCAGTTCAACCCCGCGCCCTTCCTCGAAAGCGCGGGCGCCGCGCACGCCCCGTCCACGCCCACGCAGCTCACCGTGCTGGACCGCGCCTTCAGCAACGCCCCGCTGCGCATGGGCAAAGGCTCCCACTACGAGGGCGGCATCCGGGTGCCGTGCCTCGTGCGCTGGCCCGGCGTCGTGCGGCCTGGCACGGTCAACGATACGCCAATCCATGTCGTCGACTGGCTCCCGACGTTCTTCGCCGCCGCCGGAGCCGTCGCGCCCGCCACGCATCCGCTCGACGGGCAAAACCTCGGGCCGCTCTTGCGCGGCGAGCCGCTCCCCCTCCGCGCCCTCTACTGGTATCTCCCGCTCTACGAAGTCCGTTGGGCGGGCACGCCCTGCGCGATCATCCGCGAGGGCGACTGGAAACTCATCGAGTTTTTTGGCGACTGGTTCGATCCCGCCGGCCGCTACACGCCCGGCCATCGCCTCGAACTCTACGACCTCCGCCGCGACCTCGGCGAACAACACGACCTCGCCGCCACCGAACCCGCGCGTGCGAAATCACTTCAGGCTAAACTCCGCGCGTGGCTCGCCGCAACGCCCGCCGAGGTCCCCGGCCCGAATCCCGCCTTCGACCCAACCCACCCGTTGCTCGAATCCCGCCAAAAACCCACCGCCCCGTAATCGTCGCCCCGCGACGTTCTCGACTCGCGCGTCGTCGCACCCAAGCTTTCCTCACCCTGCGGTCACCCCACCGATGCTCCTCGCTTCTTCCTCTGTTTCCGAACGCTCCCCGCACTCCGGCTGCCGCGCGTTGCTCTTCGCCGCGATCACGGCCCTCGCGCTGCCCGGCCGCGCGGCCGAACCGCCGGTCGACTTCGCCCGCGACATCCAACCGCTGCTCGCGGGCCGCTGCTACGACTGCCACGGCCCCGAGAAACCGAAAGGCGGTCTCCCCCTCACGTCGCTCGCCCACGCCCTCCGCGGCGGCGAATCCGGCGAGCCCGCCCTGGTCGCCGGGGCCGGGGCGAAAAGCTTGCTGATCAAACGCCTGATGACCGACGACCCCGACGATGTCATGCCGCAGAAAGGCGAGCGCCTCGCCCCCGCCGAAATCGCGTTGCTCCGCCGCTGGATCGACGAGGGCGCCGTGTGGCCGGAAAATCTCAAGCACTGGGCCTACGTGAAACCGGTCCGCCCGACACTCCCCGCGCTCGCGTCCCCCGCCCCGACCGCCCGGCCCCTCAACGCCCTCGACCGTTTCGTCTTCGCCCGGCTCGAAAAGGAGCGCCTCGCGCCTGCGCCGGCCACCGATCCCGCGCGCTGGCTGCGCCGCGTCTCCCTCGATCTGATCGGACTGCCGCCGTCGCCGGCCGACCTCGCCGCCTTCCTCGCCGACGCACCGTCCGGCGAGCCGGCCTACGCGCGCGTCGTCGAGCGTCTGCTCGCCTCACCCCACTACGGCGAACGCTGGGCGCGCCCCTGGCTCGACCTCGCGCGCTACGCCGACTCCCATGGTTTCCAACGCGACGATCTGCGCGATCTCTGGCCCTATCGCGACTGGGTCGTCCGCGCCATGAACGCCGATCTCCCCTTCGACCGCTTCACGCTCATGCAGATCGCCGGCGATCTCATGCCCGAGGCCCACCCGCAGAAAAATCCCGATCCGCTCATCGCCACCGGCTTCCACCGCGCGACGCCCACCAATGTCGAGGCCGGCACCGATCAGGAAGAGGGCCGCGTCAATCAGGTCTTCGACCGCGTCAACACCACCGGCGCCGTCTGGCTCGGCACGACCCTCGAGTGCGCGCAGTGTCACAACCACAAATACGACCCGTTTTCGCAGCGCGACTACTACCGCTTCTTCGCCTTCTTCAACGGCACCGAACGCGAGACCGAGTTCGCGAACGCCAAGTCGCTCGCCACGCTCAAATTCACCGGCCCCTACCTCACCCTGCCCGATCCCGCCGCCGAGAGCGCCGAGGCCACACTCGCGGCCCGCACCGCCGAACTCGACGCCCGCCTCGCCACCGCCTCCGCCCGCACCCTCGCCGACCTGCCCGCCTGGGAGCAGTCGCTGGCCGCCTCGCTCGCGACCGCCGGGCAGACGCATCCACTGGAAATCGCCGAATTCGAGTCCAGCGGCGAAGTGGAGTTCCGCCCGCTGCCCGACCGCTCGCTCGTGATCGACCGCGCGCCGGACCGTGACACCTACGTCCTCACGGTGCGCACCAAGCTCACCGGCATCACCGGCTTCAAACTCGAGGCGCTCACCGATCCCTCACTGCCCGGTTCCGGTCCCGGCCGCGGTGACGCCGCGCGGCCCAATTTTGTGCTCAACGGATTCCAGGTCGCCGTCGGTTCCGATGCCGGTGCCCCCGCGCCGGTCAAACTCGTGCGGGCCAGTGCCTCGTTTTCCCAGACCAAATTCTCCGTGGAAAATCTCCTGCGCCCCGCCATCGACCCGCGCGAGGGCTGGGCCATCAGCCCGCAGTTTGCCCGCGATCACTGGGCGATGTTCGAAACCGACACGCCCCTCGGTTCGGCCGCCGGCACCACCTTCACGTTTCGGCTCACCCAACAGTTCGGCGCCGCCCGCATGATCGGACGGCTGCGGCTCTCGGCCCTCACCGGCCGCATCGGCGGCCCCACGATCCCGGCCGCCGTCGCCGCCGCCCTCGCCGTCGCTCCGGCCCAACGCACGCCGGCCCACACCGGGGCGTTGCGCGACTACCGGCTCGCCTCGGACCCCGCGATCGCCGCGCTGCGTCAGGAAAAAACCCGGCTCGCCTCGTCCGTCGCCCCGACGCCCGCACCGCGCACGCTCGTCATGCGCGAGCTCGCGCAGCCCCGCCCCACTGCCGTCATGAACCGCGGAAACTTCCTCGACCCCGGCGAGCCGGTCCAGCCGGGCACACCCGCGAGCTTGCATCCGTTCCCCGCCGAACCCCCACGCCCCACCCGCCTCGACCTCGCGCGCTGGCTCGTCGACCCGGAAAATCCGCTCGTGGCCCGCGTCACCGTCAACCGCTGGTGGGCGGAATTTTTCGGCCGCGGCCTCGTCGCCACACCGGAGGATTTCGGCGCGAAGGGCGAGGCGCCCACCCACCCCGAATTGCTCGACTGGCTCGCCGTCGAGTTCGTCGAACACGGCTGGAGCATGAAACACCTCCACCGCCTCATCGCGCTCTCCGCCACCTACCGCCAGTCGTCGCGCGTCACGCCCGACCTGCTCGCCCGCGACGATCAGAACCGCCTCCTCGCCCGCGGCCCGCGCTTCCGCCTCGACGCCGAGGCCATCCGCGACAACGCCCTCGCCGTCGCCGGTCTCCTCAGCCCGAAGCTCGGCGGTCCGCCCGTCCGCCCTTTCCAACCCGCCGGTTTGTGGGACAACAAGGTCGGCGGCGACAAAGTGACCTACGATTTGAGTACCGGCGAAGACGCCTATCGCCGCGGTCTCTACACGGTGTGGAAACGCGGCTCCCCCTATCCGAGCTTCGTCAATTTCGATGCCACCGCCCGCACGGCCTGCACCGTCCGGCGCTCGCGCTCCAACACTCCCCTGCAGGCACTCACCTTGCTCAACGATCCCGTCTACGTCGAAGCCGCCCGCGCCCTCGCCGCCCGCGTCGTCCGCGAGGGCCCGGACAGCGCGGTCTCCTCCCGCCTCGCCTACGCGTTTCAACTTTCCCTCGCCCGCCCGCCGTCGGCGGTCGAGCTGGCCGCCCTCACGCGGCTGCACGCGCAACAGTCCGCCGCCCACGTCACCCCCGACACGGCGTGGCAGGCCGTCGCGGCCGCCCTGCTCAACCTCGATGAGATGATCACGAAAAACTGACGCCCATGCACCCCTTCGAAGCCCATTGCCGCGCCGTCACGCGCCGCACCTTTCTCCAACGCTCCGGCGTCGGCCTCGGCGCGGTGGCCCTCGGTTCGCTGCTCAACGAGCGCCTCTTCGCCGCCGGCGCCGCGAATCCGCTCGCCCCACGCGCCCCGCATTTTCCCGCGCGGGCCAAGCGCGTGATCTACCTCCACATGGTCGGCGCCCCGTCGCAACTCGACCTCTTCGACCCAAAACCGGCGCTCCGTCCGCTCGACGGCCAGCCCTGCCCGGACGAATTCATCCGGGGCAAGCGCTTCGCCTTTCTGCGCGGGCACCCGACCATCGCCGCCTCCCGTTTTGCGTTCGCGCGCCACGGCCGCAGCGGCGCGGAAATTTCCGAACTGCTGCCCCACCTCGCCACCGTCGCCGACGAACTCGCGTTCGTGAAATCCGTCCATACCGACGAATTCAACCACGCCCCCGCCCAGCTTTTTCTCCACACCGGCTTCGGCCGGCCGGGTCGGCCGAGCACGGGCTCCTGGGTCACCTACGGCCTCGGTTCGGAAAATTCCGATCTGCCCGCCTACGTCGTTTTGCAGTCCGGCCCGCTCGCCGGCGCGGGCACGAGCCTGTGGTCGTCGGGCTTTTTGCCGAGCGTCCACCAGGGCGTGCAGTTCCGCGGCGGCGGCGAACCCGTCCTGTTCCTCGACAATCCCCAGGGGCACTCCGCCACCGACCGTCGCCAGGTGCTCGATACCGTGCGCGCCCTCAACGAGGCCCAGCTCGCCGACACCGGCGATCCGGAGATCGCCACCCGCATCGAGCAATACGAACTCGCTTTTCGCATGCAGACCGCCGTGCCGGGCCTGATGGATATTGCTCAGGAATCCCCCGCCACCCTCGCGCTCTACGGCGCCGAGCCCGGCAAGGCCTCGTTCGCCAACAACTGCCTCCTCGCCCGCCGCCTCGTCGAGCGCGGCGTGCGCATGGTGCAGCTCTACGACGCCGACTGGGACCACCACGGCGACCTCGCCAACCGCCTCCCGCGCAAATGCCAGGACGTCGACCGCGGCATGGCCGCGCTCGTCAAAGATCTCAAACAACGCGGTCTCCTCGACGACACGCTCGTGATTTGGGGCGGCGAATTTGGCCGCACGCCCATGGCCCAGACGGATTCCGGCACCGGCACCTCCACCAAGCCCGGCCGCGACCACCACAAGGACGCGTTCACCGTCTGGATGGCGGGTGGCGGAGTGAAACCCGGGATCACCTACGGCGCGACCGACGACCTCGGCTACCACATCGCCGAAAATCCCGTGCACGTGCACGACCTCAACGCGACGCTGCTCCACCTGCTCGGCCTCAACCACGAGCGCCTCACCTATCGCTACCAGGGCCGCGATTTCCGGCTCACCGACGTGCACGGCCAGCTCGTCAAGGGGCTGCTGGCCTGAACCATACCGGGGCGCACGCCCGCTCGCCCGGATATCTCACACTCGAATTGATTGAAATTTTGGCCCAGCGGGCACGGAGCCAAGCCCACACCGCCCACCGAGCAGTCACGGTGTTTGGCTCCGTGTCCCCGGTTCGGGCCTCGGCGCACTCGGTGAAAAATAATTTCTTCCGGAAAGTGTGATTGAGGCAGGCTAGAACGAATACGTGGTCGTGAACTTCACCTCGCGCGGCGCCACCAGGTCGTAGCGGCTGTAGGCGAGGCCGCGGCCGCTGCCGGGCAGCACAAAACCGTCCGGCGCCCCGCTGCCCGTCGCGATGCGCACGGGGATAATCTCGGTCTTATTGAGGAGATTCGAGACGTTGACCTGGAAACGCACACGCCCCGGCAGGCGCGGGAACGAGCAGGAATAAGCCAGCATCGCCTCGGCCGAGGAGATTTCCCGGCCAGTGATTTCGCGGCCCGCGGCGTTGGCCCCGATGACATTCGCGCTGCGCCAGTAGCCGCCGCCGCCAACCGTGAGTCCCTTGAGGCGGCCCGACTTGAAATCGTAGGCCGTGAACACACTCGCCTTGTGCGGACGCACGCCCCAGCGCTTTTCGTTCTCCTCCTTCGTATTGTTCACCGTCTCGGTGAAATTGAAGATCTCCTCGGCGACCGTCGTGCCGCCGGTGCCCGTGGTCAGGGCCGAGGGATTCGCCGCGGGCGCCGTGGCCCCGAGCGCGATCCATTTCGCGACGGTACCGCCGGGCAGATACGCGCTCGGATCGATCACGTAGCCGCCCGCCGCGTCCTGCTTCACGCCCTGCACGAGCCGCACCCCGTCACCGGAGGGCTTGAGTCCATACCAGTCCACCATCTCGTTGCCGAGCCGCGTGCGCAGCGAGTCGGTGTAGGAGTAGTTGAGCAACAGCCGCCACTGCCGCGTGAAGTTGGCGGTGATCCGGGCCTCGTAGCCCTGCGACACAAAGTCGGAGGCCACCGCGTTGGCCGGCGGCGTGAGCGCCTTGTAAAGCGCCGCCCAGTCGGCCGCGGCGATCGGCCGGCCCGGCCCGGCGAGCACGCCGGCGAACGCGTCCATCACCCGCGTGTTGAGCCCCGGTGCACCCGCGATGCCGGTCGAGGTGATGCGCCCCTGCTCCTCCGCGTCAAAATACACGAGGCGCGCGCTCAGCCGGCCCCCCCACATGTCCAGCCCGACGCCGTAGTCCTCCCCCCGGCCGTGCGAGAGCGGCGCCAGGTTGCCGAACGGAAACACCGTGCGCGCGAGCGGCGGCACGCCGACGTTCGACGACTGGTTGGCGATGAGCGAAAACCAGTCCGTCACATGGAAAACGGCCCCCGCCGTCCGGGTGTCGGCGTTGACGCGGGTGACCGTCGCCTTCGCGGGATCGCGGTCCGGGCGATCGCCGATGGCGGCGTCCGTGTAATAGCCAAACTGGTTCACCGTCACGCGATCGGTGCGGTAGCCGAAGGTCGTCACGAGCCGGTCGCGCCAGAAGTAGCTTTCGAGCACGGCGAGCCCGCTGTCGGTGTCCTGGCGCATGCCGCTGTTGTTGGCGCCGGCGGCGTCGTTGGCAAAGGCGAGCCCGTAGGCCCTGCCGGCGAAATTGAGCGACGCCGGCAGCCGCCGCCAGTCGCCCGCGCGGTACGACTCGCGGTTGCCCTCGGTGAAATAATTCCGCACAGCGACACGGTTGTTGGGGTTGCTCGCGAGGGCGTTGAACGGGCGGCCGACGAGCGAGAGCCAGGAAAGCTCATTGATATCCGTCTGCGCGGCAGTGGACGCGGCGCCGGCGAGACGGTGGCGGCCAAGCCACTTGCGCTGCGGGTCGAACGCGTAGGTGGCGGAGACCCGCGACTCGCGGTACTCGCCAAAATGGATGTCGCCGCGCCAGTTTCCCTCCACGTAGAGCTGGCCGGCGAAGGGATTCGCCGGGCCGTTCAGGCCGAGCGTGCGGTTGGGCTCGCCGCGGAGCGTGGGGTCGTTGCCCACCAGCGTGCGCGTGGTGAGCGTCGTCCGCTGGACGTGGTGGGCGAGGTTGAAGCTGAGCTTGCGCGTGGGCTGCCAGTCGGCCGAGAGCGTGTAGTTGTGCAGCCGCTGCTCGCGGAGCGACCCGGGGCCGGCGGCGTTGCCGCGCTTCGGATTAAACAGCGGATCGGTGATGATCAGCGCGGAGGTGGTGCGCCCCGGCGTGCCGTCGGGCCCGCGGACGGCGGCGTTGTTGTAGGAGCCGGTCAGGTAGGTGCCAATCGCGTCGAACACGGTCCCGTCGTTCTCAATGAACGTCGCGCGGCGGTTCAGGCCGCCGCTCGTCCCGTTGCGCGTGGTGATGCCGAGCGCGGTCAGGGCCGCGCTCGGCGCCGCCGTCGTGGGGGTCACCGTCACCGCGGCGACGCCCCGGGCGTTCCGGTTGTCGTACCACGCGAGCATTTCGTCGACGGCTGGAAGCGACTTGATCACCGCCCCCTGATCGCGGCCGGTCTCGCCCATCGCCTGCAGGGTCACGGTGCGCGTGGGCCGCGCGGTCACCGCGGCGAAGAGCCGGTTCTTGTCCTGAAAATCGAACTGCCGCCAGCCGCCGTTCTCCTGGTGCAGCGCCGCCACCGAAAGCGCGAGGCGGTCCTTCACGAGCACGCGGTTGACGTCGAGTTCGGAGCGGCTGCGCGCCCACGCGCCGGCGCCGTAGCGGAGGTTGGCGCTGTGGCGGTGCGTGGCCGCCGTCTTGGACGATTGGTTGAGCACGCCGCCGGGCGCGCCCACGCCGAAGAGCAGCGAGTTGGCCCCGCGCGTGTCGTCGAACCGCCCCACGCGATAAGGATCCATGTTGGTGATACTCGTGAAATAATCCATGCCCTGGCTCGCCGCCAGGCCGCGGACCATCGTGCGGTTGAGCAGATTCTCCCCGCTGATGGACGGGTTCTGCCCGGGCTGGCCGGGCTGCCACGCGTTCGTGTCCATCTCCGAGTTCACCGTGAAGTTGAGCAACCCCGCGAGGTCGGTGATCGCGAGATCGTCGAGAAATTCCTTCGTGAACACCGACACCGAGCCGGCGGTGTCGCGCAGCCGGGCGTTGAGGCGCGAGCCGGCGAGCGTGTTTTCCGCCGCATAGCCGGTGTCACGCGACGAATCGACCGTGAAGGGGCTCAGCTCGACCACGGGTGTCGGTGTCGGCGCAGGCGCGCTCGGCGCCACCTGGGCGACGGCGGGAACGGCGCCGAGCAGGGCAAAAACCAGCGGGATGAGGGCAACACGGGGACTTGTTTTCATGGGGGTGGGCAGGGGCCTGCGGATTGACTGAGCTGGCGAAGGTGAGCCCGCACGGAGGGAGCCGCCAAACCGGCCCATTTCCCCTCGCGATGGCAATCACGATTCGGCCACGGTCACGCGAACGACCCGTTCTGCCGCACGGCGCTCCTGGCAAAACTCCGCACGACACCGGGAACGCTCGCGATGGACCTTTGGTGTGCGCGGCCCATGCTGGCCGCCATGACCCGCACCGCGCTGTTGCTGCTCCCTTTCCTCGCGTTCGTCTGCCCCTCGATCCGCGCCGCCGAGCCACCGCCGAATTTCATTCTCATTCTCGCCGACGATCTCGGTTACGGCGATCTCGGCTGCTACGGCTCGACGACGATCGCGACGCCCCGCCTCGATCGCATGGCCCGCGAGGGGTTGCGGTTCACCGACGCCTATGCGGCCGCGCCGTTTTGCAGCCCGGCGCGCGCGGGCCTTCTTACCGGCCGCCTGCCCGCACGCGCCGGGCTGCCCTACGTGCTGTTTCCGACCGAGCACCACGGCCTGCCCGCCGCCGAGATCACCCTCGCCGAGTTGTTGCGCACCCGCGGCTACACGACGGCCTGCATCGGCAAATGGCACCTCGGGTGGGACGCGCCGTTCCGCCCGCTCGCGCAGGGCTTCGACCGCTTTCACGGCCTGCCCCACACGAACGACGTGCGCGAATGGAAGGTCGGCGATGCGTTCACGCAGCTCTCGATGTTCGCGCCGCTCGCGCGCGTCGAGGGCGAGCACATCGTCGAGTCGCCCGTCGATCAGGCGGAACTCACCCGACACTACACCGAGGAGGCGGTGGCCTTCATCCGCGCGAACCGCGAAAAACCGTTCTTCCTCTACCTGCCGCACACGATGCCTCACGTGCCGCAATACGCCTCGCCTCGCTTCGCCGGAAAATCCCGCGGCGGCCTCTACGGCGACACCGTCGAAGAGCTCGACTGGAGCACCGGCGTCATCCTCGACACGCTGCGTGAACTGAAGCTCGACACGCGCACCCTCGTGATTTTCACCAACGACAACGGCGCGCCCTTCCGGGGCGGCGCCAACGCCACGAAGAAGGCGGGGGCGGCCAAAGAAAACTTCCCCGGCCGCCAGCTCGCCGGCAGCAACGGCCCGCTCCGCTCCGGCAAGGGCACGACGTTCGAGGGCGGCGTGCGCGTGCCGCTCATCGCGTGGTGGCCGGGCCGCATCGCGCCTCGCGCCGCCGTCACTGCGCCCGTCTCGCACCTCGATCTTTTTCCCACGCTCGCGCGGCTTGCGAGTGCCGTGCGGCCGGCGGGCGTCACGCTCGATGGCATCGACCTCTCGTCTCTCCTGCTCGAGGGCGCTTCGCCACCGGCGCGCGCGCTCTACCACTATTTCGGCTACCAGCCGCAGGCCGTGCGCGAGGGTCGATGGAAACTCTTCCTGCCAACCGAAAACCGGCCCGATCCTCGCCCCGTCAGCCTTTGGTGGGACCACCTTCCCGCCGCCTTCAACCACCAACACCGGCTGCTCGCCACTCCCGAGCTCTACGATCTCGGGGCCGACCTCGCTGAAAAAACCAACGTCGCCGCCGCGCATCCGGAGGTCGTCGCACGCCTCATCCGCCAGGCTCGCGACTTCGACGCCGCGCTCCACCGCGACCAACGCCCGATGCAATTTGTCGCCGGCCCGCCTCCGCCCGCCCCCGGCACCGTGCGCACGGCCGACACCGACCTGGCGCGTGACCGCCCCGCACCTTGACCCCGTCGGCACGTCCCGCCTCAACATGACTTCGCGATGAATTCCTGCGCTTTCCTTTGGTCCGGTCTCTTCCTCCTGCTCGCCGCGGCCACCTCCGCCGCCGAGCCCGCGCGCTCCGCCCCGCCGCCCCACATCCTCCTGATTCTCGTCGATGACCTGGGCTACGGCGATCCGGGCTGCTACAACCCGCAGTCCAAAATCCCCACGCCGCACATCGACCGCCTCGCGCGCGAGGGCCTGCGGTTCACCGATGCCCACGCCCCCGGCGCCCTCTGCCATCCCTCGCGCTATGGGCTGCTCACCGGACGCCACCCGTTCCGCACCGACGTTTCGAAATGGCCCACCCAGCCGCTCATCGAAGAAACCCGCGCCACGCTCGCCTCCGTGCTGAAATCGCGCGGCTACCGCACCGCGATGATCGGCAAATGGCATCTCGGCTTCCAGGAGAGCGGTTACGACCGGCCCCTCCCCGGTGGTCCAATCGACCGCGGCTTCGATCGCTTTTTCGGCTTTCGTGCGTCCACCGACATCCCGCCGTATTTTTACCTCGAAGGTAATCGTGCCGTCGTCCCGCCCACGGCCACGATCGCCGAAAGTCCCGCGCATCCGGAACGCGGTTACTCGCCGATTCAGGGAAAATTCTGGCGCGGCGGCGGCATCGCCCCCGGGCTGGAACTGACGGACGTGCTTCCGCGTTTCACCGACGAGGTCGTGGCCGAAATCACCACGCACGCCCGCGAGCGGCCCGCTCAACCGCTGTTTCTCTACTACGCCCCCACCGGCCCGCACACCCCATGGCTGCCGTCGCCGGAGTTCCAGGGCCGCAGCGGCATCGGCTCCTACGGCGACTTCACGATGATGGTCGACGCCATGATCGGCCGCGTGCTCCGAGCCCTCGACGACACCCAACTCGCCGCCGACACCCTCGTGATTTTCACCTCCGACAACGGTCCCGTCTGGTATCCCGAAGACGTCCAGCGCACCGGCCACGATTCGTCCGGCGGTCTCCGCGGCATGAAAAGTTCCAACTGGGAAGCGGGCCACCGGATGCCGTTCATCGTCCGCTGGCCGGGCCGGGTGAAGGCCGGGTCAACCACGTCGCAGACGATCTGTTTCACGGACGTGATGGCGACGCTCGCCGCCACGACCGGCGCCACGCTCGCGGCCGAAGCCGGTCCGGACAGTTTTTCGTTTCTGCCCGTGCTGCTCGGCCACCAGCCCACCACTCAACCCGTCCGCGAGTCGCTCCTCGTGGGACGCTCGATTCGCTCCGGCCGTTGGAAATGGATCGACGGACGCGAAGCCATCCACTTCGGCCGCCCCTCCAGCGGCACCTACCCCGCGGCGAGTGCGCCGCCCGGCCAACTCTACGATCTCGACGTCGATCCGCGTGAAACCACCAACCTCGCCGCCGCCCAACCCGAAATCGCCGCGCGCCTGAAGGCTGAGTTCGCCCAAATCCAGAAATCGTCCCGCACCCGGCCATGATTGCCGCCGCACCTCGCCGCTCGGCGGCGTGCGTGCATTGGGGTTGTGGGTGGGCGAGTCTACTCGCGGGAGCCCGCGATCCCACGCGCCTGAATCAGGCAGCATCATGGTGACGGTGAAGCCCACGGCGGGTCATGGAAGTCACCCGCAGTCGGGTTTGGGTTCGACTTCTCGTCGATTACGACGGTCGGAATCGCCTGTCGATTCCAAGATCTGACTCCTAGCAAAACCGGCATCACCTGCCAGTTTTGCGAGGATGATAAATTGCCGAATTCACGCGAAACTGGCCGAGGCCATTGGGCAAAGCCCGGCAGTCAGACTGCTCGGGTCGTGACAGGTCGGCAGGACGACGTTGGCCTTGGAAATCGTCGGGACACCGAACGAAAGAATGTCCAAATTTCCCGCCGGACACGGTAACATCATGACCGTCCGCGCATGTCCGATCATCCCGACCCCACCAACCCCGGCCCGACTCCGCCCTACGAGGAGTTCGTGCGGCTCTTCGTCGCGCACGAGGGGCGGCTGCGGGCGTTCATTCGCGCGCTGCTCCCAACCTGGGCCGACGTCGACGAGGTCATGCAGGAAACCAGCCTCGTCGCGTGGCGGAAGTTCGCCCGCTTCGAGCGCGGCACGAATTTTATGGCGTGGGCCGCCACGATCGCGCGCTTCGAGGCCCTCGACCACTTGCGCCGCCGCGGGCGCGAGCAGCTGGTGTTTTCCGACGCCGTCGCCGACCTGATGGCCGAGGAAGCCACGCCGGAGGGCGAGACTCTCGAGCGCCAGCGCCGCGCGCTCGACCGTTGTCTCGCCAAAGTCGGCGATCCGCAGCGCGCGTTGCTCCTCCTGTCCTACCAGCCCGGCGCCAAGCTCCACGAGGTCGCCGCGCGCGCCGGCCGCAGCGTGGAGGGCCACTACAAGGCTGTCCAGCGCCTGCGCGCGCGGCTCCTCGACTGCATCGAGGGCGAAATGAAACGCGAAACCGCATGAGCCCCGCCGACCCACTCGCACGCCTCATCGCCGACTGGTTGGGCGGCACCATTTCCCCCGAGGATTTTCGCGTCCTCGACGCGCGCCTGCGCCACGATCCTGCGGCGCGCGCCACGCTGCGCCGCGCCGCCAACCTCGACTCCGCGCTCCGGGACTGGGCCACGCGCCAGGAATTCTCCTCCGCTTGGGCGGGCGCGGCTGCACCCGTTCCGGCCCGCGCCGCGCCTTCCCTTTTCCTCCGCTGGCGCTGGCCGCTCGCCGCCGCCGCAGCTGCCGCGTTGAGTATAGCCACCTATCATTTCGGCACGCTCTCCGCCCCGCAGCCACTCGGACCCGCCACGCGCGTGCTCGCCGACGGCACCGTGGTGGAACTCAACGACGCCGCCATCATCGTCGCCGACTACACCGCCACCGAACGCCGCGTGCGGCTGGAGCGTGGCGAGGCGCACTTCACCGTGACGAAGGACGCCGCCCGTCCCTTCACCGTCACCGCCGCCGGCGTCGCCGTGCGCGCCGTGGGCACCGCGTTCAACGTCCGCCTCGCCGACTCCGCCGTCGAAGTGCTCGTCACCGAGGGCCAGGTGCGCCTGCAACCGCCACCCGCCCAAATCGCGCCCGGCGTGCCGGCCCACACCGCCACGGCGCCCCTCTCCACGCCCTCCGCTTCGCCCACGCCCGAGCGCCTGCTGGCCGCACGCCAGCGCGCCGTCGTCGGCACCACTCCGTCCGCCGCCGCGCCCGAGATCGCCACCCTCACGCCCGGCGAGATCGCGCGCGTCCTCGCGTGGCAGCACCGGCTCCTCAATTTCACTGCGACCCCGCTCGGCGACATCGTGGCCGCCTACAATCGCCGCAACGCCACCCAGCTCGTCCTCGCCGATCCCGGGCTCGCCGCCCTCCGCGTGAACGCCTCGCTCCGGTCCGACAACGTCATCGGCTTCGTCAAGCTGCTTGAAACCGGCTTCGGCGTGCGCGCCGAGCGTCGCGGAGAAAATGAAATTCTGCTCAGCCGCCCACCCTGACGCCTCCGCATTGCTCCTTTGCTACCCCACCTCCCAAACCCCGCCCGCCCCACCCTGCTCTCACCGCGCATCCTTTTCGCCGCGCGATTGGGCTGGCTGCTGCCGCTCACCTTTGCCTTCGCCGGTCCCGACAACACCGCCCGCGCGTTTCGCGTCCCCGCCGGCCCCGCGAGCGAAACGCTCAAGCAGTTCGCCGAGCAGGCGCAGCGCGAAATCCTCGTGCCCAGCGATTCCGTGGCCGATGTGCGCACCCAGCGCGTGTTCGGCGACCACCCGCCCCGCGAGGCGCTCGACCGCCTGCTCGCCGGCACCCGCCTGCGCGCGCTCGAGGCGACCGACACCGGTGGCTTCGTGATCTCGCTCGCCCCGTCCGCGCCCACCCCCACCGCCGAAGCACACTCTTCCCCGAACCCCATGAAAACAAAATCCACCTTCGCCGCGATCGCCGGCTGGCTTGCGCTAGGCGCCGCCACCGCGGTTCCGGCCCAGACTCCGGCCGCCCACTCGACCAACGGCACGCCCACCGGCGCCGTCGAGGGCCGCGTGAAAAACGCTGTCACCGGCGCCTATCTGAACAACGCCCGCGTGTCCGTGGCGGGCACCGCGCTGCTCGCGTTTACCGACGAGTCCGGCTCGTTCCGACTGGCCGGCATGGCGGCCGGCACGGCAACCCTCGAGGTGTTCTACACCGGGCTGGATGCCCAGGCCGTGGCCGTGACGGTCGCGGCCGGACTGAAGGTCGAGCGCAACGTCGAGCTCACGAGTGTCGCGCGTTATGGCGACGCTGCGAAGGTCGTAAAACTGGGCGCCTACACGGTCGCCTCGTCGCGCGAGACCGACATCGAAGCCATCGCAATCAACGAGCAACGGTTTGCCCCCAACCTCAAGAACGTCATCTCAACCGAGACGCTCGGCGATCCGCTCGGCGGGAGCATGGGCGATTTTCTGCGGTTCCTGCCCGGCGTGTCCGCGGCCTACGGCGCGCTGGAGACCGAGGGCGTCCTGATCCGCGGTTTTCCCAGCAACCTCTCGGTCGTCTCGTTCGATGGCCAGCAGCTCGCTGGCGCCAGTGCCGCGGGCGAACGCGATTTCAGTCCGTCGCGCATCGGCGTGAACAGCATCTCCCGCGTCGAGGTGACCAAGGTCCCCCTGCCCTCGACCCCGGCCGACACGATGTCGGGCTCGATCAACATGGTCAGCAAGAGCGCGTTTGAGCGCAGCACCGCGGAGTTTAAGTACCGCGCCGGCCTCTCGTCCAACCAGCAGCGTTTCTCGCTCAGGAAAACCCCCGCCCCGAACAACGAACAGACCTACAAATTCTATCCGGATCTCAGTTTCGACTACACGCTGCCGATCAACAAGCGACTTGGCCTCGTGATCACGGGCCTGCACTCGATCACGTCGTTCGAAACCGACACGTGGTATACGGACTACCGCGCCAACGCCACGGGGCTGGCCAGCGTGACGCCGGCCAACCCCTACCTGTGGCGCAACCGCAACGTCGAGGTGTCGCGCTCCTACGAACGCGACTCGATCTCCGCCAAGGTGGACTGGCGGCCCTCGGCGCACGCCGTGCTTTCCTTCGGCGCGATGGCGACGTTCTACGACGCGCTGAACTGGAACTCCCAGTTCAACCCCACGGCGGGCAACGTCGCCACCTCGAGCATCGCGGGCGGCACCGCGCTGTCGTTCACCCCCGATCGCGTCGTCGGCGCCACCGGCCGCGGCACCGTGCCGATGGCCTACAGTTTCTCCAAGAGCGGCGGCCTCACGCAGTCCGCCAATCTCCGCTACCGGCTCGACGACGGCGTCTGGCGGATCCAATCGGCGTTCAGCCGCTCGAATTCCAAAGCCACGCGCCGCGATGTGGACGCGGGTTTCTTCAGCGGCGTCACCGTCGGCTTGCGGAATCCTGTGCGCGTAACCTACACGGGAATCAGCGATGGCCGGATCGGGGATTTTCAGGTCTTCGACAACGCCAACCAACCGGTCGACGCCTTCGATCTCAACAACTACACGATCACGTCGGCCAGCAAAACGCCCAAGACCGACATCCGCGCGACGATCACGACCGGCGATCTCGATGTGCGCCGGCAATTGCGCTGGTTAGCGTTTCCGGCCGCTGTCCAGGTCGGCGGCCTGCACCGCATCCAAACTAACGACGACCGCCGCGTGGACGGCCGCACCTACAATTACAACGGCGTCAACGGCTCGCTCTCCGCCGCACCCTACCTGTCCAGCGTTTACTTTGGCGAGGTGAAGCTCGCGTCCTACCCGGACAAACCCTACGTGCCGTGGGTCTCGCCGCACAGGGTGTGGTCGGCGCTGCAGGCCAACCCAGCGCTCTTCACGCAGACCGTCGCCCAGCAGCGCACCACGGCGAGCAATAACATTCTGAACTCAAAATACATCGAGGAAACCGTGTCGGCCGCCTACGTGCAGGCCGAGGCCCGGCTCTTTCAGAACCGGCTCAACGTCGTGACCGGCGTGCGCTTCGAGAAAACCACCGACGAGGGCGTCGGCCCGCTGCAGGACCCCAACGCGGTCTTCATCCGCAACGCCAACGGTACCTTCGCCCGCACCCCAGCCGGCGCCCGTATCCGGAAACCGGAGTCGGGCGCGGCGGGTTCCCTCGACGAAGTTTCCCTGATCTACAAGGAGCGCGCCTCGCGGGCCGAACGCGCCTACCAAGGCTCCTACCCGAGCCTACACCTCACGTTCAACGCCACCGAGACGGTCCTCCTGCGCGCCGCCTACGCGAAGACTTACGGTCGGCCGAACTTCAGCAACATCATCCCCAACACCACCGTGAACCAGGACGACGACCTGAACCAGAATTCCGAAAACACGCTCGGCCGGATCACTTTCAGCAACATCGGGCTGAAGCCGTGGACCGCCGACAACTACGACGTGTCGGTCGAATACTACACCCGCCATGGCGGCGTCGTGAGCGGGGGTCTGTTTCTGAAGGAGGTGAAGGATTTCTTCGGTGCCTTCGTGAAGGACGCGACCGCGGACGACTTGGAGGCGCTCGGCCTCGATCCGCGCTACCTCGGCTGGCGCGTGACGACCCAGTTCAACTCCGGCTCGGCGCGCGTGCGCGGCGCGGAATTCAACCTTCGCCACTCGCTCACGCCCTTCGGCGCGTGGGGCCGGAACGTCATCCTGTTCGCCAACGCCACGAAACTAAAGCTCGACGGCAACGATCTCGCCGACTTCACGGGCTTCCTCCCGGAGTCGGTGAACTGGGGCTTCACCGTCAGCGTGAAGCGGGCGACGCTGCTCACCAAGTGGAATTACCGCGGCGAGCAGAAGGCCGTCTCGTTTCCCGACATGGGGCCGGACGCATTCCGTTTCCCGCAGCCCCGCATCCAGCTCGACGTGAGCCTCGACTACCGACTGGGCCAGCGGACCTCCTTCTATTTCAACCTGCGCAACGCCACGAACGAGATTCAAAACGAATTCGCCTACGGCTCCCAGACGCCCGGCTACGCGCGCGAATTCTACCACGGAAAATTCGGCCGCGCGTTCACCGCCGGGCTCAAGGGGTCATTCTGAGAATGCAAACGCCGCGACCCAGATTCCTCGGCGCCTCCGGCCGCCGCTTGCTCCTCGCCGGAGCCGTGGCCCTCGGGGTCGCGCGCGCGGCGCCGGTCCCCGCCCCGCTCGACTTCGGCCGCGACATCCTGCCGATCCTCTCGAACAACTGCTTCCACTGTCACGGACCGGATGATTCCTATCGGAAAGGAAAACTCCGCCTCGACACGCACGCCGGCGTGCTCGGCACCGGCAAGAGCGGTGCGACCACCGTCGTGCCCGGCAAAATCGCCGACAGTGAGCTCATCCAGCGCATCATCTCGAAGGACGACGACGAGGTGATGCCGCCGCGCGACGCGAAGGAGAAACTCTCCGCGGAGCAGCTCGCGTTACTCACCCGCTGGGTCGAGCAAGGCGCCCCGTGGGGGAACTTCTGGGCCTTCGAACCACCCACCCGCCCCGCTGTCCCTAAAATCGCCAATCCCCAATCCCCAATCCAAAATCCCGTCGACGCCTTCGTCCTCGCCCGCCTCGAAAAAGAAAACCTCGCCCCGTCCCCCGCCGCCGACCGCCGCACCCTCATCCGCCGTCTCAGCCTCGACCTCACCGGCCTCCCACCCGACCTCGCCACCGTCGACGCCTTCGTCCGCGACACCCGCCCCGACGCCTACGAGCGCCTCGTCGACACGCTCCTCGCCTCGCCGCACTTCGGCGAACGCTGGGGCCGCCACTGGCTCGACCTCGCCCGCTTCGCCGACAGCGCCGGTTACCTCAACGACACCCTCCGCCCCTATGCCTACCTCTACCGCGATTGGGTGATCGACGCCGTGAACCGCGACGTGCCTTTCGACCGTTTCACCGTCGAACAACTCGCCGGCGATCTCCTCCCTGGCGCCACGCTCAAGCAAAAAATAGCGACCGGCTTCCACCGCAACTCCCTTAAGAACGACGAGGCGGGCGCCGACCTCGAGCTCGACCGCACCAAGGCCGCCGTCGATCGTACCGCCACCACCGGCGCCGTCTGGCTCGGCCTGACCGTCGGTTGCGCCGAGTGCCACACGCACAAATACGATCCGCTCTCCCACCGCGAATTCTACCAGCTCTACTCGTTCTTCAACTCTACCGCCGAGCGCGACGTCCCCGCGCCGCGCCCCGACGAACTCGCCGATTACCAGCGCAAGCTCGCCACCTGGGAAAAGGAACGCGATCGCCTCGAAGCTCCGCTCCGCGATCACGTCGCCACCCTCGTCGGCCCGCCCAGCGCCGCTTGGGAAGCGTCCCTGTTCCGTCCCGCCGAGCGCTGGACCGTCCTCACGCCCGACGAGATCACCACGATCACCGAAGACGATGAACGCCTCGGCTCGCCCAACCCCGATCACTCCTTCACTACCGGCGCCCGCGATCCCGTCCGCACGCGCTACGTCGTCAAATCCACCGTCGAGGCCCGCGCCGTCACCGGCCTGCGCCTCGAAGCCCTCGCCGATCTCGGCGGCAAAGCCGGCCGCGCCCGCAGCGGCGATTTTCACCTCGCCGAATTTTCCGCCATGCTGAAGACGCCCGACGGCGCGCAGCACAAACTCGAGCTCACCACTGCTCGCGCCGATTTCGAAACCAAGTCCGCGCCCGCGAAGGGCACCCTCGACGGCGACAACACCACCGGCTGGAGTATCACCGGCAAGACCGACGCCGCGCACGTCATCGTCTTCGAATTAAAATCGCCCCAAGATTTTCCCGCCGGCTCGCAGCTCTACGTCGAACTCGAACACCGCATCACCGGCGTCCTGACGCGCTTCCGCCTCGCGACCACCACCGGCGCACTCCCACTCACACCCGACCCGCGACCCGACGAACTCGTCGCCATCCTCGATTTGCCCGCCGCGCTCCGCACAAGCGATCAAGCCCTCGTCGTCGCGCGCCACGTCGCGCGCTTCGTTGACGAGCCCGGCCAGAAACTCTTCGCGCCACTCGCCGCACACTACGCCAAGCAGCCCGAGTTCCCGAAAACCGCCGCGCCCATCCTCGTCGCGCACGAGCGCAAGACCCGCATCCACCTCCGCGGCGAATACCAGCAACCCGGCGACGAAGTGGAGCCCGGCACGCCCGCCGTCCTCCCGCCGCTGCAACGTCGCGGCCCCCGCGCCGACCGCCTCGACTTGGCGCGCTGGCTCGTCGATCCCGCCAACCCGCTCACCGCGCGCGTCACGGTCAACCACGTCTGGCAGCACCTCTTCAGCCGCGGTCTCGTCGCCACCGTCGACAACTTCGGCCTCCTCGGCGAACCGCCGTCGCACCCCGAACTTCTCGACTATCTCGCCACCGAGTTCGTGCAGCTCGGCTGGAGCCGGAAAAAACTCATCCGCCTCATCGTCACCTCCGCCACCTACCGGCAGTCCTCGGTCCTCCGCGAGGATTTGTCCGAGCGCGATCCGCAAAACGTCCTGCTCGCTCGCCAGAGCCGACAGCGCCTCGAGGCCGAAATCGTCCGCGATGTTTTTCTCGCCAGCAGCGGACTGCTCAACCCTCGCATCGGCGGCCCCAGCATCTACCCGGCGCTGCCGCCCTTCGTCCTCGCCTTCGGCCGCAACAAATCGTGGCCCGAGACAAAGGGTCCGGAAAAATATCGCCGCGGCCTCTATATCCACCTTCGCCGCAACGTCCCTTACCCCATGCTCGCCACCTTCGACGCCTCCGATGCCAGCGTCGCCTGCCTGCGTCGCGAGCGCTCTAATTCCCCTCTGCAGGCCCTCACGCTCCTCAATGACCCCGTCTTCGTCGAGTGCCACGAGACGCTCGGCCAGCAACTCGCCGCGCGGCCCGCCCACACGTCGGTCGCCGCGCGCCTCGCGCACGCCTTCGCCCTCTGCCTCAGCCGCCCACCCACCGCCGCCGAGGCGGCCGCGATGCAGCGCCACTTCGACGACCAGCTCCAGCTCGCGCAGGGCGACCGCAAACTCGCCTTCGTCGCCGCCGCGCGCCTCATCATGAACCTCGACGAGTTCATCACGCGCGAGTGACCGCCCCCCGTTTTAACTCTTCTCCGCCGCCTCCGATGCACGACTCCGTTTCCTTTTCCTCCCGTCGCAAATTCCTCATGCAGGCCTGCGGGGGTGTCGGCGGCCTCGCCCTCTCGCACCTCCTGGGCCAGGACGGCCTCCTTGCGGCGCCGGCGTCCGCGGGTGGCGTCGTTCGGCCGGGCCGCACGCACCACCAGCCGCGCGCGAAAAACATCATCTACATTTACCTCGAGGGCGGCCCGAGCCAGATGGATCTCTACGATCCGAAGCCGATGCTGAACCGGCTCGACGGGCAGGCGCTGCCCGAATCGATGTTAAAGAACATGCGCTTCGCCTTCCTCGCAAAGGAGTCCGCGCGTATCATGGGCACGCCGCGCACATTCAAGAAATACGGCCAGTGTGGTATGGAGCTCTCCGACCTTCTCCCGCACATCGGCTCCATCGCGGACGACATCTGCCTGGTGCGCTCGATGCACACGGACCAGTTCAACCACGTGCCCGGCCAGCTCCTCATGAACACCGGATCGGCCATCTCCGGCCGGCCGAGCATGGGCTCGTGGCTCTCCTACGGTCTCGGCAGCGGAGGAAAAAACCTGCCCGAGTTTGTCGTCCTCATCTGCGTCGGCCGCGGCGTGCCCGGCGGCTCCGCCAGCTGGGCGAGCGGTTTCCTCCCCTCGAAGTATTCCGGCGTCATGTTCCGCAACGAGGGCGCCCCCGTCCTCAACCTCGACAACCCCTCCGGCTTCACCGCCGCCATGCAGGGACGCAATATCCGCGGCGTCGCCGAGCTCAACACCCTCCGTCACGCCGAGGTCCGCGATCCCGAGATCGACAGCCGCATCGCCGCCTACGAGCTCGCCTTCCGCATGCAGAGCGCCGCACCCGAGCTCATGGACCTCTCCGGCGAATCACAGGCGACGCTCGAGATGTATGGCGTCAACCGCACCGAGCCGAAGATCGAGGGCGGCAACCAGCTCGGCGGCACCGGCCTCTTCGGCACCTTCGCCCGCAATTGCCTCATGGCCCGCCGCCTCGTCGAGCGCGGCACCCGCGTCGTCCAAGTGATCCACGCGTCGTGGGATCACCACAGCAGAATCAACACCGACCTCCCGCACAACTGCCTCATGGCCGATCAGCCCATCGCCGCGCTCGTGAAAGATCTCAAGCAACGCGGCATGCTCGAAGACACCCTCGTCATCTGCGGCTCCGAATTCGGCCGCACCGCGCTCGGCGAAAATCGTCCCGGCCAGCGCGCCGTCACCGGCCGCGATCATCACCCGAACGCCTTCAGTCTCTGGCTCGCCGGCGGCGGTATCAAAGGCGGCCAAGTCGTCGGCGAGACCGACGACATCGCGTGGAACGTCACCAAAGATCCGATCCACGTGCACGACCTGCACGCGACGATTCTGCACCAGTTCGGTTTCGACCACACGAAGCTCACGTATCGCTTCCAAGGCCGCGACTACCGCCTCACCGACGTCCACGGCCACGTCGTGCCGCAATTGCTCGCCTGACGCGCGCGATCAAACCGCGCCCCTCCGCCTCGCATCCGACCCACCAGTCGCCCTCACCGAACTAAACCCGGCGACATCAGCCGCAGGAACCTCACGAGCGAGCAACAAGGCCACCCGGCCCACTGCTCCGACCTCTGAATCACCGACGCCACCGGAAACGCCGCGGCTAAAGCGTCGAACGAAACGAGATCGGCTGGCGTGAAGCAGGCCAAGCCTGACAAACGGAAATAGAATCCTCTCGTCTTGCCTTGGTCGTCGCTCGACTTGCCCGGCTGACACCCATTTGCGTGAGGCAGTCGGCCGCTGAATACTGCCGAAATCCACCGCGGCCTCCCTTGGTCTCCGGACTCCCACCGACCCGGCCAATCGCTTGCTCCGCGCGTCCGCTGCGTCCAACGTTAACCTTACTCCGACCTGCGCATGAATCGAACTCCCCTGCTTTCCGCGCTCCTCCTCACCTTCGCACCGATCGCCGCCGCCGCATCGCCGGACGCCGACGCGCTCTTCGTTCGTCGCGTGCTCCCGTTGCTGCAGGACAAATGCCTCGCGTGCCACGGTAACGATGAAGCCAAGATCAAGGGCGGCCTCGATCTGCGCACCCGCGCCGAACTCATGCTGGGCGGCGACAGCGACAAACCCGCGATCATCCCCGGCAAGCCTGACGAGAGCCCGCTCATCCTCGCGGCACTGCGGCAGAGCGAAGACTTTGAAGCCATGCCGCCCAAGGAGCCCGACCGCCTCTCCGCCGAACAAATCGGTTGGCTCAAAGACTGGATCACCGCCGGTGCACCTTGGCCCGACGCCGCGAAACAAAAACTGATCGCCGCGGCCAACGCCGAGCAATGGTCCGCCGAAGACGGCATCATCATGAAAACCAGCGGCGGCCTCTCCGCCGACTGGACGAACCGCCGCTACAAACCCGAGGGCATGTGGGCCTACCAGCCCGTGCGGAAGCCGGCTGTGCCGGCCGCGCCGGTGGCGCGAGAAGGAGGGATGGAGAGACAGAGAGACAGAGAGAATGAACCATCTGTTTCTCCCCCTCTCTCCCTCTCTCGATCTCTCCCTCTTCACCCGAACCCCATCGACGCCTTCCTCGCCGCCCGCCGGCCCGCCGATCTGCGACTCGCCCCACCGGCCGACGCTCGCACGTTGATCCGCCGCGCCACCTTCGACCTCACCGGCCTCCCGCCGACGCCCGAGGACGTCGCGACCTTCGCGGCCGCCCATAGCGCCAATCCGCCATCGGCGATCGCCGCTCTCCTCGACCGCCTCCTCGCCAGCCCGCACTACGGCGAACGCATGGCGCAGCACTGGCTCGACGTCGTGCGCTACGCCGACAGCAGCGGGTTCGCCAACGACTTCGAGCGCGGCAACGCCTGGCGTTACCGCGACTACGTCGTGCGCGCCTTCAACACCGATCTGCCCTACGACCGTTTCGCCCGCGAGCAAATCGCCGGCGACGAACTCGATCCGAAAAATCCCGAGGCGGTCGTTGCCACCGGTTTTCTCCGCATGGGTCCGTGGGAACTCACGGGCATGGAAGTCGCCAAGGTCGCACGCCAACGTTTCCTCGACGATGTCACCAACAGCGTCGGCGAGACCTTCCTCGCCCAGTCGCTGCAGTGCGCGCGTTGCCACGATCACAAGTTCGATCCCGTGCCGACACGCGACTACTATGCGATCCAAGCGACGTTCGCGACGACGCAGCTCGCGGAACGCCCGGCCGCGTTTCTCCCCGAGGAAAACACCGCCGGTTTCGACGAAAAAAAATATCTCGAACCGCGCCGCGAAGCCTACCTCGCGACACTGCGCCGGCTCGATGCCCAGCTGCTCGTCTCGGCCGAAAAATGGTTTCGCGAAAAAGGCCTCGATCCCACGAAGTGGACCGCCGCGGTCGAAGCGGCGCGCACCCAGGAGCGCAGCGGCAAGCGCCGGGAATTCGAGGGCATCTTCAACCTCGTCCGCACCGCCCTCACCCGCCAAAAAGTGCCGGAGGACCAGTTTCCCCCGAAGCTCGTCGGCTTCAGCCCCGAAGACTACGGCAACGAACGCGTCGCCCGCAAAGGTCTCGAACGCCTCAAATGGGAACTCGACCGCTACGAACCCTTCGCGCTCGCCGTCTACAACGGACGCACCCCGGAGCTGAAGTCCGTCTCCAATCCCTTGCGCATACCCGCCGGGCGCATGACCGAAGGTGAACTCGAGCAGACGTGTATTCTCACCTACGGCGATCCCTTTGCCCTCGGTGAAAAGGTGTCACCCGGCGTGCTCAGCGCCATCGGCGTCGCGCCGAAAACTCCGGTGCCCGACTCGATCGAGGGCCGCCGCGCCGCGTTTGCCGAGTGGGTTGCCACCGCTGAAAATCCCCTCACCACCCGCGCCATCGTGAATCGCGTCTGGCTCTGGCACTTTGGCCAACCGCTCGCGGGCAATCCCAACAACTTCGGCAGCACCGGCAAAAAACCCACGCACCCCGAACTCCTCGACTGGCTCGCTGCCACCTTCGTCGAACAGGGCTGGTCGTTCAAAAAACTCCACCGTGTCATCATGACGAGCGAGGCCTACCGCCGCAGCTCCACTCACCCGGACCGCAAGCGCCTCGCCGAAAAGGATCCCGCCGGCACGAGCTACGCCGCGTTTGCGCCGCGCCGCCTCTCGGCCGAGGAACTGCGCGACGCGATGCTCACGGCCACGGGCGAACTTAACCGCACGCTCGGCGGCATTCCGAATCGCCCCGAGATGAACCTCGAGGCCGCGCTCCAACCGCGCCAAGTCATGGGCACCTTCGCCTCCGCGTGGATTCCCCATCCGCTCCCGGCGCAGCGCCACCGGCGCAGCCTCTACGCGCTGAAGATCCGCGGCCTCCCCGATCCCGCGATGGAAGTCTTCAACCAGCCCACGCCCGATTTTTCCTGCGAACGCCGCGATGCCTCCACCGTCACGCCGCAGGTCTTCAGCCTCTTCAACGGCGCCACGAGCCACGCCCGCGCCCTCGCGCTCGCCGCCCGCACCGTGCAGGAAACGTCGTCCGATGCGGACGCGATCACCCGCTGCTTCGCCCTCGCCTATGCACGCGCGCCCAGTGCCCCCGAACTCGCCGCCTGCCTCGCCCACTGGAAAGCCATCACCGCCCTCATCGCCTCCGACGTTCCCTCGACGCCCGCCCCGCCCCTCGAAGTCCGCCGCGAAGCCGTCGAGGAAAACACCGGCGAAAAATTCACCTTCACCGAAACGCTCCACGCCAACGCCGACTTCGTCTCCGACCTCCAACCGGCCGACGTCCCCCTCCGCACCCGCGCCCTCGCCGACGTCTGCCTCGCCCTCTTCAACGCCAACGAGTTTTCGTATGTCGACTAGCCTCCTTTGCCTTGGTTTGGAAAATTTTCCTACCAACAAAATCTTCCTACCCCAAATTCCGATCCCTTGAGGCAGCAAACTTTTCTTGGCAGGAAGATTTCTCCAAACCATCGATCCCTCGAACCCCGTTTCCCGCCCCGTGCCGACATCTGCCTCACCTTCTCCAACGCCAACGAATTCTCATCTGTGCCTAGAATTCCGATCCGTTGAGGTAGGAAGATTTTATTGGTAAGAAAATTTCTTCAATCTCCGATCCACCGCTCCCCCATCCGTCTCCCGCGTTTCCTGCCCCATGCCGATTGAGCTGCCGATCCCCCTGCCCCGGCTCTCCACCGAGGAGTTCAAGGAACTCGATCACTGTGTGATGGCACACGCCTTCGCCGCTCACCGCGACCTCGGCCGACTCTGCGACGAGGCCGTCTACCAGGCCGACCTTGCCGACCGGCTCACGGCCGCCGGGCTCGGTCCCGTGGAACGCGAGTTTCCGATCACCGTCACGTTTCGCGGCTTCGCTCACACCTACTACGCCGATCTCGTCGTCGCCGGTCGCGCGCTCTACGAACTCAAAACCGAGACCTCGCTCGCGCCCGCCCACGAGGCGCAACTGCTCAATTACCTGCTCCTCGCCGACGCCTCCCGGGGAAAACTCATCAACTTCCGCCCCTCCTCCGTCGAATCGCGCTTCGTCAACGCCCCGCTCACCACCGCCGAACGCCGCCGCTTCGCCGTCCATTGCGACCATCCCGATTCATTTTTCACGCTCGTCACGGAGCTTGTTACCGACTGGGGCACCGGCCTCGAGACCGCCCTCTACGTTCACGCCCTGACCCATCTGCTCGGCGGCGAATCTGAGGTCATCCGCCAGCTCCCAATGACGCGAGGCACGACGCCACTCGGCAACCAGCGCTTCCACCTCGCGGCCCGTGACACCGCCTTCATCCTGACTTCTCTACCCTCCGCCGAAAGCGCACATCGCGCCCACCTGCAGCGCCTCCTCGAAGCGAGCCCACTGACCCGCCTCCTCTGGGCCAACATCGCCCTCCACGACCTCACCTTCACCACGATCGCCCGAACTCGGTCTCCGTAAAATTTTCCTACCCACAAAATCTTCCTACCTAAAATTCCGACCCATCAAGGCAGGAAACTTTTATTGGCAGGAAGATTCCCCAATCCCAGAAACCTTTTCGCCCCCCATGAGCCCCCCCTACTTCCCCTGCGCCGGCGCCCGCGCTCTCCACGCCCCCACCCGCCGCGACTTCCTCTACGGCCTCGGCGCGAGCCTCGGTAGCGTCGCCTTTTCCGCCCTGCTTTCTTCTCACGCCCGCGCCTCCGAAAAAGCCAATCCCCTCGCTCCCAAGCCCGGCCATCTCCCCGCCAAGGCCAAGAACTGCATCTTCCTCATGATGGAAGGCGGCCCGTCGCACCTCGACACCTTCGACCCGAAGCCGACGCTCGCAAAACTCCACCTCCAGGAATTCACCCGCGAGGGGAAACAAAAATCCGCCATGGAGAGCGGCAAGCGCTACTACGTCCGCAGTCCGTTCGAGTTCATCAAGGCCGGCCAGAGCGGGGCCGACATGGCCACCAATTGGTCCCACCTCGCCAAGGTCGCCGACGACCTCTGCTTCTACCGCGGCTGCCAGGTCGACAGCGTCAATCACCCGACCGCGATGTATCAGATGAACTGTGGCAACCGCTTCGGCGGCGACCCCGGCCTCGGCGCGTGGGTCAACTACGGGCTCGGTTCACTCAACCAGGATCTCCCCGGCTTCATCGTCCTCCCCGAGGTTTCCTACCCGCAGGGCGGCACCGCCAATTGGAGCAACGGTTACCTGCCTGCGAGTTTCCAAGGCACCCCGCTCCGCGCCAAGGGCTCGCCCATCCTCGACTTGACCCCTCCCGCCGGCGTCACGCCCGAGCGTCAGCGCAAGAACCTCGACCTCATCGCCCAGCTCAACGCCACCCACGCCGCGCAACACCCCGGCTTCGACGAACTCGCGGCGCGCATGGACAACTACGAACTCGCCTTCCGGATGCAGATGCAGGTCCCCGAGACGCTCGACCTTTCCCAGGAGGACGAGAAAACCAAAACCCTCTACGGCATCGGCTCGGACGCGACCGATTCTTTCGGCCGCAAATGTCTCCTCGCCCGCAAGCTCGTCGAGAAGGGCGTGCGCTTCGTCCAACTCTACAACGGCACCTGGGACAGCCACGACTACATTGAGCGCGCGCACGGCAATCTCGTGCGCGGTGTCGACCAGCCCATCGCTGCGCTCATCACCGACCTCAAACAGCGCGGCCTCCTCGACAGCACGCTCATCGTCTGGTGCGGCGAGTTCGGGCGCACGCCCGACAACGGCGTCCGTGGCGGCACCGCCTACGGCCGCGATCACAACCCCAACGCCATGACGATGTGGCTCGCCGGCGGCGGCGTGAACGCCGGCCACACCATCGGCGCCACCGACGAGACCGGCATGACCGCCGTGGACAAAGTTCACCACGTACGCGACGTCCACTGCACGCTCCTGCGCCTCCTCGGCCTCGACGACAACAAACTCACCTACTACCACGCCGGCCGCTTCAAGCAGCTCAGCCAGTTCGGCGGTCAGGTCATCAAAGAACTCATCGCATGAATTCGCGTCGACTCCTCCGCCTTCTCGCGACACTCGCCACCGCCGCGACCGCCGCCGTGGTCCTTTGCTCCGCCGAACCGCGCCGCCCCAACGTCATCTTCATCGTCGCCGACGATCTCGGTTACGGCGAACTCGGTTCCTACGGCGGCAAAGAAATTCCCACGCCTCATCTCGACGCCCTCGCCGCCGGGGGCGTGCGCTTCACCCACGGCTACGTCACCGCCGCCTTCTGCGCCGCCTCCCGCGCGGCGTTGCTCACCGGCCGCTACCAAACGCGTTTCGGTTTCGAGTTTAATCCCATCGGGGCGAAGAACGCCGCGCCCGGCATCGGCCTGCCCGTGGCGGAAAAAACCGTCGCCGACCACCTCCGTGCCACCGGCTACGCCACCGCCCTCGTCGGCAAGTGGCACCTCGGCGGCACGGCCGAGTTTCACCCGCAACGTCGCGGCTTCGACGAGTTCTTCGGTTTTCTCCACGAGGGCCACACGTACGTCCCGCACCCGTGGGAAGGCGTCACCACTTGGCTGCGACGCCGCGCCCTCCCCGACGGCGGCACCGGCCGCTGGACTTCCCCCGACGGCCGTCTCGTCTGGACCACGCACATGGGCGGTAACGAGCCCGACTACGACGCCGACAATCCCCTCCTCCGCTCCAGTCAACCCGTCAACGAGCGCGCCAACCTCACCGACGCGTTCACCCGCGAGGCCAACGATTTTATCACGCGCCACCGCACGCAGCCCTTCTTCCTCTACCTCGCCTATAACGCCGTCCACAGCCCCATGCAGGCCCCCGACGCCTACCTCGCGAAATTCGCGCACCTCCCGGATCTCCACCGCCGCCTCTTCGCCGCGATGCTCGCGCACCTCGACGACAGCGTCGGCCGCGTGCTCGCCCACCTCCGCGCCACCGGCCTCGCGGAGAGCACGCTCGTCGTTTTTCTCAGCGACAACGGCGGCCCAACCAAGGAACTCACCTCCCGCAACGCCCCCTTGCGCGGCGGCAAGGGCGAACTCTGGGAAGGCGGCATCCGCGTGCCCTTCATCGTCTCTTGGCCCGGCCAGATTCCCCCCCGCACCGACGCCACCCCCGTGATCTCCCTCGACGCCACCGCCACCGCCCTCGCCCTCGCGGGTATTTCCGCCCCGCCCACCCCGCTCGACGGCGTCAACCTCTGGCCGCTGCTCTCCGGGAAATCGACCGCCGCACCGCACTCCGCCCTCTACTGGCGCGTCGGCGAACGCCACGCCATCCGCCAAGGCGATTGGAAACTCCTCCGCCAGCGCGGCGCCTGGCAGCTCTACGACCTGGCCCACGACGTCGCCGAACAAACCGACCGCGCCACGGCCGAACCCGCCCGGACCCAAGCGCTCGCCGCGCTCTGGGAAACGTGGAACGCTGCCCAAGTCGCCCCGCGCTGGCGGTAAACCGCCCACGTTCCCTCCCGCCATGCCACCGCCCCGCCTCCTCGTTCTCGCCGGCCTGGTCCTGCCGTTGCTGGCCGCACTGCCCGCGGGCGCGGCTCCGCCCCCCGACCTCTTCGCGCGCGAAAACCTCGTGGCGTGGTGCATCGTGCCGTTCGACGCCAGAAAGCGCGGACCCGAAGAGCGCGCCGCGATGCTGGAAAAACTCGGCTTCACCCAATTCGCCTACGACTACCGCGCGGAACACATCCCGACCTTCGACGCCGAGATGGCCGCGCTCCAACGTCACCACATCCGCCTCCTCGCCTGGTGGTTTCCCCGCACGCTGAATGACGAAGCCCGCCTCATTCTCGATGTGCTCACGCGGCACCACCAGCGCGGCGTCCAGCTCTGGGTCACCGGCGCCGGCGCCCCGACGAAATCCCCCGAAGAGCAGCGCGCCCGGGTCGCGAGCGAAGCCGCCCGCCTCCGCCCCATTGCGGAAGCGGCGGCGAAACTCGAAGGCACCGTCGCGCTCTACAATCACGGCGCGTGGTTCGGCGAACCCGAGAACCAACTCGAGCTCATCGCGCATCTCCGCGCTGCGGGCATCACCAACGTCGGCCTCGTCTACAACCTGCACCACGGCCACGACCACCTCGCCCGCTTCCCCGCCCTCCTCGCGCAGATGAAGCCGCACCTGCTCGCGCTCAACCTTAACGGCACCGTGCCCGGCGGCGACAAGACCGGCCAAAAGATCGTCCCGCTCGCCCAGGGCGAACTCGACGCCCCGCTCCTCACCGCGATCCGCGACAGCGGCTGGCGCGGCCCCATCGGCATCCTCAATCACACGGACGAAGACGCCGAAGGCCGCCTCCGCGACAACCTCGCCGGCCTCGACTGGCTCCGCGCAAAAATCTCCGGCCAACCCGCCGGCGAACGCCCCGTTCCGCAGACGTGGCGCGCCCCGGCGCCGAAATTGTAGGCCCGCGCGGTGAGCGGGCGACCCGGCCACCGGCCCGGTCCACCGCAGCTCCCACGCAAAAGGCCGGTCTCACGACCGGCCTTTACTCCTCATCTTAAACTTCGCGCTTCAACTGGCGCCGTTGCAGCGCCTCACGGCAGCGTGCGAATGAAGATGTCCTTGTAGTAGGTAACGCTCTTCGGGTCGTGGCCCTGAATCGCGATCGTGCCGGAGCTGAGTTTGCGACCGGACATGTTCTTGAGCGCCTTGGACGGATCCCAATCGGCGGGCTCCGTGTGATCGACCGTCGTCTTGCCGTCGATTTTGATGACGATGTGTTTTCCTTCGACCTTGATGTAGTAGTCGAACCACACGTCGTCGGTGCTCGGCGCGTTGTTCAAAACGTCTTTCACGGCGTAGAGGCCGCCGGTCTTCTTGACGTCGGTGTGCGTCGAGTTCACCTGGCACTCGTAGCCCTTGGACGGCCAGCCCTTCGGCTCGAAGGCCGTATGGATGTAGATACCGGAGTTTCCCCCCTTGGTGGTTTTCACCTTGGCCTTGAACTCGAAGTTCTTGAACGACGCGTCGCCGTTCGCGCCGTAAAAAAGATGCGAGCGGCCGCCGCCGACCTTGAGCTCGCCGTTCACCACCGAGAAAGCGCCGGGCACTTCATCGTTGGTCTTCCAACCGGAGAGGTCTTTGCCGTTGAACATCGAGGTCCAAGCAGCGGCTTTGTCGGCCGCGCGCCCGACCGCGAGGCCGAGCAGCGAGGTGAGGAGTAAGAAAGCAAGGCGGGTTTTCATCGCTGGCGAGCTTTGCAACGCACTGCGCCCCATGTCGAGCGCGCGTCTCGGCCGCCGACTCAACGCGACTCCGTCGGCGGCGCCCGCCCCGCCGGCGCGCGGGCGGGGGCTTCGCTCAACCCCATCGCCATCGTCAGCGTCGTAAACGCCGACCCGTGGCTCACCGCCTCAAACACGCGCCAACGCCTCGGCCATCCTTGCCGGCGCCCCGCCCTGCTCCGCCGCGCCACGTCGGACCCACGCGGCAATTTCCCCCTCCGCGCACCAAACGGTTCCACCGCACCCGGGTCACCTGCTGGCAACCGCAGTCGCTGCACCGCGCGAAATCCCTCCGGCGCCGCCGCTGCCGCATCGTGCGACGCCTCGCTCAGGAAGACGGCTGGATTGGGTTCACGCCTGCGATCTCACCGGCCGGCACTGCGGGTAAACCCGGGAGCGAAGCGACTGCGATTTCCCCTCGGTGAGCTGCTGTGCTTGTGCGTGTCACGTGCCCCGGCCATTTGCAGAATAGAAATCCGTTTCTATTCTGCAAAACGACCGGCTCGCCGAACCTTTCCACGCCGCCCGAGCGCTACTCGCCGCAGCCCGGCGCCGCGCAGACGCGGCGGTAAAGCGCCTCGTAGCGGGGCACGATCTGCGCGGCGGAAAACAGCGCGCGGGCCCGTTGCTTCGCGGCCCGGCCCATCGTGCGGCGGCGCGTGGGATGGGCGATCAACGACTCCATCGCCCGCGCCAGACCGTCCGCCTCGCCGAAGGGCACGAGCAGGCCGGACTTGCCGGTTTCAACCACTTCCGGAATGCCGCCGACGGCCGTCGCCACGCTCGGGCAACCAAAGTTCATCGCTTCCAAAATACTCAGGCAAAAACTCTCCGACTCCGACGTGAACAACCCCAGATCCGCCGCCTGGAAGTAGTCTTCGATTTCGCTGACGTTTTGCCGCAGGACGATCCGGTCGCCCAAACCCAGCCGCCGCACATCGTCCTCAAACGGCGCGAAATCGCCGCCGGCGAGGATCACGAGCTTGAAGGAGCCGGCCGGACGCACGCGCGCGACCGCCTCAAGCAACAGGTCGATGCGCTTGGGCGCGCGCAGATTGGAGGCGTGCAAAATCATCGCCTCGGGGCCCACTCCAAGTTCGCGGCGCACGGCGGCCCGGCTGCGGGTCGGTTTCTTCGGATCAAAGAAATTATGAATCACGTCGATCGGGCGCGTCACGCCCAGCAGCCGCTCGGTTTCGCGACGCAAGAACTCCGAGACGGTCGTCACCGCGTCGGATTGCGCGAGCGCGTGGCTGATCGCCGGACCATAGCCGGCGTCGCGACCGAGGAGGGTCGTGTCGGTGCCGTGGAGCGTCGTGACGACGCGCGGCTTCTTTCCGGCCGGGAGCATGGAGCGCGCGAGGATGGCCGCCGTCGCGTGGGGCACCGCGTAGTGGACGTGCAGCACGTCGAGCCCGAAGTCGCGGGTGACTTCCGCCATTTTCACCGAGAGCGGCAGGGTGTAATCGGGGTATTTGAAAAGGCCGTAGTCGTTGATCACGACCGGGTGGAAAAACAACCGCGGCGCGTTCGCGGGCAGCCGAAACGGCCGACCGTAGCTGATGAAGTGCACCTCGTGCCCGCGCGCGGCGAGTTCCACGCCGAGGGCCGAAGCCAGAATGCCGCTGCCCCCCACCGAAGGGTAGCAGGTGATGCCGATCTTCAGCGGGCGGTGCGCGGCCATGTCAAAATTGCCGCGCGCCGCGGCCGAGCGTCGCGAGCGAACTGCACACCAGCGGATCGTTCGGGAAGAGTTGGATCGCATGACCGGCGCCGCCGCGCACGCCGTGCATTTTCGCACGCGCGAGGTGCAGGCCGACGTAACGCCGCGTCTTCGCCTGCGAGGCGTGCGCTTCCATCGAGGCCGTCCAGGCCGCCACCACGTCCTGCTCCGAAACATCCATCAACATCGCCGAATGATCGGTGGGCTCGGCCTCGACGGTGACGGCATAGAACAGCAGCTGCTCGATGGCGTGCGGCTTGAGTTTGATCAGCTCCGCAACCCCGCCGTAACGCGCCAGGCGCGCGGCGTCGCGCACCATCCGGCCGACCACCACGTGGTCCGGGTGCTGGTTCTCCACCGTCGTGGGCGCGAGCAGCATGCGCGGACGCACCCGGCGGATGATCGCGGCAAACGCGAGCACATGGGCGAGCCGGTGCTCCATGTGCGAATCCCCGCCGAGTTCGACGAACTCGATCGTCGCACCGAGGATTCCCGCGGACTTTTTCGCTTCCGCGGTGCGCAGAGCCGGCGTGCCGTGCGTGCCCGCCTCACCGCGCGAACAGACGATGAAATGCGCCTTGTGGCCGGCCTGGGTCTCGCGCGCGATCACGCCGCCACAGCCAAACTCGATGTCGTCCGGGTGCGCGCCAAAGGCCAGCAGGAGCGGTCCGTCAGGGGCGGGAGATTTCGGCGTAGGCTTCATCGGAGCGGTCAATGGTTTCACGGGTCACGAACGTAATGTCCGGGGCATCCGCTTTGTTCAAGTAGGCCTGTTCGCCCATTCCCGCAATATAGTGCGTGCAATGGATCACCGACTGCATCCAGCCGAGCCGCGAGTCGCGCGTGGGACTCACCTGCGTCTGGGTGAACGCCTGCTGCGGCAGCGTCGTGTAGGACTCGCCGCCTTCGTGGAGTTTCAACGCGCCGTCGAGCAGCCGCGCGCGGACAATTTCGCCCTGATGGGGCACGTCCACGAAACACTCCGTGATGGCGCACGCCGCCGTGCGCACCGCGGGGTCGCTCGAGCGCACCACCCGGATGCCGTCGAGTAGCCCCATGCGGCGATACATCTCGAGGCAGAAGTCGCCCGCCGTCGCGGCGGGATTGGTCTTGAACGCCTCGATCAGCGGTGGTGCCACATACGCGCCGAGCTGGCGGGCGGTGTTGTCGCGCCAACCGGCGGGGATGCGTTTCAGGTGCAGCGGCGAAAACTTCCGCTGCAGCTTGTTCGCAAAGGCGAAATTCATCGCGAGCGGCACGTCGGTTTTCCGGTGCCGCAGCGTCGTCTGCGTCTCCCGCGGGTCGTGGTCGCTGTCGTGGCAGAAAAACACGATCTCGCCGCCGATCTCCGCCTGGAGTTTCCGTGCCGTGACGAATTTCGCGTAGAGAAACCGCCGCGGAAAAAATCCGCAGGGCTGCTGACCAAAACAGATGACCGGGCTGCTCATGGTTCGGACACGGACGCGGGTTTCACCTCGCGCGGCATGGCGGCCTGCAGGCCGAGACTGAACAGCACGCACGCCGCGCAGCCGATGGGATTGAGCCAGAGGTAGCCGATTTCCCAGGCGGGGTAGGCTTTGCCGAAAAAG
This sequence comes from Opitutaceae bacterium, assembly GCA_044358025.1. Lineage (GTDB taxonomy): Bacteria > Verrucomicrobiota > Verrucomicrobiia > Opitutales > Opitutaceae > GAS368. The sequence continues at coordinate 50,983 of JBIKOK010000011.1, forward strand.
AAAATCACCAGCACGACGATCTGCGCGGCGATCGCGGCCCAGAAAACGGCCGAGCCTTTCACGTGCTTCAGGAAGAACGCCACGACGAAGACGCCGAGCAGCGCCGGATAGAAAATCGACGCCACAATGTTCAACGCCTCGATGAGGTTTTCCGCGAAGCTGACGAACAGCGCGAAGCCGATCGCGAAGAGCCCCCAGAGGGCGGTGAGCCACTTCGCGACGCGGACATTGCGGGCCTCGTCATGCGCGGCCAGCGGCCGAAAATGGCGCCAGAGGTCGATGGTGGACGTGGTGCCGAGCGCGTTGAGCTCGCCGGCCTTCGACGACAGCGCCGAGGAAAACATCACCGCGAGCAGGAGGCCGATCACGCCGTGCGGCAGCTGCGTCAAAATAAACGAAATGAACACGTAGTCGGAATCTTTTGTCTTCTTCGCCGCGGGATCGGCGGCCTGCAGCGTGTCCCGGGCCTCGTTGCGGACGGCGAGCGATGCTTTTTGCGCGGCCGACAGCGCGGCGCGGGCGGCGCCTTCCGCTTTGGCATCACCGCTGTCGTGGGCGGTCACCCACGCGCGAATTTTATCCTGCTTGTCGGCATGCAGCACGGCGTGCTTTTCCTCGATGGCGCGAAACGTGGCGCCTTGCGGGCCGGCGACCTGCTGTTGCCACTGAACTTGGTTGAAGAGAACCGGGGTGTTCGGTTGGAGCTGATAAAAAACGAAGAGCAGCGCGCCCAGAATCACGATGAAGAATTGCATCGGAATTTTGAGGACGGCGTTGAACATCAGCCCGAGGCGCCCCTCGCGCAGCCGTGCGCCGCCGATGTAGCGCTGCACCTGGGATTGGTCGGTCCCGAAGTAGGACAATGAGAGGAAAAAACCGCCGAGAATACCCGTCCACACCGTGTAGCGGAGCTTCGGGTCCGGCGTGAAATCGACGGCGTTGAGCTTGCCCATCGCGCCGGCGATGTGGAGCGCGTCGGCCGGCAGCTTCGTCAGCAGCACCACGAACGCCGTGACCATGCCGCCGAAGATCACGGCCATTTGCCATTTCTGCGTGAGGTTCACCGCCGCACTGCCCCCGGTGACGGTGTAGACGATGGCGAGCAGCCCGGTGCAGACAATCGTGAGGTCGAGACGCCAGCCGAGGACGGTCGCGAGGATGATGGCCGGCGCGTAGATCGTGATGCCGGCCTGCAGACCGCGTTGCAGCACGAAGAGTCCGGCACCGAGGAGACGGGTCTTCTGGTCGAAGCGTTGGCCGAGATACTCGTAGGCGGTGTAGACGCCGAGCCGGCGATAGATCGGCAGGAAGACGGCGCAGACGACGATGAGGGCGAGCGGCAGTCCAAAATAATTTTGGATGAAGGCGATGCCGTTTTCCGAGGCCACGCCCGGCAGCGAGAGATAGGTGATCGTGCTCGCCTGCGTCGCCATGACGGACAGGCCGATCGTACCCCACTTCGTCGTGCTGTTGCCTTTGAGGTAGGTATTGAGGTTGTCGGTGTGGCGCGTGCGCCACGTCCCGTAGGCGACGATGCCGAGGATGGTCCCGAGGAGCACGAGCCAGTCGATGACGTTCATGCGAAGGCCCGGGTGAAGAGCGTCAGCGCGGCCACGACGGCCACGAAGACGGCGAAGGCGAACCCATAGATGCCGCCCCACGTGCGGAAGCCGGGCACGTCAGGAGCCTCGTCCGCGGGCTCGGGCCGGGCGTTTTTTTGGTCGTTTTTCATCGCGAGGACGGCGCAGCCGGCCGGGGCGATCCAGCTGGCAACCCGAGGGATGGCCGCGTCGCTTTGCTCCTCGCCATGACCAGAATCAGGAGGGTGGATGCGTTCATTCCTTCCCGAGTGCGAGCAGATTGGCGAAGAGCCGGTAGCCGCCGGGCACGCCCGCGGGGAGTTGGCGGAAAAACGCGAGGCCGGTGTAGACGTAGAAACCTTTGCCGTGCTTCGCCACGAGCAGACTGCTCTTCAATGGCTGCTCGCCGGAATCATTCATCGCGAGCACGGGCACGTAGCGCGCCTCATCCCAACTGCTCGGGAAATAGGCACCGCGCTCCTGCACCCAGCCGACGAAATCGGCGGGGCCGAGGCGGTTCGGCCGGGTGAGGGCCGCGTGGTCCGGGGCGAGAAACACCACCGGCGCGTCCTCCTCGGTCACACGCAGAGCCGGCGCGGGCCCGGCGATGGAGAGTGGGTAGGGCCCGAGCTGCTGGGCTTTCAGCCCGTTGGGCCGGTTGTATTGCGCGATCACGGTGCCGCCGGCTTCGACGTAGGCGAGCAGGCCGGGAAAATTCGCGGCGAGGTCGGCCCGTTCGTTGAAGGCGCGGACGCCGATCACCACGGCATCGAGCCCGCGCAGTTTTTCGGCGGTGAGATCGGCGCCCGTGAGCGTCTTCACCGTGTAGCCGAGCTGCTCGAGCGCCTCGACGGTGGCGTCGCCGGCTCCGGGGAGATAGCCGACGGCTTGGCCGCGGGTCGCGTGTGCGAAGGCCGCGACTTTCAGGCGCGCGGGCGCCTGGAGGAGTTGGAGCGGAAGGTGGTCGTAACGAATCTCCGTGCGCCGGTGGCTAAACGTCACGCCGCCGATTTCCGCGACCGCCAGCACGGAGCCCGTGGCCGTTTGCGCCGGCGCGGTCACGCTGAACGCGAGACGCGTTTTCTCGCCGCCTTGCGCGAGGGCAAAGGGCCGGCTCGCCGGCGAAACGCTCCAGCCCGCGGGCACGTCGAGGCGGAGCGAGCCGCGCTCACCGGCGCGGGCGGCGGTGACCTCGACCTCGACGGTCTTGGTGGCTTTCGGGGTGAAGAGCGCGACGTCCGAGGCGAACCGCAGCGAGACCGGCGAAATCACGGCGAGGCGACGGCCGGGTTTGCCGGGGTTCGTCGGCGCGAGGGGCTCGCTGGTCACGACGAGTTTTTGGTCACCGACGTCGAACGTGCAGTCGACCGTGAACGGCGGCGGGTTTTCCGGTTGGCCGATGAGCTTCGCGTCGGCGACGCGGAACATGCCGGCGGTCGGCTCCTCGCGGAGCCAGTAGGGATGCGAAATCGGCGCGGTGGCCGGCACATCGAGCGTGAATTCGGCGGTCGTGCGACTGGATTCGAAGCCGTCCACCGAGAGACCGCCGCCCGGATAGCTCACGTGCGTACCCATCCAGCGCACGGGAATTTTCGCCCTCACAGATACCGTCGTGGTGAGCGTCAGCTTCTCGCCCGGCACGACTTCGGCGGCGGGCGCGGTCGTGACGACCGAGAGACCGAGGCAGGCCTGGAGGATGCGGTCGAGCTGGTGGCGTTTGTCGTCGACCACGGGATCGCCGGGGGCGAGGCCGGCAAGTTTGGCGCGCAACGCCAGCAGCGCGGGCACGCTGGCGGCGGGCTCAGCAACCTGGAAGCCCGCGAGGGCGGCGGCGGCGAGCGGGCCGATCTCGGCGCCGCCCGGCACGCGGGCCCACGTGGTGTCGATGCCGTCCATGATGTCGTCTTTCGCCGGCGCGCCGCCGAGGAGGTTGAACGATTCGAGGCGCGGTCCACCGCTCGAACCGCCGCGGCCCGCGTAATTGCCGAAGCCCTGCGTAATGTGTTTCGCCCGACTGCGGATGGCGATCGCGGCGAACGATTCGTTGAGCACGGGGTCCATGCCGCCGACGTCGATCTTGACCTCGGCCTCGGCGCCGCCGCCGAAACCGCCGTTCATCAAAATGCGCTTCGGCTGCCACGGCGTGAGCCCCTCGGCCAGTTGCTCCGGATAGGCCGCGGGGTCGCCGGCGAGCTTGAAGGCCTCCAGCGCGACGACGGCGGAACCGGTGTGGTGCCCGTGCGTGCCGCCGGGCTTCGGAGAAAAACGCGTGACGATCACGTCGGGGCGAAACTGGCGGATCACCCGTACGGTATCGCCCACGACCTGGGCGCGATCCCAGAGACGCATGGCCTCGTCGACACTCTTGGAATAGCCGTAGTCGAGGGCGCGCGTGAAAAACTGGCGGCCGCCGTCGAGGGCGCGCGCGGCGAGCAGTTCCTGCGTGCGGGCGAGACCGAGGCGTTCGCCGAACTCGGGTCCGATTTCGTTTTGGCCGCCGTCGCCGCGGGTCACGGACAGATAGCCCATCCGGTAGCCGCGGCCGCGAGCGAAGTAGGTGATCAGCTGCGTATTCTCGTCGTCGGGATGTGCGGCGACATGGAGCACCGTCGCGACGCTGCCGAAACTGCGCAGCTCCTGCCGGATGGCCGCACCCGTGGGCGCCTCGCCCGCCGCCGCGCAGGGCCCGACGGCGATCATCGCCAGTGCGAGGGCCCCACCGCGCCAGGCGACGACGACGCGGCACCTCGCAGCGGACGACAGAAAGGATACGGCGCGCATCACTTGAGGCGGGCGATCAGCTCATGGTTGCGGCGGACGTATTCGTCTTTCAGCGCAGGCATCGTGGATTTTTCGGCGCCAACGAGCGAAGCCTTGGCGGCGGCGAGCGCGCCGGCCTTGTCGCCCATTTTTTCGAGGATCAGACCTTTGCGGTAAACGAGGTAGAAGAGTTCGGGCTGTGCGGCGATCGCGGCATCCATCCACTGCGCGGCTTTTTTCAGGTCGAGGTGGTTGTCGAGGTAGAACATCGCGGCCTGGGCGTAGGGCTTTTTGTCGCCGGGGGCGGCCAGCGCCGCCTCGATTTGCGGCACGAGTGTGGAGACGACGTCGACGTCGATCTTCACGGGCACGCGGGTCTTGGCCCAGATAATGTTCAACGTGGCGGACGTGTCGCGGACGTCGTTGAGGTCAAGGGTGAGCGTCTCGACGGGCGCGGCGAGCGCGACGGATTGGGTCTTGACGCGCAGGGTGTCGTTCTCGGGTTTGTAGGCGTAGGCGCCCCATTGTTTGCCGGCTTTTTGGAAGATCACGGTCCATTCGCTCGGGCCCGGAATGGAGAACAGTTCATAGGTGCCGGCGGCGAGCGCGGAGCCCTGGATCTTCACGTCGGTGCTAAAGATGATGCGCGTGGCATTGTTGGCGCCGGTCCGCCAGACCGCGCCGAAGGGCTCCAGTTGGCCGAAAATTTCGCGGCCCTTCATACTGGGGCGCGCGTAGGTGATTTCGATGTCGGTGACGCCCACCCGCTGTTTCAGCGTGGCGGTCGGGCTGGCGGCGGGAAACTCAAGCTTGGGTGCGGCGGGCGCTTGCGCGGAAAGCCCGGCCGTGCAGCTGAAGAGACAGGTGGCGGCCAGCAGGGGACGAAGCGAAGGGAAATACATGGCAGGAGCAGACTGAGCGGAAAGGACACGGATGGGCCATGCAAAAGAGTCGAAAACCCAGGGACCGCACAGGATGCGCGGTTGGGCCCGCGCCCGGCCCGCGGCCCGGCGCCGGTCGCCGGGCCGCGGCGGTCTTGCGCTCGACACGCCCCCGGTCCCGCGCCCATGGTCGCCGCTCCATCTTCGGGATTCCCCCCGGTCTCCTCTCTGTCCGCCCGCATGAACCCTCCCCCCTCCTTTTCCGGCCGCCGCGCCCCGCCGCTCAGCGGTCTCCTCGCCCGACTCTGCGCGGTCGCGCTCCTCGCCTTCGCCGCCGGCTGCGGCGGCGCGAAGGACGTCAAGATCATCAAGCTCGCCCACGGTCTGGATCCGCAGCACAGCGTGCACAAAGGGATGGTGCACCTCGCGGAGCGCCTGGCCGAGAAGTCGGGCGGTACCCTCAAGGTGCAGGTCTACGCCAGCGGCCAGCTCGGCAGCGAACGCGAATGCCTCGAACTCGTGCAGCTCGGCGGCATCGCGATGACCAAAGTCTCGGCCAGCGTGCTCGAAGGCTTCGCTCCCGAATTCAAAGTGTTCGGTCTGCCCTATCTGTTTCGCGACGACGCCCACAAGGCCGCCGTCCTCGCTGGCCCCATCGGCCGCGAAATCCTCGCCGCGCCGCAATCGAAATTCCTCCGCGGGCTGTGCTACTACGATTCCGGCAACCGCAGTTTCTACACGAAGCGCCCGATCCGCACGCCCGAGGACCTCCGGGGCCTCAAGATCCGCGTGCAGGAGAGCCCGATGGCCTTTGCCTTGATCCGCGCCTTCGGCGCCTCCGCCACGCCGATCTCGTTCGGCGAACTCTACACCGCCCTCCAGCAGGGCGTGGTCGACGGCGCGGAAAATAATCCGCCCAGCCTGCACCTCGCGCGCCACTACGAGGTCTGCAAGTTCTACACCCTCGACGAACACACCAGCGTCCCCGACGTCGTCGTGATCAGCACCCACTTCTGGCGCAGTCTGACCGCCCAACAGCAAACGTGGATGCAGGAAGCCGCCGACGAATCCGCCGTCTTTCAGGGTGGTCTCTGGGCCAAATCGTCCGCCGATTCGATCGCCGCGCTCGAGCAAGCCGGCGTCGAAATCATCCGACCGGACAAGGCGCTCTTCGCCGCCCGCGTCGCCGCACTGCACGAATCCGCCCGCCAAGATCCCGTCGTCGGTCCGCTCGACCGCCGCATCGCGGAGGCCCAACCATGAAAACCCTCCGCCCCGCCATCGACCGCCTGCTCGGCTCCGTGATCTGCGTGCTCATGGCCGCGATGGTGCTGAACGTCCTCTGGCAGGTCTTCACCCGCTTCGTCCTGCGGCAGCCCTCCAGTTTCACCGAGGAGCTCGCCCGCTATATGATGATTTGGGTCGGCCTGCTCGGCTCCGCCTACGCCACGGGAAAAAAATCCCACCTCGCCCTCGACCTCGTCACGGCCCACCTGTACGGCGCCCGCAAACGCGCTTCCGAATTATTCGTGCACGGGGTGGTGCTGCTCTTCGCCCTCACCGTGCTCGTGGGCGGCGGCGGCCGGCTCGTCTACATCCAGCTCTCGCTCGGCCAGCAATCGGCCGCGCTACAGTTGAAACTGGGCTACGTCTACCTCGCCGTCCCCTTGGCCGGTCTCTTGATCGTTTTCTACAGCATCCTGGCCCTCGTCGACGCCGCGCGGGGCGAGACCCAGACCGGCGAACAATCCTCGGGACTGAACTGACATGAACGAAGCCCTCATCCTCGCCCTCGTCTTCGCCGCGCTGCTCCTCGCCGGCGTGCCCATCGCGTTTGCCATCGGCTCGGCCGCGGTCGCCGCGCTGCTCATGTCGCTCGATCCCGCCGCGGCCACCACGGTGATCGCGCAACGCATGGCCACCGGCCTCGACAGTTTCGCGCTGCTCGCGATCCCGTTTTTTATCCTCTCGGGCCAACTCATGAACCGCGGCGGCATCGCCCGGCGTCTGATCGACCTCGCGAAAGTCATCGTCGGCCGCCTGCCTGGCGGCCTCGCCTACGTGAACATTCTCGGGAGCATGCTCTTCGGCTCCATCTCCGGCTCGGCCGTCGCCGCGGCCGCCGCCATCGGCGGCACAATGAGCCCGATGATGAAGCGCGAAGGCTACAACCGGGAGTTCGCCGCCGCCGTGAACATTGCGGCGGCCCCCATCGGGCTGCTCATTCCCCCGAGCAATATCATGGTCGTCTACTCGCTCGCGAGCGGCGGCGTCTCGATCGCCGCGCTCTTCCTTGCAGGCTACGTGCCCGGCATCGTCCTCGGGCTTGCCCTGATGGTCGTGGTGGCGGTGCTCGCCAAACGCCACGGTTATCCGGTCGGCGAAAAGGTCGGGCTCAGCGACAGCCTCCGCATCTTCTTCGGTTCCCTGCCGAGCCTTCTGCTCGTCGCGATCGTGATGGGCGGAATCATTATGGGTTGGTTCACGCCGACCGAAGCGAGCGCCATCGCGGTCGCCTACACCTTCGTGCTCTCCGTCGTGATCTATCGCGAAATCAAGTGGTCCGAGCTGCCCCACCTCCTCACGGATTCGGCCGCCACCACCGCCATCGTGCTGCTCCTCGTCGGCACGTCGATGGGCATGTCCTGGGTCATGTCGTCGGCCAACATTCCCCAGACCATCACCGCCACGATTCTCTCGATCACGGAGAACCCGATTTTGCTGCTCCTCATCATCAATGCGCTGCTGCTCGTCGTCGGGTGTTTCATGGATATGACGCCCGCCGTGCTGATCTTTACGCCGATCCTGCTGCCGATCGTGCAGAAGTTCGGGATGACGCCGCTGCACTTCGGTCTCGTGCTGATTTTCAACCTCTGCATCGGCCTCTGCACGCCGCCGGTTGGCAGTTGTCTTTTCGTCGGTTGCGGGGTCGCCGGCACGACGATCGCGAAAGTCTGGCGCCCGCTGCTGCCGTTTTTCTTCGCCATGTTCGTCGTCCTCATGGCCGTCACCTACTGGCCCGCCCTCTCGCTCGCGCTGCCGCACGCGCTGGGCTTCAAATAACCGGGCCCGCCGGCGCCCGCGCGAAAATGGGCGCTCACCCGCGTTGCGCGCCGACGCACTCCCACCTCCGCGGTGTCCCGGACTTTGCCGGGGGGCCGCTGGTCGGCGGGCCGCGGTCCGGCGACCAGCGCCGGCCCTGCGATGCTGCCGTCCCAATCGAAAGCGACGACGTCCTCAGGCGCTCGCTTCGTCGGCGCGCTTGACGGGCTCAAGCTTCGGCACCGGCCCCGGCATTGAAGAGACCGGTGGCAAAACTGCGCTCCTTGCGCGGAAACCACTCGGCCACGAATTTCACCGAGGCCGGAAAATTGCCCGCTTCACCCAGGCCGAGCAGGAAACGCATGAACGACATGCCCATCACGCTGTTCACCAGACCGTGCAGCACGCCCGCGATGCTCCACACCGTAATGCTGATCGAAAACCCGCGGCGCGTGCCCAGGCGGTCGATCATCCAGCCCGCCAGCACGAAGCCCATCGCCTAGCCCGTATGTTTCACACCCAACTTGACCAAATGCCTTTCACAGAGGGTACGGAGCCCAGCCCATCGAGGCCACAGAGCGGACAAGGTGCTTGGGTCCGTGGCCTCGGTTCGGACCTCGGTGCACTCTGTGACAAAAGGATTTCTTCAGAAAAGTGTGATGGATGCGGGCTAGGCGAATTTGAACGCCGCGTCCCCATCGCCCATCTGCTCCTTGAACAGGGCAATCTCGGCCGCCCCGAGCGGGGCCCCGGCGTACAAGCCGAGCATCACCCGGCGAAAGCCATCGTCGCGCATCGTGAACGAGAGGACGTTGCGGTCGACGTAGTTGATCGTCGTCGCGATGAAGAGAATCGCGCAGATCCGCCAGCGGTGATTGCCGGATTTGGGCGCGAGGGTGGGAGCAGGAGCGGAAGCGGTCATAACGCCGGGGGGGATGGAGGGCCGCGCCGGCCGGCGCAGAAAAAAAGCCGGGCGCGGGAACCGGCCCGCCCCTCACGGGCCGGCCGGAGCTGCAAAAGGCGCCCTCACGGGCGCCGGGTTATTGGGAAAACTCCGGCGCGAGTTCGAGGCCGAAGTAGGCGCGCGCATTGCCGAAGCAGATGTTTTTCACCATGCCGCCGACCAGCGCGTAGTCGGTCGGGATTTCCCCGCGCGCCATGTCGCCGCCGAGCAGATTGCACAGCGTGCGGCGGAAGTATTCATGCCGCGGATAACTCACGAAGCTGCGCGAATCGGTGATCATGCCGACGAAACGCGAGAGCAGGCCGAGGTTCGAGAGCGCGTTGATCTGCCACTCCATGCCTTCCTTCTGGTCGAGGAACCACCAGCCGCTGCCGAACTGCACCTTGCCCGCGATCGAGCCGTCCTGGAAATTCCCGATCATCGTGCCGAGGACGTAATTGTCGTTCGGGTTGTTGTTGTACAGGATCGTGCGCGGGAGCTGGTCGGTCGAATCGAGCGTGTTGAGGTAGCGCGACAGCGCGACCGCCTGCGGGAAATCGCCGATGGAATCGAAACCGGTGTCGGGCCCGAGCTTGCCGAGCAGGCGGGCGTTGTTGTTGCGCAGCGCGCCGAGATGGAGCTGCTTCGTCCAACCGCGCGCGGCGTCCCACCGGCCGAACTCGAACATCAGATACGAGCCATAACGCACCGCGGCCTCGGCGTCCGGCACCCGCCCGCCGCGCGCCGCGTCAAAGACCATCTTCGCCTGGGCGTGCGTGCAGGGCTCGGAGAGCGCATGCTCCAAACCGTGGTCGGACACGCGGCAGCCGGCGGCGTGGAATTCGTCGTGCCGTTTTTTCAGCGCGCCGAGGAGGTCGTCAAAGGTCTTGATGCCGTTGGCCACTCCCGCCGTCGCGGCGAGTTTTTCGAGCCAGGCGTTGAACGCCTTCGGCTGGCCGACGGCGAGCGCCTTGTCCGGGCGAAACGCCGGGTAGACGCGCGCCTTCAGCTTGCCGGGGTTCGCGCGGATCTTGGCGTGGTGGTCGAGTGGATCCGCCGGACAGTCGGTGGTGCAGATGACGGCGACCTTCGACTCGTTGATCAGGTCGTGCACCCGGGTCTTGGCGAGTTTCGCATTGGCCTGCTTCCAGACTTTCTCGGCGGACTTGCCGTCGAGCAGTCCGTCGAAACCGAAGTAGCGCTTCAGCTCGAGGTGCGACCAGTGGTAGAGCGGATTGCGCAGCGTGTGCGGGACGGTCTCGGCCCAGGCCTGGAATTTCTCGCGGGGCGTGCCGTCGCCGGTGACGAAGCGCTCGTTGACGCCGTTGGTGCGCAGCGCGCGCCATTTGTAGTGGTCGCCGCCGAGCCAGAGTTCGGCGAGATCGGCGAACTGGTGGTTGCTCGCAATGAGGTCGGGCGGCAGGTGACAGTGGTAGTCGTAAATCGGCTCGCTCTTCGCGAAGCGGTGGTAGAGCTCGCGGGCTTGCT
>JBIKOK010000336.1:0-5548 GCA_044358025.1 Opitutaceae bacterium
AATCTTTTTGTTAATCTGGTCCCCGATGTCGGCCTTGCCCTTGAGCGCGGCCATATCGGCGAAGCTGGCGCCAGCGGGAATCGTGATCGGCGCGAAGGGCTTACCGGCGAATTTATCGCTGACGTATTTAACGAAGAGGAGGACGAGGACGTAATCCTTGTATTGGGAGGCATCCATGCCGCCGCGGAGTTCATCGCAGCCGGACCAGAGGGAGGAGTAGAGTTCGGATTTCTTGAGGGCCATGGCTTCAGTTTCTGGAGAGGGTGGCGCGGAGACGGCGGTTCAAAAGTCAGCGGCGGCCGGTCTCGGCGGTTTTCAGGGACAGGGTATCGGAGTCGAGCAGAACTGGGCCGGCGTCACGGAGACACACTGCGAGCGCGGCGCTGCCGGGGTCTTTCTCCGATGGGGCGATCCACTGCATAGGGAAGCGATGATGCCGCCGTAGTGACGATGCGCGAGGGTTTTCCGAGAGAGCGCGTGGAATCGCCATTCGCGACCCCCGGCAAAACAAGAGGCGCTTTGCGAGACGCAGGGGTGCCAAAGGCGCAAACGGCGGATGGCCTGCGCATGGGCGACAAAGGCCGGGAATTGGGCCAGAATCGGCTTCAGGCGCGGCGCCGACGCCCGGCTGTCGGAGCCCGGGGGAATTGACGGCCGCCGCCGGGACAAGCGGGCGGGGCGCCGGATCGGCGAGGGGAGCGCTAGTCGGATCCTTCGGGGACGGTTCGAGGACGGTTCGAGGACGGTTCGAGGGCTGCTTGGCGGGGGAAGCGCGGTCAGACTAGGCGGGCGAACCCCGGCGATGGCGTGGAGCCTTGCGAGGGGCGAGCGCGAGCGGGAGGGGCGGAGCCGGGCGAGCGGCGATCGAGGTCCTAGCCGACGAGTAGGTCAGCGGGCCAACCGGGGTATTCAGTGAGGAAGCGGGGCCGACCGGCCGCACCGGCCGCCATGTCGCCCGTGTCGCTGTCGGTGATCGCGAGGCGGGAGACGTGCTCGGCGAGGGGAGGGGGCCGTTGGGCCCAGGCCACGGGGAGGCGGTTGGGCCGCGGGCGACCCCCTCAGCCGCACCCCTCGCCCCGGTGCGCTTCACCGGCGGGGCGACTGGATCCGGGCCTGGTCCTTGGCCGCTTCGTCCGCGAACCACGCGGCGAAGACCTGCTCGTAGTGGTCGGGGCGGGCGGCTTAAACAGCGGACATGAGTGGGGTTAAGATGTGAGCCGGATCCGAAGTGCCGAGCGCAAACGGGCTGATGCCTCGATTCGGGGCTCAGGCTCGCTGGTGCGAAATCAGATCAAGCCGGGATCGTTGGCGAAGCCGACACACCAGCAATTAGCCGCGTTTGCACCGCGGACGCTTCGCGGCTGTAGCGCGACGCCTGGTTTCCAGCGGTAGGATCCCCCGGACCGGTAGCCAAGACCGCCCCGAGTGTTACTTGGCCTTCCCGAGGTCTTGGAACAGTCGCGAGTCAATTCGCAGCGGCTTTCCCGCGGACCACAGCGTTGCCTTTCGGTAGTGCGGATGCGCCGGGTTTAGGATGCAGTTGAATTCTCCGGCCACCAGCGCGCTCGGGACTCTCAACGCCACCGAATGCCCGCGACCCAACCAGGCGTCTCCCTGACGTCGGCCTGGGCCCAGGTTCAGCGCCGATCGCCAGTTTCGTGGCAGATCGGTCGGGGCGATCTCTTCCATCCATTTGTCGTCGATATCGACAGTGAAGAAAACGCGTTTCTCGCCGGCGTCCTCCTCTGTGCTGACATGGGCCAGCACTTCGAGCATCGCCAGCGACAGAGAGCCGGCGCAGTAGATCGCCGGACGCCCCGGGCTGTTCCAGCGCCCACCGTAGATTCGTGCTCCGTTTCCAGAGCGAACCTCCTGGGCGAAGATGGACTTTTCGATGCGCCAAAGCCGCATGATGCCTAGGCCAAAATGCCGTGGTGGATCCGCATCATCAGGTCCTCAACCACTCGCGCGCCGAGTTCGGATTTCGCGTAGTCCAGCGGCACGTTGCCGTCCAAACCAACCTGGGTGCGGTTCAGCCACGATTGCGCGCCGGCTTCGCTCCGGAAGACCTCGCAGGCGACCTGCCACAACCGCGCGAAGCGCATGATGTGCTCCGATTCCGCCTCGGTAAACCGTCCCTCGCTTTGCCGGCGAAAGAAGGTTGAGCGCGGCACACCGACCAGGACGGCAAAGCGGTCGAGCGGAATTCCGAGCTTCTTGGCCACAAACTCGGCGTCGGCCCACTCCAGCCCCCGGGCGATTCGCTCGATCGCGGCCGAGGTGGAGGTGGCGGCCTTGATAATGGAGGGTATTTTCATGATCTCAAATGGTATCCGGTTAAGTCCAAAACTGGACTCTCGCTCTGGTTTGTCAAACCCGAGGCGCCTTCATTAGGTTCACCTTGAGCAAAGCGATTTCACCGCGGGCCCGGAGCCCGGCCACCGAGGTCATCCCAACGCCCTTTGGCTTTTAGACTGTCGGCCCGGCCGGTGGCCGGGTCGCCCGCCCACCGGGCGGGCCGACACAGGTAAAGACTGAAACCACCGCGACGTTGGTACCACGCGCAGGCCAGGGGGATGGGCTCAGTGCACGTTTATGTTCCATCCTCCCTCGTGCGCTCTGGGACAAAACGTTTTTCATAAAAAGGGGGAGGGATGCGGGTTGGGCGGGCCGGCGGCACATCGGCGGTTGGGAAACCGCCGCTCCCTGACGGGAGCGCGTGGATTTCGGGGAGGGCGCGAGCGGAGGGTGACGGTGGCCGGAAACCGAGCGCCGGAACGGCCTTTCACGGGAATTCACCCAACCCGCTTTCCGCGCCGGCGAAAAATGAAAGAACCGAGAACGACGGATTCCCTCAAAGGGCCTGACTGATCGGAGGGTGGTCCGGTGGGCGGGGCGAAAAGGCCCACGCGGTCCGCCCTGCCACGGCACCTCGTTCGCGGGTGCCCTGAGCGTTGACGGACGACGGCGGAGTGCTACCTTGCCGCCGTGGAAATCACCCTTTCAGTCGAATCGTGCGCCGAGACAGGCGGTTTCGTGGCCCGCTGGGACGATCCGGCCGGCGGTGGCATCACGACGCAGGGCGACACGCTCGCCGAGCTGCAGAGCATGGTTTCTGACGCCGTGGGCGCGTATTTCGACGAAGGCAAGGCTCCCGCTCGCGTCCGCCTCCACTTTGTCCACGATCCGGTTTTCGCGGTCGCGTGAAGCTTCCGCGCGACGTCATCGGTTCGGAAGCGGTGAAGGCCCTCCGCCGGCTTGGCTTTGTTGATCGTCGGCCGACCGGGTCTCACGCCATTCTTCGCAAGGAAAGCCGGACCGTGGTGGTGCCGATGCACAAGCCGATCAAGCCCGGCACGCTCCGCGGACTGATCGAGCAGGCCGGCGTGACCGTTGAAGCGTTCTGCGCGGCGTTGTAATCGCCGCCGCCGTGATTTTCCCGCCCGTCGCGATGCCGGCCAGGCGGATCGGCGAGGGGAGGGGGCCGTTGGGCTCAGGCCACAGGGAGGCGGTTGGGTCGCGGGCGACCCCCTCAGCGGCACCCCTCGCCCCGGTGCGCTTCACCGGCGGGGCGGCTGGATCCGGGCCTGGTCCTTGGCCGCTTCGTCCGCGAACCACGCGGCGAAGACCTGCTCGTAGTGGTCGTAGAGCTGCGGGTAAAAGTCCGACGAGATCGTCGTGAAATGCCGGAGACCCGGGTACCAGGCGCCGGCGTTCGCGAGGTTGTTCGACTGCGCCAGGCCGCCGGGGTAGGGGTTGCCCTCCATCGAGCCGTCGTCGAGCAGGCGAATGAGTTCCGCGAGGGTCAGGGGCTCTTTGCTCTGGGTGAAGGGCAAGAAGAAGACACCGTCGTATTCGTCGACGACCGAGTACGCGATGGACCCGCTGACCGCGCTGGCGCGGACGCTGATGACGTCGGCGGTCGCGGACTCGAGGGCGATCCGGGCGATCTCGACCTCGTGGTCGTCGTATTCGGGCAAGAACTCGCCGCCGAGAAACGACGGATGAATCGCCCCGAGAGCCAGGCGGGTCCGATCGTCGACTTCGTCCTTGAGGATGTTGGGATCGAGTTCATCCAGCCGGCCTTCGGCGAAATACTGTCGGATGATCTGTCGGCGGTTCTCGCCTTTCACATTCCGGAGGATGAGTCCGAGCGGGTCGGTCTCACGCCAGTAGGATTCGGGTCGAAAGGCGTAGGTGATGTTCGGATAGCGCATGGGGTCAGTTCTCCTGGTTCGTCTTCTGGACCTCTTGCCACAGGATCGTGATGAAGAGCGCCGTGGAGTTCCGCGCGCCGAACGCGTTGGCGAGGTCCACCTCGATCCCAACGGAGGCGCGGGCCAGTCGCGACCGCCCCGCGTTGTTCAGACTCGCGCGGGCCAGGCCCTCGACGGCGGCCAGATAGCCGTAGATGAGTCTGTCGTCGTCGCGGTTCGCGGCGGCGGTCAGGCGGTCACACAGGAGCGCGAGATCGCGGAGCGGCTCCGTGTCGAACCGGGGGGAGCGGAGCCATTCGGGCTGGGGCAGGTTAGGCGCGAACAGGATTTTGGGGTGGTTCTTCATGGTGAGCGGTCCTACCGGCAGAGCACCCTGAACGATTTTTGGCTCCCGGTCGCGGGGCCCTCATCTTTGGACCACCGTGGCCGCTGTTGAGCGGCTCGGTTGGTGACGCCCGGTTAGCGGGAGTCGTCGTGATGCACTGACTGGAAAGGAACGGCGGAGAGGATGTCGTGGAGGACGACAACATCAACGGCCCACCGTGTCATCGCGGTCCGAACACGCGCGGACCGGGGCCGGAGGGCCGCGCCCGGAGTCGTCCCGAGCCGCGCCTGGCCTCACCGCCGCACGACCGCGGCGTGCCGGGCGCTCGCCGCTCTGGGGCCTGGCCGGTTTCGTTTCGGCGGGGGCGTCCCACAACCAACTGAGGCCGGGGCGCGGCGGGGTTCGGCAGGGGCTGGTTTTGGGCGGGATAGTTCACCTGCAACCTAAAATGCGCAGAAAGAGAAACCGCTGATCGACGCTCATCGGCGCTCAGGGAAGCGTTTTGAAGAGAATCCAACTCGACCGGTGATTCACCTGATCGGTGAATCCAAGCTTCACGTCCGGCCCCATTCTTCCTGATGCATGAGCGGGAATGAGCGACGATGAGCGGTTAACCCACGGCCGAATTTAGGTTCACCTTGAGCAAAGCGATTTCACCGCGGGCCCGGAGCCCGGACCACAGAGGTCTCGGAGCAAGCCAGGGGGATGGGCTCGGTGCACTGGTGTTCCACTATAGCGCGCTCTGGGCCAAAGCGTTTTTCATGAAAAGGGTGATGGATGCGGGCGAGCCGGCACATCGGCGGTTGGAAAACCGCCGCTCCGTGACGGGAGCGCGTGGATTTCGGGGCGAGCGCGCCCGGTGGGGACCTGGGCGAGATCCTGCCGGGAAGCTGGCGGGATCCTTCCGGGAACCTTCCGGGAAGCTGGCGGGACGGTTCGGGGACGATTCGAGGACGATTCGAGGACGGTTCGAGGGCTGCTTGGCGGGGGAAGCGCGGTCAGACCA
>JBIKOK010000125.1:0-18383 GCA_044358025.1 Opitutaceae bacterium
CGTTCACTTCCGCTCCTCCTGTCCCTTCCCCTCTCCCCTTTCACGTCCCCTTTCACTCTCCCTTTCCCCTTTCACTCCCCCTTTTCCCTTTCACTTCCCCTTTCCCTCTCCCTCTCCGTTCCCCTCTCCCGTTCCGTTCCCCCTCTCCCGTTCACTTTCCCTTTCCCTTTCACTTTCCCTCTCCCTTTCCTTCTCCCTTTCACTTTCACTCCTTCGATGCGAATCCTGATCTCCGGTGTGTGCGGCTTTGTCGGCAGCACCCTCGCGCGCGCCCTTGCCGCATCCGGCGCCGGCCACACCCTCGTTGGCTTCGATAACTTCATCCGCCCCGGCAGTGAGTCCAACCGCGACGCCCTGAAAAAACTCGGCGTCAAACTCTTCCACGGCGACCTCCGCGCCCCGAGCGACCTCGAAACGCTCCCCGCCGTCGACTGGGTCATCGATGCCGCCGCCAACCCGAGCGTCCTCGCCGGCGTCGACGGCAAAACCAGCTCCCGCCAGCTCATCGAGCACAATCTCGGCGGCACGGTGAACATGCTCGAGTTCTGCAAAACCCACCGCGCCGGCTTTATTCTTCTCTCCACCAGCCGCGTCTACTCCATCCCTCCCCTCGCCGCCCTCGCCGTCGAGGTCCACCAACAGGCCTTTCGCCCCGCGCTCCGGGCTTCTCACCCGCGCGGGGTCGGCCCCGCCGGCGTCGCCGAGGAATTTTCCACCGCCGCCCCGGTCTCGCTCTACGGTTCGACCAAACTCGCCAGCGAAGCCCTCGCCCTCGAATACGGCGAGACCTTCGCCTTTCCCGTCTTCATTAACCGCTGCGGCGTCCTCGCCGGCGCCGGCCAGTTCGGCCGCGCCGACCAGGGCATCTTCGCCTACTGGCTCAACGCCCACCTCCACCGCCGGCCCCTGAAGTACATCGGCTTCGGCGGCCACGGCCATCAGGTCCGCGATTGCCTCCACCCGCGCGACCTCGCCCCGCTCCTCGCGCAACAATTCGCCGCGCCCGCCCTCCCCGCCGCCGACCGCATCGCCAATTTCTCCGGCGGCGCCCCCTCCGCGATGTCGCTCCGTCAACTCACCGATTGGTGCGATTCCCAGTTCGGCCCCCACCCCATCACCGCCGACCCCACCCCCCGCCCCTTCGACATTCCGTGGATGGTCCTCGACTCCGCCAAAGCCGCGCGCCTCTGGAAATGGCGCCCGCAAACGCCCCCCGCCGCCATCCTCGAGGAAATCGCGGCCCACGCCCGCGCGCACCCCACCTGGCTCGACCTCTCCGCCCCCCTCTGACCCTCGTTCTCGTTCGCTCCGTCTTTCCCTCTTTCCCTCGCCCAATGTCCGCGCCCGCTTCCGCGCCACCCGCCCCGCTCACGCTGTTCTCCGTCGTCATCCCCGCCCGCGACGAAGAGGCCTCCCTCCCGCCCACCCTCCGCGCCCTCCACGCCGCATTCACCCGCGCCGGTATCCCCCATGAACTCATCGTCGTCGACGACGGATCCAAGGACACCACCTGGTCGGTCCTCGAGTCGCTCCGCACCGAAATCCCCACCCTCGCCCCCGTTCAAAATCCCGGCCCCCACGGCTTCGGCCGCGCGATCGTTTACGGCCTCAATCATCTGCGCGGCGACGCCGTCGTCATCATGATGGCCGACGCCTCCGACTCCCCCGCCGACGCCGTCCGCTACTGGCACCTGCTCAACGAGGGCTACGAGTGCGCCTTCGGCAGCCGCTTCATCCGCGGCGGCCGCGTCCTCGACTACCCGCGCGTCAAACTCCTCGTCAACCGCCTCGCGAATCTCTTCATCCGCGTCCTCTTCCGCCACGGCCTCAACGACACCACCAACGCCTTCAAAGCCTACCGCCGCCACGTCATCGAAGGCTGCCGCCCGCTCATCGCGCCCCACTTCAATCTCACCGTCGAACTCCCCCTCAAAGCCATCGTCCGCGGCTATTCGTGGGCCCTGACGCCGATCTCCTGGGAAAACCGCAAACACGGCGTCGCCAAACTCAAAATCAAGGAAATGGGCAGCCGCTACTTTTTCATCTGCATGTATGTCTGGCTGGAAAAATACTTCAGCCGCGGCGACTACCGCCGCCGGTAATTCCCCCCCCGCCCGCGCCGACGCCGAATCGTTGCCGTCGCCCCCGCACTCGGCACTGGACCGGCCTCATCATTCAACGAACGAACCGCCTCAGTCCCACCACCGTCTGACGCCCACACCGGGACCACCGCACCCCGTTCCTCGTTGACCCCGACCGCCCGCTTCCTGCGCGCGCTCGTCGTGCTCCTCGGCCTGGCCTTCGCGCCAATTGCCTTCGCCCAAGGTATTGTCACCGCCGGCATCACCGGCACCGTTCGCGACACCGGCAGCAAGCCGATGCCCGGCGTGTCCGTCACGGCCACCCACACCCCGACCGGCACGGCCTACACCGCCGTCACCAGCGACACCGGCCGCTACAACTTCCGTGGCCTCATCGCCGGCGGGCCCTACACTGTTTCCGCCACCGGCGCCTCGATCAAGTCCGCCGAGCGCACCGACCTCACCACCCAGATCGGCACCGATCTCGAGGTGAACCTCGCCGTGTCCACCTCGGGTGACATTGTCGCCCTCGAGAAATTCACCGTCAGAGGCGAGTCCAACGAGCTCGACGCGTCCGCCACGGGCGCCGGCAGTCTCCTCAACCAGGCCCGCCTCGCCGCCAAGCCCACCACCCAGCGTTCCTTCGCCGACGTGATCAGCGCCTCCCCGTTCGTCACCCTGCGCTCCATGTCGAGCGCCAACGACCGCGAAGAAGCCCACATCACCGCCCTCGGTCAGAACAACCGCTACAATTCCATACTCATCGACGGCGCCCGCATCAACGATCAGTTCGGCCTCAACGGCACCGGTCTCGCCTCCTTCTTCAACCCCCTTTCCATCGACACGCTCGAGCAGCTGTCCGTGCAGGTCTCGCCCTACGACGCGCGCGAGAGCGGCTTCACCGGCGCCTCCATCAACGCCGTCACCAAGAGCGGCACCAACCAGTTCCACGGCTCCGTCTACTACCTCCTTTCGAAAGACCAGATCTTCGGCCTCCGCGGCCAGGGTCCCGACATCGCCCCCGGTTTGACCCAGGGCCGCGTGCCCGCGCTCAAGCGCACCACCTGGGGCGCCACCCTCGGCGGCCCCATCATCCAGAACAAACTCTTCTTTTTCCTGAACTACGAAAAATTCAACCGCATCACCGCCCCCGCTCAGGCCGGCTTTACCCCCACCGCCGCCACCGTCGCGGCCGTCGATGCCCGCCTCGCGCAGATTAACACCCAGAGCGGCAAAACGTCCCCCTGGGGCGGGATCGGCGGCAACGCCACCAACGAAGCCGAGGACGAAAAGAAACTCGCCAAGATCGATTGGAATATCATGCCCGGCCAGCGCCTCTCCGTTCGCTACAGCGAGACCGAGGGCACCGTCCCCCAATTCGGCAGCTACGCCTCCACCACCTTCAACGGCGTCACGCTCGCCGGCGGCGCCACCACGGCCTACACCTCGAATTTCTACGCCCAAGGCCGCAAAGAAAAGACCCTCGCCACTTCCCTCTTCAGTCAGTGGTCGCCCAGCTTCAAAACCGAAGTCCGCTTCAACACCATTCAACAGGATCAGCTGACGCCCACCGTCGCCACGCTCCCCGAGATCCACCTCTTCGGCCTCCCCGGCCTCGACCGCGGCGGCAGTGCCGTCACCAACGGCGTTCTCGTCGTCGGCACCGACCAGTTCCGCCAGGGCAACCAAGTCTTCGTCGACACCAAGAGCTACAGCGCCACCGGCGATTACTTCTGGAAGAACTTCACCTTCTCGGGCGGTTTCGACCGCGAAGAAAACGACTACTTCAACCTCTTCCGCGCCGGCTCCTACGGCCTCTTCGATTTCGCCAACCTCGGCGCCTTCCAGGCCGACACCATCACCTCGTTTAGCCGCGCCTTCTACGTCAATGGCACCCCGCCCGCCGATGTCAGCAAATCCGCCGTCACCGGCCTCTTCGGCCAAACCAAATGGACGGTCTCCAACCACCTGACGCTCCTCGCCGGCCTCCGCTATGACATGGTCGCCAGCGGCTCCCGCCCCCCGTTCAACCAGCTCTTCCTCGACCGCTTCGGCTACCGCAACGACGGCACCGTCGACGGCACCTCGACCGTTTCGCCCCGCGTCAGCTTCAATTGGACGCCCACCGACGATCGCTCCGTGCAGTTCCGCGGTGGCGTCGGCCACTTCCTCGGCCGCGCTCCTTGGGTCTTCTTCTCCAACTCCTACTCGAATCCCGGCATCGGTCGCTTCAACATCACGACCCCGCCCGCCGGCCTCGTGCCCTACCTGCAGAACACCTTCGATCCCGCCAACGCCATCGGTTCCGCGGCCTCCATCCCTGCCGGCGGCCGCTACGAGATCAATCTCAGCGACGACAAGATCAAGCTCCCGTCCGTCTGGCGCGGCAACCTCGCCGTCGAGCGCAAACTCGCCCTCTTCGATTCGATCCTCTCCGTCGAACTCGTCCAGACCTACAACGACAAGACCCTGTTCGTCACCAACGACAACCTCCGCCCGACCACGATCGGCGCCGGCGGTCGCCAGCGTTTCGCCGGCAACCCGAGCACGGCGGCTAACGCCCGCTTCCCCGAATTCATCAACGTCTATCACGTGAGCCAACGCGCCACCGGCGAATCCCGTTACATCACCCTCATGTGGGATCGTCCGCTGAAGGCCCAATGGGCCACCATTTTCAGCTACACCCGCGGGCGTTCCACCGAAGCGCAGGCGTTCGGCCAGACCACCGCCTCCGGCACCTGGCAGCGCAATCCCGTGTTCAATCAGGGCGCCGTCGAGGAAGCCCACTCCGATTTCGAAGTCCGCGATCGCGTCCAACTCACCCTCACCCGCGAGTTCGAATTCAAGAAAAAGTGGAAGACCCTCACCTCGCTCTACTACGAGGGCCGCTCCGGCAACCCGTTCAGCTACGTCTACAACACTGACCTCAACGGCGACAGCCGCGCCGACAACGACCTCGTTGCCGTCCCCACCGATGCCAGCGATGCCCGCTTCGACTTCTCCAACATGAGCGCCACCACTCAGGCCGCTTACTTCAAGTTCATCGGCGACCGCGGTCTGGCGAAGTACGCCGGCGGCGTCGCCCCCAAGAACGCTTTCGTCCAACCGTGGGTCAACCGCCTCGACCTGAAGATCTCCCAGACGATCCCGCTCCACTCGCGCGTCCAACTCGAAGTCTTCGCCGACTTCGTCAACTTCGGCTCTTTCCTGAGCAAGAAACTCTTCAACTACTACGAGGAGCCGATCCTGATCAGCAACGACGTCTTCCGTCGCCTCAATCTCGGTGGCGCCACCTACACCGCGGCCGGCAGGATCGCGCCCACCTTCAACTCCCCGGTCCCGAACAGCAACTTCGTCCTCGAGAACGTCCAGTCGCGTTGGCGCCTGCAGTTCGGCGCCAAGCTGAAATTCTAACCGGCAGCCGGGCGACCCGCCCGCCTCCTCCCCTCGGTTCCCACCGCCACGCCCACCCGGGCGTGGCGGTTTTTCTTCCCCCTGGGCCTCGCGAGCCGCGTAGCCCCGCAGCGATCCCGCGGCCTTACCCCTTCCCTCCCGGAAAAAACCCTTGTTCCCCCGTCCCCGCCCCTCTTTCCTTCCCGCCTCTATGATTTACCTGCTCGGAGGTTCCGGTTACGTCGGCCAAGCTTATCAGGCGCTGCTCACCCGCAAGGGCATCCCTTTTCGCAATCTGCGCCGCGCCGACGTCGATTACGCCAACCCGGCCGTCCTCCGCGCCGCCCTCCTCCGCGACCGCCCCGAGTTCCTCATCAACGCCGCCGGTTACACGGGCAAACCCAACGTCGACGCCTGCGAACTCCACAAGACCGAGTGCCTCTTCGGCAATGGCGTCTTCCCCGGCCTCGTCGCCCAGGCCTGCACCGACGCCGGCGTCCCGTGGGGCCACGTCTCCTCCGGCTGCATCTACACCGGCTCCCGCCCCGACGGCACCGGCTTCAGCGAAACCGACACCCCGAACTTCACCTTCCGCACCAACAACTGCTCCTTCTACAGCGGCACCAAGGCCCTCGGCGAAGAGGTCCTCGCCGGCACCCCCAACGTCTTCACCTGGCGGCTGCGCATCCCGTTCAACGAGGTCGAAAACCCCCGCAACTACCTCACCAAGTTGATGCGTTACCAAACCCTCCTCGCCGCCGAAAACTCCATTTCCCAACTCGAGGAATTCGTCGCCGCCACCTTCGCCTGCTGGGAGCAACGCGTTCCCTTCGGCACCTACAACGTCACCAACCCCGGCCACGTCACGACCCACGAGGTCGTCGACCTCATCCTCAAGAGCGGCGTCTGCCCCAAGAATTACGTCTTCTTCAAAGACGAATCCGACTTCATGCACACCGCGGCCAAAACCCCGCGCTCCAACTGCGTGATGACCTCCGCCAAACTCGCCTCCGTCGGCATCGTCATGACCGAGGTCCACGAAGCCGTCGCCCGCGACCTTAAGAACTGGAAAAAATCCGCCTGAGCTGGCACGTTCCGGCCATGTCGACCACCCAACTCAAGGAACTCGCCGACAAGCTCACCGCCAGGGAGAGCAAATGGCTCAGCGCCTACCTCGCGGCCAAGGCGCGGGCGAGCGACCCCGCGTGGAAAGCCGAAATGGCCCGCCGCCTGAAACGCATGCGCGCCGGTCACGGGATCACCGATACGGAGTATCGCCGCCGCCATCCTGAAACATCCAAACGCGCTTCCGCGGCGGCCAAGTGAATTGGGGCTATCGATGGATGCTGGACGAAGAAGCTTACGCTGTCCTCGGCGGTTTGAGTCGTCGTGATCAGCGCAAACTCGAAACCTCGTTTGACCATCTCCGTGATCGCCCGTTTGCCGAGCCGTCCTTCGTCGGCCTCGATGCGAACGGTGAGGAACAATTTCACCTCTTTCTCGAAGACTACGCCATCGCCTATCATGTCGATCACGCCGTGAAGCTCGTTTTCATCCAGCAAATTCTCCCCAACTCATGAACCTCCTCGTCACCGGCGGCGCCGGCTTCATCGGCAGCAACTTCATCCGACAACGCCTCACCGAGGCCGGCTCCCCGCTGACCCGCCTCGTCAACCTCGACGCCCTCACCTACGCCGGTAACCCCGCCAACCTCGCCGACCTGGCCGCCGACCCGCGCTACGTTTTCGCCCACGGCGATATCGGCGACACCGCCCTCGTCACCCGCCTCCTCGCCGAGCACCAGATCGACGCCATCGTCAACTTCGCCGCCGAATCCCACGTCGACCGCTCCATCGATTCCCCCGAGCCGTTCATCCAAACCAACGTCGTCGGCACCCTCCGCCTCCTCAACTGCGCCCGCCTCTACTGGACGAAACTCCCCGAACCCCGCAAAGCCGCGTTCCGCTTCCTCCACGTCTCCACCGACGAAGTCTACGGCACCCTCTCCCTCACCGACCCCGCGTTCACCGAGCTGACCCCCTTCGCCCCCAACTCCCCCTACGCCGCCTCGAAAGCCTCCAGCGACCACCTCGTCCGCTCGTTTCAGCACACCTATCACTTCCCGACGCTCACGACGAACTGCTCAAACAACTACGGCCCGTATCACTTCCCGGAAAAACTCATTCCGCTCGTCATCCTCAACGCCCTCGAGGGCAAAAATCTCCCCGTCTACGGCGACGGCATGCAGATCCGCGACTGGCTCTACGTCGAAGACCACGCCGCCGCCATCTGGCTCGTCCTCCAAAAAGGCCGCGTCGGCGAGACCTACAACATCGGCGGTCTGAACGAAAAACCGAACATCGAAATCGTTAACACCATCTGCGCCCTCCTCGACCAAAAGGCCCCCCGCGCCGACGGCAAACCCTACGCCGCGCAGATCACCTACGTCGCCGACCGCCCCGGCCACGACCGCCGCTACGCCATCGACTGCACGAAGCTCCAGACCGAACTCGGCTGGGCCCCGCAGGAAAACTTCACCACCGGCATCGCGAAAACCGTCGACTGGTATCTCACCCACCGCAGCTGGGCCGCCGACATCACCACGAAAAAATACGCCCGCGAACGTCTCGGCACGGCCAAGTAGCCCGCGCTGTTCTCCCCTCGGTCCCCTCCACCCTATTTCCCCTCTTCATGAATCGTAAAGGCATCATCCTCGCCGGCGGCTCCGGCACCCGCCTCTGGCCCCTCACCATCGCTGTCTCCAAGCAGCTGATGCCCGTCTACGACAAGCCGATGATCTACTATCCGCTGTCGGTCCTCATGCTCGCCGGCATCCGCGAGATCCTCGTCATCTCCACGCCCACCGACCTCCCGCTTTTCCGCAAACTCCTCGGCAACGGCACCAACCTCGGCCTCCAACTCTCCTACGCCGAGCAGCCCAGCCCCGACGGCCTCGCCCAGGCTTTCCACATCGCCGGTGACACCGGCTTCCTCACCGGCGCCGAACCCTCCGCACTCGTGCTCGGCGACAACCTCTTTTACGGTCACGACTTCACCCGCTCCCTTGAGGCCGCCGGCGCCCGCACCGAGGGCGCCACCATCTTCGGCTACCACGTCTCCGACCCCACGAGCTACGGCGTCGTCGAATTCGCCCCCGACGGACGCGTCCTTTCCCTCGAGGAAAAACCCGCGCAACCGAAATCCAACTACGCCATCCCCGGCATCTATTTCTACGACGCCGACGTCGTCAAAATCTCCCGCACGCTGAAGCCCTCCAAACGCGGCGAACTCGAGATCACCGACCTCAACCGCCTCTACCTCGATGCCGGTAAACTCCGCGTCGAACTCCTCGGCCGCGGCACCGCCTGGCTCGACACCGGCACCCACGACTCCCTCCTCGAAGCCGCCCAGTTCGTCTCCGTCATCGAAAACCGCCAGGGCCTGAAGATCGCCTGCCTCGAAGAAATCGCCTTCCGCAAGGGCTGGATCGACCGCGCGGGCCTCGACGCCAATATCACCCGCCTCGGCAAATCCTCTTACGGCGCCTACCTCCGCCGCCTCGCCGCCGAAGCGTAAATCGCGCGGGTCTCCGCCCCGCCCTTTTTCGGGCCTCCCTCGGCCCAGTCTTGCCGCCTGCCCCGCGCCCCTCTCACGCTCCCCTCGCGTGCAGGTCAGCTTCATCATTCCCCTTTTCAACAACCTCGCGCTCACCCGCGCCTGCGTGGCGAGCCTGCAAGCCACGCTCCCTTCCGGTCTCTCCCACGAAATCATTTTCGTCGACGACGGCAGCACCGACGACACCCGTTCCTGGCTCGCGACCCTCGCCCCGCCCTTTCGCGTCGTCCTCAACGACCGCAATCTCGGTTACGCCACCGCCAACAACCGCGCCGTCGCGATCGCCCGTGGCGACTTCCTCGCCCTCCTCAACAACGATCTCGTCCTCCTCCCCCGCTGGCTCGAACCCCTGCTCGGCGCCCACCGCTCGCTCGCCGACCGCGCCGGCCTCATCGGCAACATCCAGCTCAATGCCCGCACCGGCGTTATCGATCACACCGGGATCATCATCGGTCCCCAGGGCAAACCCGTCCACGACCGCGCCCTGCCCTCGGCCTTTGCCCGCTTCCCCTCCACCGTCCGTCCCGTTCCCGCCGTCACCGGCGCCTGCGTGCTCGTCGAACGCGCCCTCTGGCAGCACCTCGGCGGCTTCGACGCGGGCTACGTCAACGGCGGCGAAGACGTCGACCTCTGCTTTCGCGCCCGCGCCTTGGGCCGCATCAACGCCGTCGCCCTCTCCAGCGTCGTCCGCCACCACGTCAGCGCCTCCGTCGGCCGCAAACTCCGCGACGAAGAAAACTCCTACCGCCTCGCCCGCCGCTGGCGCCACGAATTCGCCACCGACGCCGGCGCGCTCCGCGCGTGGTGCCGTGACCACTACGAGAAAATCCTCGCCGACCCCCGCTACGAGGACCGCGGGCTCGCCCTCCGCACTTTTCTCTTCCTGCACGGCTTCACCCGCACGCCGCCGCCCGAAGCCCTCGGCGCCCTCGCCGCCGCCCTCGCCCGCGAATTCGCCCGCTGGGAAACCATGTTCCCGCCCGGCCCGTCGCCTTGAGCTTAAACTTTGGCTTTCAACCGGCGGCGGCGCCGCCTTAGCCGCCCGAGCGGCGCACTTCCCGCACCACCGACTGCGGCCGCTGGTTCACCGCCAAAAACATCCGGCCGACATACTCGCCGATCAGCCCCAGCAGCACCAGCTGCGTGCCGGAAAAAATCAGCATCGCCGCCATCAGCCAGCCCCAGCCCGTCGCGGGACCCTCGTCCAACCACCACAGCCATGCCACGGCCCCCAGCGCGGCCAGCCCCACCGCCGCGATGATCAGCCCCAGCACCGTCGCCACGCGCAGCGGCAACACCGAAAAATTGATCCACGCACTCAGCCACAGCCGCACCAACCGGCGCAACGTGTAGGTGCTCTCCCCCGCCACCCGCGCCTCGTGCCTCACGTCGATCGACCCGATGCGCTGCGTTACTTGGAGCAGTAGTCCGTCAATGTAGGGATAGGGCCCTGCGTATCCGATCACCTGCTTCGCCACAAACGCGCTCACGCAGCGAAAGCTCGAGAGATAAAAGCCCGGCGGCTTGTCCAGCGCCCAGTCGGTCATGCGGTTCGTAAACCAACTCCCGAAATTGCGCCACACCGAGTGCTGCTTCACCGCATAATGGCCAAACACGATATCGAGCCCCTCCTTTTTCGCGTGCTGCCACAGGCGCGCCGCTTCCGCCGGCGGATTCTGCCCGTCATCGTCGAGATTCACGAGGTGCGTCCCGCGCGCGTTCCGCCACCCCGTCAGCACCGCGTTGTGCTCCCCAAAATTCCGCGCGTGCTCCACATACGTGATCGGCACCCGCGCCTGCTTCACCAACTCCCGGCACACCTCCGCCGTCCCATCCGGACTCCCGTCGTTCACCAACACGATCTCGTGCCCGCCCTCGATCTGCAGCTCCTCGATCGCCCGCACCACCGCACCGATGGTCTCGGCGCTGCGGTAAAGGGGTATGACAAAGCTCAGTGCGGGGTCCGGCATCGCCGCCCATTAGTCGCCAAACCCCGCCGCGCCGCAAGAAAACCCTGCTGTCTTTTTTGTTAGCTTCGCGCCTTCGTCGCCGGCCTTTTACACGTAGTGCTTTAGCTCCTTGCGGTAATACGCCAGCGTGCGCTTCAGCGCCGTCCGCAAATCCGTCCGCGCCCGCCACCCCAGTTTCTTCCGGATCAGCCGGTCGTCCGCATAGTAGTCCCCGATATCGATCTTCTTCCGCTCGGCCGGAAAGGTTTTCACCACATAATAGCCCCCACCATTCAGCTCCACCAGCATCGCCGCCAGTCCTTCCAACGTCACCGCCGGCGGCCCGCCCAAATTGAACACCTCGCCCACCGCCTCATCCTTCGCCGCCGCGAGCAAAAACGCCCCCACCGCATCGTCCACGTAGGTGAAATCCCGCAGCTGCTCGCCGCCCCACACTTCGATCGCCTCGCCTTCGACCAGCCGGCGGATCCACACCCCCACAAACGTCTGCCGCGCATCCTTCACCCGCATCCGCGGCCCAATCGTGTTCGTCAGCCGCAACGCCGTCGCCCGGATCCCGTGCACCCGCGAATACAGCAGGTGATACGACTCCCCCGCCAGCTTGTTGATGCCGTTCACATCCACCGGCCGCACCGGGTGCTTCTCGTCCACCGGCAAATAATCCGGCTTCCCGTAAATCTGCCGCGTGCTCGCAAACACGATCCGCACCGCCGGATTGTGCACCCGGCACGCCTCGAGGATCGCTAGCTGCGCCCGCCCGTTGATGTCCAGATCCGTCTGGGGATCCGTCATCGAATCCATGTGACTCGTCTGCCCCGCCAGATTGAACAAAAAATCCTGCCCCGCCACGAGTGCCGGCAGCTTCGGCCAGTCGCGCACATCCGCGACATGCACCTTCACCTGCCCCGCGAGCCCCGCCAGATTGCGCCGGTTGCCGCCGTATTCCGGAATCAACGAGTCGACGACACTCACCGTCGCCCCGAGCCGCACCAGCTCCCGCGCGAGGTTCGAGCCGATAAAGCCCAGCCCGCCCGTGATGAGCACGCGTTTCCCCGCAAACACCCGCCGCAAATTTTTCGTCTCAGCCATGTGCCTCCAGCCAACCGTCCCCCCGTCCCCCGCGCCACCCCAAAGTAGGGCCGGGTCTCCGACCGCTCCTGAAAATCTTGCCCGCGGATGACGCCGCTTACGCGGATCGGACCGCCTCATCTCGCTGCCTTGCTCCGCGCAATCCGCGCTCAAGAAGTTCGACTGCCTGCAAAGCCCACCCCCTATCGCCGCACCGCGAACTCCAGCCCAAACACGCACAGCCCCAGCGTCCGCGTCTCTCCGCCCACCGCCCCCGGCCACGGCTGCGCCGACGTCAACGCCACCGTCGCCCCGCCCGGCGGCACCACGATCTCCGGAAAAACCGTCTGCCCGCGCTGCCCGCCCAGATGCCGCGACCGGCCTTCGCCCGTCGCCCCGCCCGCCTCCCTTTTCTCCCCCGCCACCGCCAGCGTCACCTCCCGCGCCCCGAGGCTCCACCCGTCGAGCGTGCACACCACCCGCAACGGCCACGCGTGCGGGTTCTCGATCCGCAGCGTCGCTTCGCCTTTCGTCCACCGCCAACGCGTCCCCGACTTCGCCTCACTCTCCTCCTCATACCAGCCGTCGCCCACCGTCACGCGCGCAAAATCCACGCCCCGCGTGTCGACGAGCGCCTTCCCTTTCCCCACCTGCTTCCGCGCGCCTTCGGCCGGCTTCACCGCGATCATGCCGCCTTCGAGATCCCACTCGCCCTTCAACGCCGTGTGCCAGCGCCCTTCGTAGGTATCCGTCAAAAAATACTGCGGCTTCTTCAGCAAAAAGGCGTTCGCCCACAGGCGCGACCACATGTCCGGCAACAACACATTCACCGACGCCACGTCGCCCATCGCCTCGATCGTCCGCACTTCCCGCCACCCGCCGTCGACCATCAGCGGCGCCGCCGCCATCCGCCAGGCAATCATGCCCGTACCGACCACGTTG
The DNA here is from genome assembly GCA_044358025.1 of Opitutaceae bacterium. Taxonomy (GTDB): domain Bacteria; phylum Verrucomicrobiota; class Verrucomicrobiia; order Opitutales; family Opitutaceae; genus GAS368. Next base: position 13,070 of record JBIKOK010000125.1, read on the forward strand.
CCCAGCAACACCCCACCCGCGACCCCCATCACTCCGATCCACTCCGTCAACCGCCGGCTCCACCGCAGCGTGATCCACCAGCAAAACGCCGGCAGCATCACCGGATAAAACACCGTGAACAGCTTGAACGCGTCATAGCTCGCATTCGTGCCCAACCGCGCGCCGCGCCACTCCAGGAACGCATAACCCGCCAACACCGGCACCGTCACTGCGGCCGCGATCCACGCTTTTTTCCGTCGCTCGCGCACCGCCCGGGCCGTCGCCCAGCCGAGCAGCCCCACGACGACCGCCGCCAGCACCCACCGCACCCCGCCGATCCGCCACGGTTCCAACGCCGGCCCGCTGACCAACCCCAGCCAGCCCTCCGGCGTCAGCGCCGGAATCTTCCAGCCAAAATCAAACGTCCGCAGCAGCTGAAACCGCTCGACCAACCCCGCCACCCGCCCCGCAAAAACGATCCCGCACGCCCCGAGCGGCGCCAGCATCACGATCCCCCATCGCCCGAATCTCCGCCACTCCCCGTGCCACGCCGCCAACCCGCCCGCATACGCCACCGCCGGCACCAGACACAGCCCTACGAAAAAATTATAGCTCCCCAACACCAGCCAGTAGCCCACCGCCAACACCCCGAAAAAACCCGCCCCCCGCGCCCACGTCAGCCGCCCCCGCCACAGCGCCACCCCCGCCCACGTGATCAGCCCCACCGCCATCGCCGCCAACAGCTGCCCCGGCGCCACGTGCCCGACCACATACCAATTCAGCGGACTCAGCCCATAAAGCACCGCCACCGCCACGCTCGGCCCCGCACTGAAACCGATCACCGCCCGCGCCATCCAAAACACCACCGGCAGCGCACCCGCCAACAACACCATCGTCAGCACACTCGTCACCTCGTGCGGCCCACACCCGAGCACCGACCCGTTGAACGCGATCAGCGCCGACGGCGTGAAGTGGTTCAACCGCGTCCAGTAGTCGAAAAAATTGTCCACCGACTGCACCCGCACCACCTCCGTCAGCCCGAGAAATCCGCCGCGCTCCGTCCGCGCGAACTCCTGCAACACCCGCGCGCCCGCCGCATAGTCCCCCGCATCGCAGCTCCCCAGCGAGATCGTCGTCAACGCCTTCGACGCCCACGCGAGGGGCACCACCAGCAGCCCCAGCACACCCATACTGGCGAGCCCCACCACGCCGATTCGCTGCATATCCACCCACGCCGCCCGTCCGCCCCGCCGCGCCAGCGCCACCGCCAGCAGCACCGCCGGCAACCCCTCGCTCCACCCCGCATAACGGTTCGTCCCTTCCCACCCTGCCGCCGCGCCCGCCCACACGACCGCCGACTGCAACGCCAATCCCGCCGGCACCATCAGCACCGGCCAAAACCGCCGCCACGCCCGCGGCATCACCAGCATCGCCAGCCCCGCGCCCCACCACAGCACGTGGAGCAGCACCGCAAATGCGACGGGAAAATGAATCATGCCGTTTCGTGCGTCTGCGTGCTCTCAGCTCTCGGCGCTCAGCTCCCGATTTTCTTCTCCGGCTTCCGCGCCACCGCAAACACCGACGAACCCCACGCCCACCGCCCGCCGACCTTCAGCCACGCGTGTTCCGGCGCCACCAGCAGCCGGAACGCGGCATCCACCACCGCCGGATAGTCCTTCATGTCGCTGGTGTCCTTCGCCGACCGCAAGAGCTTGCGCTTCGCCCACAGCAAAGGAAACGGCAGCGCGTTCAAATGCGTGCTCCAGCGCTCCCCGAACCCCGCCGCCCGCAGCAGCCCCTCGAGCTCCGGCCGCGTGTAACGGTGCTTCGTCTGACACGAGTCGTCGTGATACGACCACATCCACATGTACGCCGGCACATTGATCACCACCACGCCTCCCGGCCGCAGCACCCGGAAAAACTCCTTCACCGCCGCCTCCGCATTTTCCACCTGACAGATCACGTCCGCCGAAACCACCGCATCGAAACTCCCGTCCGCAAACGGCAGCGCCGTCACACTCGCCTCGCGGATCTCCGCGCCGGCACCGCACCGCTGCCGCGCCAGCTCGCAGGCGATCGGCATGAAATCGATCCCGCTCCATTGCCAGCCCGGTTGCGCCTCCCGCAGCCGCACAATCATCCCGCCCGTCCCACACCCCGCGTCGAGCACCCGGGCGTTCTCCTTCAGCCCCGCCCCCGCCACCACCCGGGCCACATGCGCGTGCAAGGACCGGAAATACCACATCCGGTCCTCGACCTCGGCCAGCTTCACATATTCGTCGTTGTTCATGCGCGGCCGCCCATGAGGAGGATCGCCCCGTCCGCCCGCAACATTATCCATTGCCGCCCCCGCCCCCCCTCCACCTTCTGTCCCCCGTCCCCTGTCCTCTGTCCTCCGTCCTCTGTCCCCGCCTTCTGCCATGCGCCGCCTCTTCGCCCTCCTCGACACCCCCGCCGGCCGCGCCGCCCGCTACGCCTGCTCCGCGCTCCTCGTCGCCGCCCTCGTCGGGAGCATCGACTGGCCCCAGTTCATCGCTCTCCGCGGCAAATTCGACGGCGGCCTCGTCGCCCTCGCCACCCTCCTCGCCGGCCTCGCCTTCCCCCTGCAGGCGTGGCGCTGGTGGCTCCTCCTCCGCGCCCAGGGCCTCACCCTCTCCCTCCCCTGGGCCCACCTCGCCACCTGGATCGGTAATTTCTACAACGCCTTTCTTCTCGGCGGCCTCGGCGGCGATGCCGTGCGCGCCTTCGCCCTCTGCCGCGACGCACCCACCCGCCGCGCGGCCGGCCTCGCCGCCACCTTCCTCGACCGCGTCATGGGCCTCATCGTCCTCCTCAGTCTCGCCGCCCTCACCTTGCTCTTGAAACTCGACGCCGTCGCCCGGCACGCCGAACTCCGCCTGCTCCTCGCCCTGTGTGCCGCCCTCTCCCTCGCCAGCGTCGTCGTCTTCGTTTTCCTCTGCCGCCAACCACCCCCGTGGCTCGCCCGCCGCCTCGGCCCCACCCGCACCGCCACCTTGGCCGACATCCTCGCCCGCGCCCACTCCACCCCCGGCGCCCTCGCCCTCGCCCTCGCGTCCAGCTACGCCATCTGGCTCCTCGACTTCCTCTCCGTCTGGCTCCTCGCCCGCAGCCTCGGTCTCCCGCTCCCGTTCATCGAGGTCTCGCTCGCCATGTCCGTCGCCTATGCCGCCACCGTGCTGCCCGTCAGCGTCGGCGGCCACGGCATCCGCGAGGGCGCGCTCCTCGCCATGCTCGCCCTCCTCGGCCTGCTCCCCGACGACGCCTCCCGCCAACTCGCCCTGCTCCTCGCCGTCCTCGTCTGGGCCACCAGCGTCTTCTGGAGCCTCGTCGGCGGCGCCGTCCTTCTGCTCACCCGTCGGTCCGTCCCCCCAAGCCGCTAGCTTCACGCCGGCCTGGCTGCGGCTTCTACCTCCGCCGGCCGCGCCGCGGCCTCAGCCCGCTCGCCGCCAACCTAATCCCGTCTTCCGCCAACGGCTTGGCGCCGCCGCGCCCCCGACCGTCTTCCGCCACCGGGCCCGCCCTTCCCCGCCCGGGCGCAACTTCCCGGCCGAAAACGCGTCAACGCCGCTGCACCCGCACCATGCATCGCTCGCCCGCCCTCCGCCTCCTCGCCGTCTGCCTCGTCTTTTTCCTCCCGCCGCACCTGCTCGGCCAAGCCGAGGATCCCCCGCCCCCCGACGACCTGACCTTGACCGGACCCAACGGAACCCGCCTCCGTTTCACCGCGGCCGACACCATGTGGCGCTGGACCGGTTTGGCGATCCCCGCCTCCCCCTCCGAACTCACCGTCGTCGCCGAGGAATCACCCATCGGCGTCAACGGCCACGAACACCGCCTAGCCCCCGGTTGGACCCTCGTCGATCAGGGCGCCGATCGCCTCACGTTCGAACAGGAGGTGCCCGCCGCCGGCGTGGTTTTCCGCCGGATTTTTTCCTTCGGTCCCGCCGCCCCCATCGCCCGGATCGACACCTGGGCCCGTAGCACCGACGGCGAAAAAACGCTCACCCGCGCCTCGCTCCTCGATCTGCGCGTCAACGGGGAGGTTTTCCGCGAAACCGGCGCGGCCCCCGCCTCCTTCCCGCTCTTCAGCGCCGCCCTCTTCCTCGGCATCGAACACGTCTCCGGCACCTGCCGCGTCGACGACGACGTCGCCCGGCTCTGGCAGACGCCCCATCTCCCGCTCGGCGAGACCTGGCAATTCGTCGCCACGGCCGTCGTCGGGTGGGCCCGTCTCACCGACTGCAGCCTGATCACCGCCGACACCCGCATCCGCCGCGCCTTCTACGATTATCTCGACACCGTTCGCCTCAAGCCCGCCGATCTCGAACTTCACACCAACACTTGGTGGACCCTCCCGCTCCCCTTCTCGGAGACCGACGTGCTGCGCGACATCGCCGCCCTCCGCCAGGGCTTCGCCGAACGCACCGGCCTGTTTTTCGACTCCTTCGCCCTCGACCTCGGTTGGTCAAATCCCCGCAGCATCTGGCAGGTCGACCCGAAACGTTTCCCCAACGAACTCCGCACCATCACCGACAGCCTTGGCGCGCTCGGCGCGAAACTCGGCCTCTGGGTCTCCCCCGGCAGCGCGTATCCCGAAGGACTGGACAACCTCTGGCTCGCCTCCGCCGGCTACGAAACGACGCCGCTCGACCACGCGAACCACCCGCTCTCCCGCGTCGCCTGTTTCGCCCTCGGCGGGCGCTACCAACGCGAATTCAAAAACAACCTCGTCCGCCTCGCCCGCGACTACCAGCTGCGGCACGTGAAGCTCGATTACATGCTCCACTCCTGCGACGTCGCCGCGCACGGCCATCCCGTCGGCTCCGACTCCGCCCACGCCATCGCCGCCGGCCTGGCCGATGTCCTCGACAGCCTGCGTACGGTCAATCCGGATATGGCCCTCGAACCGTTGTGCACCGGCTACCCCCCGAGCCCCTGGTGGACCACCAAAACCCCCTACGTCCTCGGCCCCTACGGCGACGATGTCCCCTACGGACGCGTCCCCAGCCCCGCCTGGATGGAGTCGCTCATCACCGCCCGCGACATCGCCTACCGCCAGGACCGCGACCAATGGCTCATGCCGTCCCAGGCCATTGAGACCATCGACATCGTGCGCCAAAGCCCCGGCGATTTCGAAAACCTCGCCGTCATGGCCATCGGCCGCGGCCGCTGGTTCATCTCCACCTACCTGAAGCCCGAACTGATGACACCGCAGAACTGGGACTTCTTCGCCGCCCTCGTCCGCTGGGCCCGCGCCAACAAGAAATTCCTCGCCCACGCCGAGCTGTTTGGCGGCCAACCCGAGAAACGCGAA
>JBIKOK010000126.1:0-18357 GCA_044358025.1 Opitutaceae bacterium
ACTGCGGATTTTAGGATGAATGCCGGGCTCGTAATCGGTGAACAGGCGGGCCAGCTCCAGGCCCGATTCCCGCCAGGGCAACCAGAGGTCGTAACTGGCGAAGGACATCAACATCGCGCGCATCCGGAAGTTGATCCAGCCCGTGGTCCGCAGCGAACGCATGCACGCGTCGATCAACGGATACCCCGTGCGGCCAGCCGCCCAAGCCGCTCGCCGTTCGGCCCGATCGCCCGTCGGGTCGGCCGCCCGGAGGCCATCGAAGGCGGACACGAAGGACTGCGTCTCAATCCGCGGCTCGTCTTCGAGCTTCTGCATGAAATGGCAGTGCCAATGCAGCCGCGCGACGAAGGAGCGCACCGAACCGACCTGATAGCCGTCGCTGGGCGCCCCCACCGCGCGGGCCGCCTGGAGTTCCTCCATGCGGGCGTGCGCGGACTGGACGACGGTGCGCAGCGAAATCGTCCCGAGCGCCAGCGGGACGCTGAGCCGCGAGCAGGCGTGGGCCGCCGTACGCGGACTCGACATCTCGCGGCTGTAGTTCCTGCCCCGGTGGGCTAAGAAACTGTCCAGCAGCTCCCGGGCCGCCGCCTCGCCCGAGTTTTGGCGATGGGGGCAAGGGTCGGCCGTCAAGGACAGCTCCGCCGCCGCGGGCAATGCGCCGGGTTCGACGTGAGTCCACCCCCGCGCCGGGTCGGGCACGGCCGCGAGGGGTGCGCGCATCCACCCTTCCCACGCCGCCGCCCAACCCTCGCGCGACGGCAAGCGCCGGACCACGCCCGTCTGCCTGCGTTCGTTCCACTCGACGCTTTGGGTCCGCGCCCACCGGCGGACGGCTCGATCGCGGGCATAGGTGACCGCATTCCCCGTCTCTTCGTGCGACCAGAGCGCGAGCTTCGTCCCCCGCCCCGCCGCGTGAGTGCGCAGTCGCTCCAACAGCTCGACCACCTCGCCCGTCCTCACGGCCAACGGGACGCCGAGCCGCCCCAGGTTCTGTCGCAGTTCCGCCAAAGCCTCGCGCGCCGCCGCCCAGTGCCGACCCGAGAAGTCCGGGCAACGAATGACCGAAGGCTCGATCGCGTAGAAACCGAGGATTTGGCCCTCTGTCGACCGGGCGCGTGCGCAGGCTTCCGCCAACGGGGCATGGTCGCTCACGCGCAGGTCGCGCTTGAACCACACGACCTCCAGTTGTTTGTGAGCAGCCATCCCGAGAGGGAACCGCCCTCGCCCGACCAGTCAAACGCCCCGTTCACCTATCCCTCAGCCGTTTGTCGGGCCCAGAGAGTTCGGCATTCGGGGTCGGGTGAAAAATGGGCGGTGGGAAAAGGAGATCGGGGCAGGTTTTTTCGAGGGGCCGGGCGAAAGGCGCTTCCGGCGGCGGGCCCGGCGGGTCGGACGGTCTTTCCAACTGCGCCACGGTGCGGCCGTGAGGTTCGCGCGGCCGCGCGGCGCGGCGAGGATAGTGAGTGTCCGCGGCGGTCAATCGCTGGGCCGGGGGCTCGTCGCCGAGAACGTCGTCGGGCTCGGCCCACGCCGCCCCGCCCGGGTGCGGCCGGTGCCGCGTCCCGGCGCCGCGTCCCGGTGCCGCCGGGCGGGGTGCGGGGCGCAGCCGGGCCTCAGGGGATTTCGTAAACCTCGACGAGCGCGACCCCCGTGGTGGCGTTCACGCCGGAGACCTGCGCGGTGTACGCCCCGGGCGGGAGCGTCCCGAGCAGCGCGGCATCCTTGGAGCCGGCCGACAGTCCGAAGGCGCCGGTTTGCGTGAAGGCCTGGCCGTGTGCGGTCGCCAAGACCGGAGTGCTGGCCCAATCGTCGTTCGTGTCGATGACCGCGCCCGCCGCGTTGAAGAGCCGGAGCTGCGGATCGGCGAGCACGCCGCCCACCCCAAACAGCGCGAGGCCGGGGCCGACCGCGCGCAGCAGCAGGCGCGTCGGCGCGGTGCCGGTGATGACGAAGCCGATCACCAGGACGTTGTCCCCGGTGCCGACCTCGGTGCGGGCGGAGAGATTGACCAGGCGGGCGGTCACGGGCGGCGCGTCGGAGTCGTAGGCTTCGAGCAGGGCGAGGCCGGGGCCGGCCGCGGAAGTGACCTGGGCGGTGTAGGCGCCGGGGGCGAGCGGGGCGAGCACGGCGGCATCCTTGGACGCGGGCGGGAGCGGAAAGGCCCCGACGGCGCTGAAGGCGGCGGCGAGATTGCCGCCCCCACCCCAATCCTCGTTGAAGTGCGTCTGGACTCCGCCGGCCGTGAAAATCCGCAGCTGCGGATCGGTCAGGGCGCCGGACAAACCGAAGAGCGCGAGGGCGGGGCCGATGCCCCGCAGCAGCATCGCCTTGCCCCCGGCTCCGCCCACCGCGAAACCCACGATCAGGGTCTGATCGCCCGAACCGGCCAGGCTGCGGACCGAAAGATTGGCGAGGCGGGAGACCGGCGCCGAGGGCGCGGCGGCGACGGTGAGGGTCGCCCCGGAGGAGGTCACGGTCCCGGCGGCATTGCTGACGACCACACTGTAGGTGCCGGCGTCCGCGCGCTGGAGATTGGTCAGGCGGAGGGTGGCGCCCGACGCGCCGGCGACGGTTTGGCCGTCTTTTTTCCACTGATACGCGAGGGGCTCGGTACCGGAGGCCACCACGGCAAACGCCGCGCTGGCCCCCGCGCCGAGGGTCTGGGCGACGGGCTGGGTCGTGATCGCCGGAGCCACGGCGCCGGCGAGGGCCGAGAGCAGCACGCTGGCCGAGGTGACCGAGCCGGACGCATTGCTCACGACGACGCTGTAGGCCCCGAAGAGGGCGCTTTGGACATTCGGGATGGCCAACGCCGCCCCGGTGGCGCCGGTGAGGGCCACGCCGTTGAACCGCCATTGGTAGGCGAGCGGCGCCGCGCCCGCGGCCCCCACCGAGAAGGTGACGCTCCCGCCCGGCGCGGCCACCTGCGCGACCGGCTGGGTCACGATGGCGGGCGCCGGGCCCGCGGCGGTGACCGTGAGGGCCGCACCGCCGGAGACCGCCGTGCCGCCGGCGTTGCTCGCGGCGACGCTGTAGATGCCCTCGTCGGTTTTTTGCACGCTGCGCAGCGTGAGGGTGGCGCCGGTGGCGCCGGCCAGCGCTTGGCCGCCCCGCAACCATTGGTAAGTGAACGGAGCCGTGCCTGCGGCCACCACCGAGAAGGTGACGTCCGTGCCGGCCGTGGCGCTTTGCGCTCCGGGCGGGCTGGCGAACGAGGGCGGGACGGCCGCCGCCACCACCGAGATCACGGCGACGGCGCTGGTGGCGGAACCCTGCGCGTTGGTCACGACCACCGAGTAACCGGCGGCATCGGCCGCTTTGACGGCGTTGAGCGCCAGACTGGCATTGGTCGCCCCGGCGACCGGCACCGCGTCTTTGCGCCATTGATAGGTCAACGGAGCCGCGCCGCTGGCCTCCGCTTGCAGCAGGTAATTGTCGCCCTGCGTCAACACGGCCCCGACGGGCTGCCGGGTCAGCGCCGGCACGCCGACGGCGGCCGAAGGGGCGAGCACGATGTTGGGCCCGCTGATGGCCAGGGCGCCGGGGCGGAAAATGCCGACGACGCCGCTGAAAATCTGGTTGCCGACCAAGCCGGCCGGATACGCCGCCGTGAGCGTAAACGAAATCGGGCTGGGCGGGATGGATACGTAGCCTACCTCAAACGCGCCGGTCGAACCGGCGGACGGGGCGAACGCCGGCGGGTGGGTGCCCCCGGCCGAGACAAACGACCAGCCCGCCGGCACGGCATCAATCTTGAAGCCCACGGCGGACATGACGCCGGAGTAAGTGAGCGTCACCGCGAACGACACCGTGCCCCCGGTGGCGACATAGGTCGTCGCGCTCGGCACGACGCTGACCGTCTGCGCCCAAACGGCGCAGGGAGCCCAGACCCAGAACCCGAGCCAGCACAGCCATTTTTTCATGAGTAATTTCTCCTTACGGAAGCTGATAAATCTCCACCAAGGCGACGCCCGTACCGGCCCCGACGCCCTGGACCTGGGCGGTGTAGGCGCCGGGCGCCAACGTGAGCCAGAGCACCGCATCCTTGCTGCCCGCGGGGAGCGGGAAGGCGCCGACCGCCCGTTGGGCGGCGAGCACGGCGGCGGTCTCGGCCCCGCCCCAGTTGTCGTTTTCCGCCACAATCAAGGCGCCGCCATGCACGGTGAGGCGCGGGTCAGCCAAGACGCCCTCCACGCCGAAGCTCTGCAGCCCCGGGCCGATGGCCCGGACCAGCACGCGTTGCGGCGCATTGCCCGCGACAACGAAGCCGCCGAACAGAGCGTCGGCCCCCACCCCCACATAGCCGCGGGTCGAGACGTTCAGGAGGTGGGCCGAAGCGCCGGGGGCGGAGGCGTCGTAGATTTCGGCCAACGCCACGCCCTCGCCGCCGTCCACATGGAGGGTATAGGCCCCGGCCGGGAGCGTCACCAACAAGGCCGCATCGGCCGAATTGGTCGGCAGCGCAAACGCGCCCAAGCGGGCAAAGGCCGCCGCGAGCGCGGTCGGGCCCGTGACGGATTGGGCCCAGCCCGTGTTTTCGGCCAACACGGCGCCGTCGCGGAACAGGCGCAGGCGCGGGCTGGCCAACGCCCCGGCGACGCCGAACTCCGCCAATGCGGGGCCGATGCCGCGGATCAACACGGTTTGCGCCGCGGCGCCACCCACGACGAAGCCGCTGATCAGCGTCTGCTCGCCGGCGCCCACGCGGGTGCGCGAGGCCAGATTGATCAGCTGGCGGGTCGGCGTCAGCTGATCGCGCAGACCGGCAAACTCGGTCTCAACGCCCCCGACCAAACGGACGCCCCCGGTAATCGCCCCCGTGCCCGGGTTGAGTGCGCCGCGCACGCTCGCCGCGCCGCCCGGGAGGACGAGCGGCGTGACAAACCCGAACGCCCCGTCGAGTGCGGCCAACGTGCCCACGGTATAGGTGGGGGTGCTGACCAGCACCAGCGCCTGGCCCTGGGCGCCGGCAACGCTGTCCACCGTGCCGCCGCCGGACCCCAGGAGGTCGGCCCGGTAGGCGCCGGCCACCGCCGCCGTCACCCCGGTGGCGGGCGTGAGTGCGACCGAGAAGCGCAGGCCGAGGGGCTCGATCGTGCCGGTGAACCGCTCGTCGCGCACCGTGCCGCGGAGCAGCGCGTCCCCGGGAGCCGCGGCGATGGTCCGGCCGCCCGCCGCGGCCGCCGCCGTTTTCGCCGCGACGGGCAGTTCGACCGTGAAATTTCCAAGCGCATCCAGCCCCACGGTGAACGCGCCCTGCACGCCGGCGGCGGGCAGAACCACCAGCAGGGTCGCACTCTTTCCGCCCGGCGCCACGGCCAACCCGATGTCCCCGCCGCGCGCCCCACCCTCCCCCGCCAGCACCGCGGCGAGGTAGACCTGCTGGGTCGGTGCCGCCACGGGCAACGCGCGATCCACGCTCGTCGCTTGGTAGGCGGCGTTGCCGGCCTGACTGAGCCGCACGACCACGGTGCCCACGTCCGACAGGCTGAGCACGTCGCCCGTCAGTTTCGCCGGCCCGCTGACCACACTGACAACGACAGGCAAACCGCTCGACGCGGTCGCCGTGAGCGTCACCGCCGTACCCGCAACGAGCTTGGCGCCCGTGGCGAGCGCGAGGGTTTGGGGCGCCCCCAGGCTGGGCGCCGGCTCGGCGATCGTGAGCGTGCCGTTGGCCAGCCCGGTGTAGCCAGGGGCCGTCACGGTCGCGACGACGGCGTAAACGCCGACGGCGGCCGGGACCACGGGCGAACCGTTGTAGGTCACCGCGACGGTTACCCCGACGGGAGTCGTGGTGACCAGCACGGCCTTCGGCGTCCCATCGAAAGCTTGCGCCAGTCGGCTCAGAGTGAGGGTGACGCTCACCGGTCCCGTCGTCGGCGGGATCGGCGGCAGGGCCGGCGGCTCGACGCGGACGGCGAGCGGAGCGGACAGCGGGCTCACATTGCCCACGGCATCGGTCGCGGTCGCCGTCACCGAAAACACGCCCGCGGACAGGCTCACCGAAGCGCTCCAGCTGCCATCGGCCAGCGCCACGGCTCTGGCCCGCTCCGTGCCCGCCACAAAAACGGTCACCGTTGCGCCGCCCTCCGCCGAACCGCGGAGCAAGGTACTGGCGGCCACGGGCGCCGACCCCTGGATCACCGGCGCCGCCGGGGCGAGGCTGTCGAGGCGCAAGGCAAAGGAAACCGTTTCGCTGGTCTGGGCCGGCGGCAGGGTCGCCGTGGCGTTGAAGGTATGCTGGCCTTCGCTCAACGGCGCCGGCGGGAGGAAGCTCCACGTCCCGGCCGCGGTGGCGACGGTCGCGCCCAAGAAGCCCGGGCCGTCGAAGAGTTTGATGGTCGCCAGCGGCAAACCGGTGCCGGTGAGGGTCGGTTGCGCCCCCCGGAAGCCTCCGCTGGCCATCGTGAAGGCGGGGGCCGGAGTGATATCCAGATCCGAGCCCATGACGATCGGGTCCACAATAATCCCGTTGACCAGCAAATCGTCGTCGCCGCGCTCGCCGTCGCGGTAAACCAGGCGCACGATATCGGCTCGGCCGTCGCTATTCGTGTCGATCAACTGGCCGCCGGTGCGGCCGTCCCAGTCGTAGAGGAAGAAGGTCTTCTGGGTCGAGTTCGCGAACTCGTAGCCGAACTTGTAGACGTGCCGGGGCACCGTGGCATTGGCCGGGAGGGAGACGATCACCACCACCGAGCCGTCGGGTTGGAGCCGGGCGTTGGCGATTTCGAACTGAATCACCGGCGACACCGGGGTCCAGGTGACCGGCGCGGAGGAAAATTCCGAGACGGACAGGGCACTGACGTTTTTGATGCTGCCTTGGGCGTCGACGACCACGCCGTTGCGGTCGGCGCGGACGTCTGCGGGGCTGCGATCGCCGATGACGATGGACATGATCCCGGCGCCGGAGCCGTTGCCGGAGATGCCGCCGGTCGAGGGGGCCACGAAGGTCGCGACGCCGGTTTGGGAGACATCCGGTTGGCCGTCACCGTTGGCATCGCCCAAGGTGGTCTCGAGGGAATCGGCGATGCCGTTGTCATTGGCATCGAGCACGAAGTTCACGGCATAGACCGGACCGCTCGTGAGATCGGTCGGATCGAAGTTCACCCGGATCTTGACCGAAGCGAGGCTGTTGAAATCGGCCGCGAACACCAACCGGACCTCGTTGCCGCTCAGCGTGGCCGTCACGTTCTTTTGTTCCACCAATGAGAACCGCAGCAGCCGCTCCAGCGGATCGGTGAAGAGCGCGGCCAAATCGCGGCTGATGGCGGCGGCGCTGGAGATGCGAATCTGCAGGGCGGCGGCCGAGGTCGGCTGGGGCACGAGGTTGGCGGTGGTCGCCGAGCGGACCAAACCGACCACCAGTTCGTCCACCGAGGTGTCCGTCGCCGTGTTGCCCGCCAGGTCGAGCGCGACCGCGGAAACCGAGTAGGTGCCTTCCCGCAGGGAGTCCACCAGCGCCACCGCCAGTTGCCAGCGCGCCTCCGTGGGAACCAGGGTGACCTGGCCCGCCGCGCTGGCGTAGCTCTTGCCGGCCAGAGTCACGGTCAGCGCCGCCGTATCGACGGGATCGTAGGTCCCGCGCAAGACCGGCGTGGGCGAAGTCGTGACCAGCAATTCCACGGTCGGCAACGAGGGCGGCGCGCCATCCACCACAAAGCTGATCTGCGCGGCGGGTCCGAGGTTTCCGGCCGCATCGGTGGCCGTGGCCTTGAGCGTGTAGGCCCCGTCGATCCAGGTGACCGCCGGCGTCAGACTCCATTCACCGGCCGCAGTGGCCGTGGTGGAGCCGAGCCCTTGTGTCCCATTCGACAGTTTGACGAGCGCCAGGGGTTCGGCGGTGCCGCTGAAGGGACCCGCGATGGTCCTGGTCGGGCTCGCCACCGGCCGGAAGCTCGGCGCGGCGGGCGCGACGGTGTCCACGGTGAGCGTGACCAACCCGGACGTCGCACTGGTGTTGCCCGCCGCGTCTTGCGCCACCGCGGTGAGCCCGTGCGGCCCCTCCGCGAGGTCCGTGGCCGGGGTGACACTCCACGCGCCGTCGACGCCGGTCTTGACGCGGCCCAGCACGACGGCGCCGTCCTGCAGGACGAGCGTCGTCGCGGCTTCCGCCGTGCCGGCAATCACCGGCCGTAGGTTGGCCGTGGCCGCAAGGGGTGCGATCACCGGCCGGGCCGGCGCGGTCAAATCAATCGTGACCGCGACCGGATCGGACGGCTGGCCCGCGACGCTGTTGCCCAAGTCGGTCGCAACGGCCGTCAGAGGGTGGAGCCCTTCGGCCAGCGCCGCGCCGAGCACCACGGACCAGACGCCGCCGGCGGAGGTCGTGGCGGTGCCCAGCAGGGTGGAGCCCTCGAACAGCGCGACCCGCGTGTTGGTTTCCGCGGTGCCGGCGAGGGTCGGCTGGCCGGAATTGAAGGGGCCGGCCGAGGTGATCACCGGCGGGGGCGGCCCGACCAAGGTGATCGTGAGGGCGGCGGGGGCGCTGGCCGGGCTTTCGTTGCCCGCCGCATCCACGGCGAAGGCCGTCACGGTGTGCAGACCGCGATTGAAAGGCGCGGCCGGCACCACGCTCCATTGGCCGGCCTCGTCGGTCAGCGCGGTACCGAGCACCGTGCTGCCTTCTTGCACGCGCACGGTGACGAGCGCTTCGGCCGTCCCCGCGAGGGCCGGACGCGCCACATTGAAAGTCCCGCTGACGGCGATGCTCGGCGGGGCCGGCGGCGTCAGGTCCACCCGCAGTCGCACGGCGACGGAGAGAACACTCGCGTTGCCCGCGGCATCCACGGCCACCGCGGTGGCGGATTGCTCGCCCTCGACCAGCCCGCTGACGACCGTCACGCTCCACGTACCGTCGGCCGCCGCGACCCCGGATCCGATCACCGTGCTGCCGACCGCAAGGCTGAGCGCACTGCCCGCTTCGGCGGTGCCGCGCAGCAGCGGCGTGAGGGTGCGCAGGTCGCCCGGCGCGACGAAGGTGGGGCGGGCCGGTGCCGTCACATCGATCCGGATCGTCCGCGTGACGGTGGGGCCGACATTGCCGGCCACGTCGGTCGCCGCAAAGGCGAGGAGCTGCGCACCTTCGGCGAGCGCGCTGGTCGGCCGGAGGGACCAATCGCCCAAGCTGTCGACAAAGGTTTCGCCGACCGCCACACCGGCGACGGAGAGCTGGATCCGGGCGAGCGGCTCGCCCTTGCCGCGGAGGGTCGGCTGGGTGGTGTTGAACAGGTCCGCCGCGTCCGGGACGGGGGCCGCCGGGGCCGTCAGGTCGACGACCAGGAGCGTCACGCTCGAGCGGACGCTTTCATTGCCGACCGCATCCACGGCCTGCGCCGTGAGACGATGTTCGCCCTCAGTGAAACGTTGCTGGGGCGCGAAGGCCCACGCCCCGTTGGCCAAAGCGGTCGTGGCGCCGAAAAACGTGGCGCCGTCAAAAATCTTTACCGTCGCACCCGCTTCGCCGAAGCCGGACAGGGTGGGCGTCTCGCGGCGGCTCGGGCTTTGCACCGCAAGCGTCGGCACGAGCGGGCCCCGCGTATCGATGATGAGCTCCAGAATGCCCGAGGGGGCGCTGATCAACTCGCCGCTGCGCGCGCGCGCCGTCAGAAAATGCGCGCCTTCGGCCAAGGCCGTCGGGGGCAGGTAGCTCCACTGGCCCCCGGGGCCGGTCAGGACCTCGGCCAGGGGGTTGCCGCCATCCGACAGCAGAACCGTCGTGCCGGCCGCCGCCGTACCCTCGATCAGCGGCGTGCCCGTGCTCCGGGAGAGGAAGGCGGCCGTGAAGGCCGGCACGGCCGGCGCGATCGGATTGAACGTGATCGCCACGGAGGACGAGACCGGGCTGCGGTTGCCCGCCCGATCGATCGCGACCGCCGACAGCAGATTCGCACCCTCGACCAGGGGCACCGCCAGTTTGAACTGCCAGAAGCCGCCGCTGTCCGCCGTACCGCTCCCCACCTCGACCCCGGCGACGCTCAGCTTCACCGTGCTGCCGGCCTCGGCGGTGCCGCGCAGGACCGGCAGGCTTTGCGCAAAGACGCCGGCCTCGAAGACCGGCGCCTGCGGCGCGGTCACATCGATGGCGAGGATGGTCTCCACCGAGAAGGGGCTCACGTTGCCCGCCGCATCGACGGCCAGGGCGCTGATCCGATGCTGCCCGTCCGCCAGCGCCACCGCGGGCGTCAGCGTCCAGTCGCCGGCGGCCGAAGCCACCACGCTGCCCAGCAACGTGGCGGCGTCGAAGATCCGCACCGTCGAAAGGGGCTCCGCTTTGCCGGCGAGGGCGGGCTGGCCGACGTTGAACGAACCCTTGGTGCTGATGCTGGGCGCATCCGGCGCGTAAGAGTCGATTTCGAGCAGAATCGGCAGAGTGGCCGCACTGAGGTTGCCGGCCGCATCCTGCGCCGTCGCCGTGATCGCACGGATCCCCGAAGACAGCACGCCGGAGGGCCGGAAAACCCATTCGCCGTTCGCCGCCGCTTTCGTGCTGCCCAGGAGGGCCGCCCCATCGAACACGGCCACCGTGCTCTCCGGTTCCGCCGTGCCCCGCAGCGTGGCGCTGGTCCCGGCCAAGATCCCGCGGGTGGCAATCACCGGCACCGCCGGCGCGGTCAAATCAATCGTCAGCCCGACCTCCGCCGAGGGCGGGCTGGCCGTGCCCGCCGCGTTGATCGCGACCGCCGTCAAGCGATGCCCGCCGACCGCGAGGTCGCGTCCGGGAGTCACCCGCCAGGTGCCGTCGCTCACCAGCGCCGTGCCGAGCAGGTCGGCGCCGTCCAACAGCCGCACCGTCACGCCCACCGGTCCGGAACCCACAATCACCGGCCGGACATTGTTGGTCGCACCGGTCGTCAGCACCACCGGCGCCGCCGGCACCGTCGTGTCCACCACCACGGCCAGGGACGCGGTCTCCGGCCCGACGTTGCCCGCCGCATCGATCGCGCGGGCCGTCAACCCCTGCGTCCCCGCGGTCAGATCGAACGTGCCGGTGGCCGACCAGTTGCCGTCGGGCCCCGCCGTCACGCGCGCCAGCAGTTCGGCGCTGCGATAAACCTCGATCACGGCCCCCGCCTCGGCCCGGCCACCGAGCGGCGGCCGCACCAAATTGGTCGGGCTGGCCACCACCAGAGTGGGCACGGTCGGGGCGTTGGTATCGATGCGCAGGGTACGACTGGCGCTCAGCGCGCCGGCCGCCCCGGCCCGCGGCAGCACCGTCGAGGGCGCCACGGTCCCCGTCTCGCTGGCAATGGTCCCGCCGGCCAACTGCGCCTCGCCGGCATCCAGCCGGTCGGCGTTCGCCCCCGCCTGTACCACGTAACTGAAGGTCAGCGTACTGGAGCCGGAGCCGGACACGTAGCGGGCGGCGCCGCCGTTGCCCACGTTCAAGCCCAACACCGGCACGCCGGTGACGAGCACGACGCCCGAGAAGCTCGCTTCGATCAGGATCGTTTGCCCTGCGCGATAGGCGCCGTCGCGCGAGCTCGAAGTCAGGCCGATAATCTGGATGGAACTCGAGACGACGAACGATTGTTCCTGCGCCGTGGCCGGCAGGAAATTGCCGTTGCCCGGCTGGGTCGCCTGCACCACGACCGTGCCCGCCGCCGTGACGGTCACCACATTGCCCACCAGGGTGGCCGGCCCGCTCACAATGGAATACCCCGGGGTGAGTCCGGAACTGGCGACCGCCCCGAGCGAGAAGGGCGCATTGCCGAGCGCTTGGGAGGGCAGAGGCGGAAACGCCAGGGTCTGCGCCGCCGGGATGACCGTCAGCGTCCCGGCCGAAAACTCGAACCGGTAATTGGCCGACCGCCCTCCCGCCGGCACCAGCGCATAGGTGCCCGGGGGCGAGTTTTCGTTGGCCGCCGTGCCCACCACCGGCGCCGCGTCCAGCAGCGCGGCCGAATCGCCCGCGACGAAACCTTGGTACGTCACGCCCAACGCCGGGTTGGCCGCACCGAAGGCCCGCGTTTGCGACACCGCCGCCACCTGCAGCGTCCGCAGCCCCACCACGATATTCTGATCCACCGCCGCCGCCGCCGCGATCGTCGGGCTGCCCGCTTGGCTCGCCCGCACGAGCAACTCACCCGCGCCCGTGAGACTCAGGGCGTTGCCCGAGACACTCGCCGGCCCGCGCACGACCGTGTAGGCCACGGGCAAGCCCGCATCCGAGATCGCGGCCAAGGTGATCGGGGCATCGCCGTAGGTCGGACCAGCCACGGCCGGAAACGTGATCGCCTGCGCCACCGGCGCATTCGTCACCGCGCGCTGGACCGCCAGCGCGGCATTGAAGGCGGCGTCGCCTGCTTGGACCGCTTTGACGACCACCCGGCCAACGCCGCTGAAACTCAGGACCCCGTTCGCCACGGTCGCCGGGCCGCTCACAATCACGTACCCCACGTCGAGCCCCGATGAGGCCGTCGCCCGCAACGTCAGGGTCGGTTGCCCGGTGGAGAGCGCCGGGAGTTCGGGGAAATTGATCACCTGGTTCTTTTTTGTGACATCCAGCGTCAGCACCACGTCCTCCGCCGCCAGATAATTGCCATTGCCCGCCTGGGTGGCGGTCAGGGTCACGCTGCCCACGGCCGCGATGCCTTCCAGCTTGTTGCCGCCGGACAAACTCGCCGCACTGCCCGCCGCGAGCGTGAGCGTCACCGGCAGATTCGACGTCGCGGACGTCTCGATGAGCAGCCCGCCGGGGATATCCTTGAGCGGCGTGACCGGCAAAGGAGCCAGCTCGATCAACTGCTCGGCCCGCTGGATCACCAAGGTCCCCGTGGCGCTGCCGGTGTAGTTCGCCTCGCTCGGAGTCGCCACCACCGTGTAGCTGCCCGGCAGCACCGGCTTCACCGCCGAGCCGTTGTAGGTCAGCGTCAGCGCCACATCCGCCCCACTGCTCTTCGCGTTCGGCGTCAGGCCCTGCCCGGTGTAGCTCTGGATCAGGTTTTCCAATCCGATCGTCACCGGCACCCGCGTCACCGTCAGGATTCCACTGCCATAAACAAACCGGTACTTGTCCGAGGTCCCGCCCCCGGCCACCAACGCGTACTCGCCGGCCGCCGAGCGGACCCCCGCCCCCGTCGTCACTTCCGGCAACGCCGCCAGGACCGCCGCCGTGTCTCCGGTCGCCAGCCCCGCGTAGCTCAGCGCCAGCGTCGGATTCGCCTGCCCGAACGGCCGGCTCACATTCACCGGGGTCACCGTCAACGCCGCTTTGGCAATCGTCAGCACCACCACGCCGCCGCCCGCGCCGGGCAAATTGGAGGCGCCCAAGCCGACCACAAACACGCCCGCCTCCTGCGGCGTACCGCTGATCAGCCCCGAAGCGGCGTTCACGCTCAGCCCCGCCGGCAGCCCGGTCGCGGTGTAGCTGAACGGGCTGCCGCTCGCGCTGATGGCGTAACTGAACGCACTGCCGTAGGTCCCGTCCGCACTGACCGCCCCGGCGATCACCGGGCGCGGGGCCACCGCGCTGAGCGTATACGTTTCCCCCGTGGCAAAGCCCGCGCTCAGCGCGTTGGCCGCCTGGTCCGCGATCCCCGTGCCACTCGCCTTCACGTCCAGCCGCAGCGTGCCGCTGCCGACCAGACTCTGCACCGTCACCAAATAGTCGGTCCCGCTCAGCGCGGCCACCCCCGCGATGCTTCCGCTCAGGGTCCCGCCCAAGGTCAGCGTGAAGTCGCCCGCGTCCACCCCGGTCACCTCGCGGCTGAATTTCACCCGGTACACCACGCTGCTGGCCACCGCCGCGGCATCCAGCGGGCTCTGCCGCGTCACCGCCGCCACGCTCGGCGCCTGCGTATCCAAGGCAATCGCACCCGCCGTCGTCAGCTTCAGCACAAACGCATCGGTCCCGCCCGCGGACGCCACCTGCGCCGTGCCCGCGCCGGGATCAAAGTCCGCCACCCCGCCAAAATACCCCGCCAGATACACGTCGCCCACCCGGTCCACGGCCACGCCCTGCACCCGCTCGTCCGCGACTCCGCCCAGGACCTTCGACCACACATGGTCTCCGGCCGCGCTCAGTTTCAGCACATAAGCCTCTTCGCCGGCTTCCGACGCCACATAGCGCTGCGTGCCGGTGCCCGGATCCAGATCCACCGTCCCGTAGAACGATCCGCCCACATACACCGCCCCCTGCTCGTCCACCGCCACCGCGTGCACGCCGTCGCCCGCCGCGCCACCCACCGTCTGGCTCCACCGGTGGGAGCCGGCCCGGTCCAACCGCACAATAAATCCGTCGCTCTCCCCCGCCGCGGTCAACGCCCGCACGCCCGCGCCCGGATCAAAATCCACCGTCCCGCGGAACGAGCCCACCAGCGTCACGTCCCCGGCACCGCTCACGGCCACGGCGCTCACCGCGTCCTCGCCGAGGCCCCCGAAGCCCCGCGCCCACTGCAGCCCACCGGCCGCCGTAAACTGGGCCACGAAGCCGTCCGCACCGCCGGCCGAGCTGATCGACACCACCTCCGCGCCCGGGTCAAAATCCACCGTGCCGCTGAACACTCCCGCGACATCGACTTCGCCGAGCGCATTCACGGCCAGGCCGTTGACTTGGTCCGAGCCGCTGCCGCCCAGCGCGATCGCCCAGAGCAAAGTGCCCGCCGCATCGAGCTTGAAAACAAATCCGTCTTTGTCCCCGGCGGCGCCGAGCATCCGCGCCCCGTCACCCGGGTCGAAATCGACCTGACCGCTGAACCCGCCGCCCACATAGACGGCGCCGAGGGCATCCACCGCCAAGGCCCGCGCCTCATCCGGACCTGTACCGCCCAGCCCCGCTCCCCATTGGAATTGGCCGGCGCCATCGAGCTTGACGACAAAAAGATCGGCCGCGCCCGCGGAGGCCGCCGGCACCACCGCAGCGCCGGGATCCAGATCCATCGCACCGCTGAACGAGCCCGCCAGATAAACCCGGCCTTGCGCATCCAACGCGAGGGTCCGCACTTCATCGGCGCCGGCGCCACCCCACGTCCGCACCCAGACAAAATTACCCTGGGGATCAAACTTCGTGACAAACCCGTCCGTGTCACCCGCCGCGGTCAGGGCCACCACCCCGGTGCCGGGGTCGGCATCCACCGAGCCGGAGAAACGGCCGCCGGCATACCCGTTGCCATTCGCGTCGACGACGGTCGTCAGGACTTCATCGCGGCCGCTGGCGCCCCAGCTGCGTGCCCAGGCCAGGCGCACGTCATTCGCGAGGCTCAGCTCCGCGGCCGTGTTCGCGTTGCCCGCCGCATCCGTAAACGCCCCCGCCGCGACCCGGACCTGCGCGGCCACACTCACGTCCGGCGCGGGCGTGAACGTCGCCGAATATTGGCTGCCACTGCCGCTGAATGCGCTCAACTGCCCGTTCGTCACGCTCACATCGTCGGCGGAAAAATCCGTTGCGCTCTCGCTCAACCGGAAGCTCAGCTGGGCCGTTTGCCCCGCCTTGAGCGCGAGCAGGTCACTGGTGATCCGCACTTGCGGCCCCACCGTATCCACCCGCAAATTTTTACTCACGGCCAGAGACCCGGCTCCGCCCCGCGCCGGCAAGGTCAAGTCAGCCGCACTGGCGGAGAGATTGACGAGGGTTCCCCCATTCAGCGTCAGGGCGCCCGTCGTCGCGTAATCGAGGTCGTCCGTGCGGTCACCGGCCTCGACCGTGTAGCGGAACGTCAGCGTCCGGCTGCCGGAACCGGCGACGTACGACGCCGTCCGCACCGGCACGAGGTCCAAGGCCAGCCGGGGCGTGCCCGTCGCCGTCACCACCCCGGAAAATACCACCTCGAGCACAATCTCCGCCCCCGCCCGGTACGCCCCGTCGGCGGTCGCCGCCGTCACCTGGGTGACGGTCAGCGCCGCGGCCGGATTCGTTTTCAACGGGAGGGTGAGCGCGGCGAGGCTCGGATTTCCGGCCGCATCGACAGCCACGCCCGCCCCGGCTGCCACCGTCGCATTGCCGCCCGGTCCGGGCACGGGCGTGAACGTCGCCGTGTAGCGCGCCCCGCTCCCGCTCACATCGGTCAGGCTGCCGCCGGTCACCGCGACGACCGCCGCGTTGAAACCACTGACGTTCTTGCTGAAGGTAAAGGTGACTGCCACCGACGCGCCGACCGCGACGCCGGTGCTCTCGCTGGTGACGCTGAGAGTCGGGGCGATGAAGTCGGCGAGGAGAGCGGTGGGAGGGCTGGCCGGTGAATCGTTGCCGGCGGCGTCGCGCAGGACGACGGTGAGGGCGCCGCCCGTGGGCACGGCGGCTTGCAGGGCGGCGACCGTGGCCGTGCCCAGCTCAAAGGTGACGGCGGTATCGCCCGCGGCGATCGTGAGATCGCTCGCCAGCACCTGCGTGCCCAGCAGCAAACGCGCGCTGCCGCCGCTCGCCGCCCCGGCCGTGATCGCGGCGCTCACCTGCAGATTGGTCGTCGTCACGTTCAGCGTGTTGGCCACGAGGTTCGCCCCGACCGGCGTCACCACCGGCGCTCCGGGCGCCCCCGGCGCCTGCGTCGCAATCACCAGCGCCTTGGCCCCGCCCAGATTATCCGCGCCGGCCGGCAGCGCCGTGCCGACGGCCGCGTTGCCCGCCAAGTCCGCGACATTGACCGGCGTGTAGCTCACCACCGTCAGGTCCGCACTGGTCTGCCCGGCCTGCACCGTGTAGGTCCCGCTCAACTGCACCCCGGCCACGGCGGCCGTCACGCTCAGCGTCGCCCCCGTATCCAGCGTCAGCGTCAGGGCGCTGCCGGCGCGCACCGCTTCGCTCATCGTCGCCTGCAGCACAATCTCTGCGCCGGCCTTGTAGCTGCCGTCCGGCGTGGGCGAACCCACCCGCACCAGGGTCGGGCCGGTCGTATCCACCGCGAGCTGCCGCGCCTGCGCCAGCGAACCCGCCCCGCCGGGACTCGGCAGACTCAGCACCGCCGGGGCCGTGCCCGCCCCGTTGCGGATCGCCGCCGACGTGATCGTCAGGGCGTTCACGCCCGCGCTGTCGAGCACCGCCGCCGTGTCGCCCGCCTGCACGACGTAACGGAAGCTCAGCGTGTCGCTGCCCGAACCGCTATCATACACCGCGCTGCGCGCCGGCGTCGTGTTCAACGCCAGTTGCGGCACGCCCGTCACACTCACCGCTCCGGAAAAACTCACCTGGATCACCAGCGTCTCGCCACTGCGGTACGCCCCGCTCGGCTGCTGCGCGGTCACGCCCACCACCCCGATTGCACTCGCCACCGTGAAGCTGTTCGTCACCTCGCTCGCGGCCAGGTAGTTCGCATCGCCGCCTTGGCTCGCCTTCACCGTCACCAGGCCCGAGCCCGTAATCGTCACGGTGTTGCCCGCCACGCTCGCCGGTCCGCTCTCGATGCTGTACACCGGCGCCAGTCCCGAACTGGCCACCGCGCCCAGCGTAAACGGCGGGTTGCCCAGCGCCTGATTCAACAGGCCCGGGAAGGTCAGCGTCTGCTCCGCGCGCACCACCGTCAGCGTTCCGTCCACCCGCAGCAGCGTGTAGTTCGCGGCACTGCCCCCGCTCACCGTCACCGCGTACACCCCCGGCGCACTCGTCGCCGTCGCACCGGTCGTCGCACTCGGCGCGGTGATCGCGGCCGCCGTGTCCGCCCCCGCCAGCCCCGTATAGTCATAGCCAAACACCGGGTTGGCCTGCCCGTAGCTCCGGCTCGCGGACCGCACCGCCACCGTCAACGGCTTGGTTCCCACCACCAGCGTCTGCTCCACGTCCGCCGCCGGCAGCGTGTTGCCATCGCCCGCTTGGCTCGCGCGCACCACCACTTCGCCCGCGCCGGTCACCGTCAGCAACCCGAGGGCCACCGCGCCGGATCCCCGCACCACCGAATAGCTGACCGGCAGCCCGGAACTCGCCGTCGCCCCCAAGCTCAGCGGCGCGTCCCCATAAGTGGCCCGGCCAAGGGCGGCAAACTGGATCGTCTGCGCCACCGCGCCGACGCGCAGCACCTGCGTCACCGCCGGCGCCGGATTATAGGTGTCGTCGCCGGCCTGCACGGCCTGCACCCACACCCGTCCGGCCCCACTCACCACCAGCGTGTTGCCGCTGATCGTCGCCGCTCCGCGCACCACCCGGAAGCTCGCGGCCAGCGCCGAACTCGCCGTCGCCTGCAGGGGAATCGGCGGCGTGCCGAACAACGCCGTCGCCTGCAGCCCAAAAATCAACCCTTGCGGGACCTTCGCCACATCCAGCACCAGCACCACTTCCTCGGCCGCGGCCACATTCACCGTGCCGGCCTGGTTCGCCCGCAGCGTAATCGTCCCGGTCTGACCGATCGCCACCAGCTCGTTGGCCGGATTCAACGTGCCCGCACTGCCCGCATCCACCGTCAGCGTCACCGGCAGCCCCAGATTCGAGACCGC
>JBIKOK010000337.1:0-5496 GCA_044358025.1 Opitutaceae bacterium
ACGCGGCGGCGCGCCCGGCCCGCCGGGGACGCCGGGTCCGGCAGGAAACGGCGGTGCAGGCCGGCGCGGAGGAGGGGCGCGAGGAAAATTGCGCCGCGACTTGTCATGCGGCGGTTCGTGCGCCACTAAGGAGGCGATGTCACGGAATCGCCCCCTCCTGATCGCGCATTCGCTCGGCTGGTTGCTGCCGGCCTTGCTCGTCGGCGCCTGCCCGAGCGAGGGACGGAGTGCCGTGCCGGCGGTCGCGGACGGGACCGTGCCGGCGGAGATCGATTTCAACCGCGATATCCGGCGCGTATTGTCGGACAATTGCATCCAGTGCCACGGACCCGACGCGCAGGACCGCAAGGGCAGCAAGGCCAGCCAGGGCGGGCTGCGGCTCGACACACGCGAGGGCGCCCTCGCGGTGATCGACGACTACGCGGCGATTGTGCCGGGCAATCCGGCGAAGAGCGAACTCTACCAGCGCATCACGACGGACGACGAAAACGACGTGATGCCGCCGGCGGACTTCGGCAAGAAACTCACCGGGCGCGAAAAAGCGCTGCTCAAGGCCTGGATCGAGCAGGGCGCGACCTACGCGCCGCACTGGTCTTATGTGGTGCCGGTGCGGCCGCCGCTGCCGCCGGTCGGCGACAAGGCTTGGCCGTCGAATGCGCTCGACACGTTTGTGCTCAGCCGCCTCGACCGCGAATCGTTGCGGCCCTCGCCGGAGGCGGACCGGCCGACGCTCGCGCGCCGGGTCGCGCTCGACCTGACGGGGTTGCCGCCGACGCCCGAGGCGGTGAAGCGCTTCGTGGACGACGGTGCGCCGGGTGCGTACGAGCGGATGGTCGACCGCCTGCTGGCGCAGCCGACCTTTGGGGAACACTGGGCGCGGCTCTGGCTGGATCAGGCGCGCTATGCGGATTCGGCCGGCTACGCGGACGATCCGTTGCGCACGATCTGGGCCTATCGGGATTATTTGATCCGGGCCTTCAACGCCAACAAGCCGTTCGACCAGTTCACGACCGAGCAGTTGGCGGGCGATTTGCTGCCGCATCCGACCGAGGAGCAACGGATCGCGACGGCATTTCACCGCAACACGCCGACGAACAGCGAGGGCGGCACGGTCGACGAGGAGTTTCGCAACGTCGCGGTGGTCGACCGTGTGAACACCACGATGACGGTGTTTATGGGGTCGACGATGGCGTGTGCGCAGTGTCACACGCACAAATACGACCCGTTTACGCAGGAAGATTATTTTCGGTTGTTCGCGATCTTGAACAACACGGCCGACGAGGATCGCAAAGACGAGGCGCCGGTGCTCGCGCTCTACACGCCGGAGCAGAAAGAGCAGCGGCAGCGGTTCGAGACGGCGATCGCCGCGCTCGAGAAAACCGTGCGCACGCGGACGCCGGAGCTGTTGGCGGCCCAGCCGGCCTGGGAGGCCCGCTTCGCCGCGCCGCTCGTGTGGCAAACGCTCGCGCCCACGGAGCTGAAGGCGAAATCCGGGGCGGCGATGGCCCGCGCGGCCGACGGCGCGATTCGCGTGGAGCGAAAAGGCGAGACGGACATTTACACGATCGCGGCGACGGTCGGCGCGGAGCAGACGCTGACGGGGCTGCGGCTCGAGGCGTTGCCCGACGAGGCGTCGCCGGGCCGGGGGGCCGGTCACGGTGCCGGGGAATTTGTCGTCACGCGAGTGTTGGCGTCGGTCACGGCGGCGGGGCAGCGCGAAGTGGCGGGGCGGTATCTGCGCATCGAGTTGCCGGGGAAGGACCGGATCCTCTCGCTCGCGGAGGTGCAGGTGTTTGCCGGGGGCGACAATCTCGCGTCCGGCGGGATCGCGAGCCAGAGCAGCACGGCCAACGAGGGCGCGGCGAAGCTCGCGATCGACGGCAAGACGAACGGGAATTTCGAACAGGGCAAAACCGCGACGCACACCGAGAAGTCGGAGAACCCCTGGTGGGAACTCGACCTCAAGAGCGGGCAGGCGATCGAGCGGGTGGTGGTCTGGAATCGCACCGACGCCAAGATGGGCGCGCGTCTGGCCGGCGCCCGCGTCGCCCTGCTCGACGAGGAGCGCACGGTCGTGTGGGAGTCCGCCGTGGACAAGCTTCCGAAACCGATGACGGAATTTGCCGTCAGCGGGGCGAAGGCGATCCGTTTTGCGTCGGCCCAGGCCGACTTCACGCAGGAGGGTTACGCGGCGGAGTCGGTGTTGACCGCAAGGGCGGGGAAGGAAAAGGGGTGGGCGGTGGGCCCGCCATCCGGCCGCGCCCACACGCTGGTGTTGCTGCCGGAGGTGCCGGTCGTGCTGCCGGCCGGCGCGAAGGTCACGGTGACGATCGAGCAGTTGTCGAAGAAGAAGCACCACACGCTCGCCCAACTGCGGCTCGCGGCGACGGACGACGGGCGGGCGGCGGAAATCACGCGGACGCCTGCGGCCGTGCTCGCGGCGCTGGGGACGCCGGCGCCGGCGCGGAGCGACGGGCAGCGCGAGCGGGTGACCGCCCACTACGTGACGGTGGCGCCGGGGTTGGCGGCGGAGCGACGGCAGTTGGCGGAGGCGATCAAGCAACGCGAGGCCGTCAAACCGTTCACCACGGTGCCGGTCCTGGCCGAGCTGGCGGCGGACAAGAGCCGCAAGACGCACGTCCAGCGGCGCGGCAATTATCTCGACCTCGGCAACGAGGTCACGCCGGGCGTCCCCGGGGCCCTGCACGCCCTGCCGGCCGGCGTGGCGCCGGACCGCCTCGGCCTCGCGCGGTGGTTGGTGGACGCTAAAAATCCGCTCATGTCGCGGGTCGTCGCGAATCTGTTTTGGGAATCGATTTTCGGTTCGGGATTGGTGCGCACGAGCGAAGATTTCGGGAGCCAGGGCGAGCCGCCGTCGCATCCGGAGTTGCTCGACTGGCTGGCAGTCGAGTTTCGCGAGATCGGCTGGGACGTGAAGCACCTGTTGAAACTCATGGTGAGCTCGTCGACCTACCGGCAGTCGTCGCGGATTTCCGCGGAAGCGCTTGCGCGCGACAGCGACAATCGTCTGCTCGCGCGGGGCCCGCGTTTCCGGTTGTCGGCGGAAATGATCCGCGACCAGGCGCTCGCGGTGAGCGGACTGCTCAGCGGAAAAATGCTGGGGGCGCCGGTGAATCCGCCGCAGCCGAAGATGGGCGTGGCGGCCGCGTTCGGCTCGGGCCTCGACTGGGAGAACAGTGTCGGGGAGGACCGCTACCGCCGCGGGCTCTACACCGCGTGGCGGCGTTCGAATCCCTATCCGTCGATGATCACGTTCGACGCGCCGAGCCGGGAGGTGTGCACGGTGCGGCGCGAGCGCTCGAACACGCCGTTGCAGGCGCTCGTGACGCTCAACGATCCGGTTTACATCGAGGCGGCGCAGGCCCTCGCGCGGCGGATGGTGGCGGTCGAGGGTTCCGCGGCGGAGAAACTGGACCACGGTTTCCGGCTCTGCCTCATCCGCGCGCCGCAGGCCAAGGAGCGCGACGCGTTGCTGGCGCTCTATACACGGACGCTCCGCCGCTTCGAGGGCGAGGCGGCGCAGGCGCTCGCCGTCGCGACGAATCCGCTCGGGCCGCTGCCCGAAGGCGCCGACGTTGCGGCGACGGCGGCCTGGACCGTGGTGGGCAACGTGCTGCTGAATTTGGATGAGTTGCTCATGAAACCGTAGGCCGCGTCTTTTCCGCCATGCATCCCTATCTCTCGTCCCTGCAGCACAGCACGCGCCGCCATTTTTTGAAGGAGTCGGCGGCGGGGCTCGGCGCGATCGCCCTCGGCTCGCTCCTTGGGCGCAACGCCCACGCGGCGCCGCTCTCGGCGACCAATCCGTTGGCGGCGCGCCTGCCCCATTTCGCGGCGAAGGCGAAGCGCGTGATCTATCTTCACCTCACGGGCTCGCCGCCCAATCTCGACCTGTTCGACTACAAGCCGGAGTTGGTGAAACGCGAGGGGCAGGACTGTCCGGACGAGTTCGTGAAAGGGAAGAAATTCGCGTTCACGGCCGGCACGCCGAAGCTGATGGGCAGTCCGCGCACCTGGGCGCAGCACGGTCGCGGCGGGCACTGGCTGTCGGACGCGATTCCGCACCTGCACACGGTGGCAGACGACCTGTGCATCATCCATTCGATGCACACGGACCAGTTCAACCACGCGCCGGCGGAGTTGCTGCTGTTCACCGGTTCGCCGCGGCCCGGGCGGCCCTCGATGGGATCGTGGGTGACCTACGGACTCGGCACGGAGAACCAGAATCTGCCCGGTTTTGTCGTCTTGATTTCCAGCGGCGTGCAGCCGAACGGCGGCAAGAATTCCTACGGCAGCGGTTTTCACCCGTCGGTGTTTCAGGGCGTGCAATGCCGGTCCAAGGGCGATCCGGTGCTTTACGCGTCGGATCCGGCGGGCTTCACGCGCGACCTGCGTCGCGACAGTTTGGATGCGTTGCAGGCGCTCAATGAACTCCAGGCGAGCGCCCTCGGCCATCCCGAGACGCGCACGCGCATCGCGCAATACGAACTCGCCTACCGCATGCAGATGTCGGTGCCCGAGGTGATGGACATCACGCGGGAAAAGCCGGCGACGATCGCGGCCTACGGGGCGCAGCCGGGCGAGTCGAGTTTTGCGAACAACTGTCTGCTCGCGCGCCGGCTCGTGGAGCAGGGCGTGCGTTTCGTGCAGCTCTTCGACTGGGGCTGGGATTTTCACGGCACGAGCGAAAAGGAGGACATCCGCGGCGGCCTGACAAAGAAGTGCGCGACGATGGACCAGCCGGTGGCGGCGCTGATCAACGACCTGCGGCAACGCGGGCTGCTCGACGAGACGCTGATCGTGCTCGGCGGCGAGTTTGGCCGCACGCCGTTCCGCGAGGGGCGCACGGCGGCGGGGGAGATTCTCGGGCGCGACCACTATCCGGATTGCTACACGATGGTGTTGGCCGGCGGCGGGATCAAAGGCGGGCTGTCCTATGGCGAGACGGACGAACTCGGCTTCAACGTCACGAAGGACAAGGTGCACGTGCACGACTTGCAGGCGACGATTCTGCACCAGCTCGGTTTCAACCACGAGCGGCTGACGTACCGGTTCGAAGGCCGCGACTATCGGCTGACCGACGTGCACGGGAGCGTGGTGAAGGGGCTGCTGGGGTGAGGAACGCGAACGAGTAAACCCGACTTAGTTTTTACGTCCATTGGCGGGAGGAGGCCGTCGGCATTCGGTCACGAGTCGAGACCTGACGTTTTGTGGCTCCCGAACCTGTTAACCTATAATTCTTGTTGGGATTTCTTGATGCCTGTTCCTCGAATAAGCGCCCTTCCGCAGTCAAAACAGTAACCGCCTTCATATCCTCTGCCGCCACAAGCTGGACACTTGCTGATTAGCCCGGCCCAACGAATCTCATCTTTTTCTTCAGGCGACCATGAAATTTTAGGTATGAACTCGGGCATTGGCCTGAGAATTTTAGCTGCATCTCTATTAACTGGCGTGAGTCCCGGGTCATTTTTAATT
>JBIKOK010000127.1:0-18299 GCA_044358025.1 Opitutaceae bacterium
GAGATCCATGGCGGCTCGGGTGGAGCGGGCGGGAGCGTGCGGTTTGGAGTGCGTGGCGCAATCCTAAGCCGGTGTATCTATTGCGGAGGGGCGCGGGACGGCGGGTGGCGCGCCGTGTCGGCGGGAGGGTCGCTGACGAATCGACCACCGAATCCGATTGGGCGGACGCCGCGGGCGGGTCAGGCGGGCGCGCTCGGCAGATCCCCGAAGCCGATGCCGAGGGCGCGGCCCGTGCGGAGAATGTCGCCGTCGAGGGGCACGGTGCGCAGGCGGCCGATGGCCTCGGTGAGGGGAATGGCGTCGGTGTCGGGCGGGCGGTGGGCGACCATGAAGCCGAATTTTTCCTCGGCGATGAGGCGGACGGCGCCGACCCCAAAGCGTGTGCACAGCAGGCGGTCGAAGGTGGTGGGGGCGCCGCCGCGCTGCAGGTGGCCGAGGACGCAGACGCGGGTTTCTTTGCCGGTGCGCCGTTCGATTTCGCCGGCGACGACGGCGCCGATGCCGCCGAGGCGGGCTTCGCGCAGCGCCCCGGTCTCGCCCACGGTGACGAAGTCGTGCCCGGCCTCGCGGGCGCCTTCGGCCACGACGACCAAGGTGAACCGTTTGCCCTGGGCTTCGCGTTCGCGGACGACCTGGCAGATGGCCTCCAGATGAAACGGGATCTCGGGAATCAAGATCACGTCCGCGCCGCCGGCGATGCCCGCGTGCGCGGCGATCCAGCCGGCGTAGCGCCCCATGACTTCGCCGATCATGACGCGGTCGTGGCTCTGGGCCGTGGACCGCAAACGGTCGAGGGCGTCGGTCGCAAAGGCCACCGCGCTGTCGAAGCCGAAGGTGACGACGGTGCCGGCGATATCGTTGTCGATCGTTTTGGGCACACCGACGACGGGGATGCCGGCCTCGAAGCATTGCTGGGCGATGGTCAGCGAGCCGTCCCCGCCGACGACGACCAGCGCGCGCAGTCCGAGCGACTCAACGCCCGCGCGGGCCTCGGCGAGGACGGCGGGATCGATCTGGCGCGTCTCGCCGTGGCCGGACTTGCCGGAGAAACGGCCTTTGTTGGAGGTGCCCAGAATCGTTCCGCCGAGGTAGAGCAGGCCGTCCATCTGGTGATAGTCGAGGGGCCGGGTGTGGGTCGCGCCCAACAAGCCCTCGAAGCCGCCGAGAATGCCCACCGTGTCCCAGCCGCGTTTGGTGGCGGACTTGACGACCGCGCGGATCACCGCGTTCAAACCCGGGCAGTCTCCGCCGCCCGTGAGAATCCCGATGCGGGTTTTCATGCGCCGAGTGTGGGTGGGGCGGCGCCGACTGTCGACGCGGCTCTTTGGGTCGCGCGCGGCGGGGGCGGATCTGCGTTTCGTGCCGGGTCCGGTGTTCCCGGGTGGGCCGTGCGCTCCGCGCGCGGCTCGGCAGCCCACGTCTCTTTCGCGCGCGCGCGCTCTCTCTCTCCCATCCGCCGCCCGCGGAGCGGCCGGCCCACCTCGGGCGGCGCGGGCAGGAAAGTGAGCTGCGCGCGCGGCGCGAAACAACGCTGTCGGCGCGGCGGGCCACGTCTCTTTCGCGCGCGCGCTCTCTCTCTCTCTCTCTTTCCCATCCGCCGCCCGCGGAGCGGCCGGCCCACCTCGGGCGGCGCGGTCAGGAAAGCGGGCTGCGCGCGCGGCGCGAAACAACGCTGTCGGCGCGGCGTTGGGGACTGGTGGGGAAATCAGATCTTCGCTTTTTCGATCACGGTGGAGCGGTCGAGTTTGACGCCGAGGTCGCGCAGTTTCGGGCGCAGGGCGGCGTAGTCGACGCGTTGGACGGCGCGATCGGACGCGATCGCCAATGAGGCGGCGACGCCGGCGGCTTCGGCGAGGGTCATCCAGACGGGCTCCATCCGGATCGAGGTCATCGCGATGTGGCTCGCGGAGCAGCAGACGGGGACGAAGAGGTTGCGGCACTCGCGTTCGTGCGGGGTGATCGCGCGGTAGGGGATGGGGTAGATGCCGCGGTGTTTTTCTTCGAGATAGAGCATCGAGTAGTCGCCGCCTTGGAGCGCGACCTGGCCGTCGAGTGGGTGCATGGCGTAGGGCCAGTCGTCGACGCCGTAAGAGGCGAGGCCGACGGAGTCGGTGGGGTCGGTGGTGCCCTCCATGTCCTTTTGCGTGACGACGTAGCTTGAGATCATGCGGCGGGCCTCGCGGACGTAGAGTTGATGCGGCCAACCCGCCGTGTCGTCGAACTGGCCGGGGGAAAAGCCGATGGCGGCGGCGCGGGTCTTCAGTTTCTCCGGGGCCGAGGGGTCGGTGCGCAGGAAGTGCGTCATGCCACGCATGAAATCCTGATGGAATTTCCAGATGCGCGCGCGCGTCGGCCAGTCGCCGTCGGGATAGGCGGCATTGGAGCCGTAGATAGTGGGTGCGACGAGGCTCCGGGTCAGGTTGCCGGTCTCCGGGGTGTGGACGCCGCCGGCAGCCTCCTCGTAAACGCCGAGTTTCCTCATCCGCCGGCCCTCGATCTTGATCTTGCCGGTGAAGGCGCGGCGATAAACCTCGAATGTAAATGGGTCGTAGTCGTCGGGCGGGTCGATGGGGAGCTGGTTTTTCCCGAGGGTGAACTTCCAGCGGAAGCCGTAGCCCATGGTGAGTTTGTCGGCGCTGCCGATCGGTCCGGGCGTGTGATCCTGCAGGAGGGGAAGCAAGCCGCTGCGCGGATTGCCGGGCTGCACGTAGGGATCGATGGCGTAGACGGCGAGGGGAGGGCGGACGCCGGCGAGGTTTTCGCCGTAGTGGTCGCGGGACTCGCGGCCGAAGGTGTAGCTCACGCCGGACTTGGCCATGAGGTCGCCCTCGTAGGAGCAGTCGATGAACATGCGCGCGCTCACCGTGACGGCGCCGGCCTCTTTGGGCTGCGCGAGGGGGCAACCGAAGCGGTCGGGCGGGGCGTGATCGAGAACGATCGACGTGATCGTGGCGCCGGTTTTGGAGACGGAGGCGACGCGGTGCTCGTAGAGGATTTCGATGCCGTGCGTCTGCGCGAGTTCGGCGAACATGCGGCGGTATTGCGGATCGGTGAGACCGTCTTTGAGGATTTTTTTCGCCGTGCCGCCGGCGGCTTCGGCGCGGCCCCAGTCGATGTGGACCAGGCCGCTGCCGGTCATGCCGCCGAGCCAGCGGCTGGGCTCGATCACGAGGACGCGGCGGCCCTCGCGCGCGGCGGCGACGGCGGCGGCGATACCGGCGGCGTTACCGGTGTAGACGCAGACGTCGGCGGTGCGGGTGCGGGGGGCGGCGGCGCGGAGGGTGGCCGCGAGCGGGACGGCGGCGGCGGCGGTGCCGAGGCGGGTGAGAAAGGTGCGGCGGTTGAGCGGCGGGGGCATGGCGCGAAGAGAGAACTCAGAACGTTTTCGTGGCGGAGAGGCGGAAGCTCCGCGGAGTGGTGTAGCTGAAGTAGCGCGGGTAGCTCACGCGGGCGGGAGAGGTGATATCGCCCTCGCGGGCGCGGAGTCCGATCGAGTTATAGAGCGGCGTGTCGTAGTTGAAGAGGTTTGTGATCGAGAGGTTGAAATCGATTTTGTGGCGGGCGATTTTCACGGGATAGCCAATCGTCGCGGTGCCGAGGAAGTAGGCTTTTTGCCAGACGACGGTGTAGGCATCGACCTTGGGATCGTCGATGGCGAGGAGCGGGTTGGTGGGGTTTACCATGGTGTCGGCGCCGCGGTAGCCGATGACTTGCGGACCGCGGAACTGCATACCGTAGCCGACGCGGAGGCCGGTGAGTTGGCCGCGGCTGAAGCGGTAATCCGAGTAGGCGTTGGCGGTGTATTTCGTGAGGCGGTTGAGGAGCTGGGTGCCGCTGACCCAGTTCGCGCGGCTGGCCTGGAGGGAATTCCACGCGTTGACGGTGGTGTTGAGGTCGGGGGAGTCGGCGGTGGTGACGCCGGGCTTGGCGACGGCGAGACCGTTGGCGTCGAACTGAATGCCGGAGTCGTCGAGGATCTGCTTGAAGGTGGGCGTCTGCGCGTCGACCCAGGCGCGCGTCTGGCGGTAGGCGTCGGTCTGCGAGGCGTCGGCGAGACCGGCGTTGAGGGTGAGGCGCCAGTGGGGCGTGAGGTTGGCGACGGCCTCGAACTCGTAGCCGCGGCTCTTGCGGTCGAGGGTGTCGTTCCACCCGATGGGCACATCGCCGAGGCCGCGGCGGTTGCGGCCGTCGGAGCTGAGGTCGCCGAGGGCGTTGGCGTTGATCAGGACCTGGAGGTTGCTGAAGCCGGACGGCTGCGTGATCGAGGCGTCGTTTTCCTTCGATTCGTAGCGGCTCAGGGTGAGGTAGAGTTTCGGACCGAAGGAGACACGGAGGCCGTAGTCCTTGCCCTCGGAGACGGAGGGCGGCGGCGTGCCGTAGTCGATGGTGGTGCGGGTGAAATCGGTGGGGTTGAACGTCTGGGCGAAATTGCCCCAGAGCGAAATGCCGCGGCCGACGTTGAAGATGCCGCCGACGGATTTGGTGGGTTTCTTGGTGCGGGTGGGGGGCGGATTGAAGTCGTCCTGGAAACGGTCGCGGGCGTATTGGGGGAGCGCGACGCCGGTGGTGGTGTCGCGCGGGCGGGTGGCGGGAGCGAGTTGCGCCGGGCCGGTGGCGACGCCGGCGGCGTTTTTCGGGACGTAGGTGAGTTTGAAATAATCTTCGGGTGCGTCGGGGCGGTAGATGAAGTGGTCGCGGGTGAGCGCGCCGTAGCCGGCGGGATGATCGAGCGGGCGCAGGAAGAGGCGCTGGCTGCGGTCGACCTGGTCGGCGCGGAAGGCACCGAGGACGATGAGGCGTTTCTGCCAGAAGGAGACGTTGGCGGAGGCCTGGTAGTATTTGGTGGTGGCGTCGCTGAGGGTGGTGGCGTCGTTGCGATCGGAGCCGAGGACCCAGCTGGGGTTGTAAGTGCGCGAGGTGCCGGCGGTGGGATCGACGAGGGTGATCGACTTCATCTCGGTGAGTTCGCGTTCGCGCTGGTTCCAATAGTAGCGGTAGCGGAGTGTCTGCGTGCGCGTGCTGGTGACGAGGCCCCAGGCGCGCGCGTCGGCGTCGACCGGGATCATGTAGTATTCGCGGGAGCGGAAGATTTCCTGGTTCTCGTGGGCGCCGATGAGGTTGGCGCGGAGATCGAACCAGCGGGTGGTCTTGCTGTAGGCGGCGGCGAAGCGCAGGGCGCGGTTGGTGGTGTCGACCTTCTGGCGCTCGGGTCGGCTGAATTCGTTGTAGGGCTGAAGGAAGTTCGGGTTGGTGACGCCGTCGGGGAGGAGGCGGTTGATGTCGATGTAGGTGTTTTGGTAGCCCTGATTCGTGTAGTAATCGATGAGGCCGTAGCTGAAGAGCTTGTTCACGGCACCGGAGAGCTGGAGGTTGAGGGAGTCGCCGAGGCGTTGGTCGATGAACAGCGTGGCGTCGCGGAAGCGGTTAATCGCGGTGGGATTCGGCCCGATGTTGGTGAAGGAGCGGCTCGGCACGCGGAAGGCGGAGCCGGCGATCGCGGCGTCGTAGATGCCGGGGGTGATCATGGGCGTGTCGATGAGCGGACCGCCGTTGAAGCCGAGGTTGCCGCCGCTGGCGGCGGTGACGCCGTTGACGGAGCGGTTGCCGCCGAAAAACGTGGTCTGCATCAGGCCGGTGTAGCTGAGCGCGGTGTCGAAGCCGCGGCCGGAGGCGGGCGAGACGACCCACGAGTTGGTGCCGACGCGCGAGGCGCCGAAGGCGGATTGGGAGGGGAGGGTGGCTGGCTGGAGCCCGGAGTAGACCGTGCGGCCGTCCCAGCCGGAGAGGGAATCGTTGAGGGCGTTCATGCCGGCGGTGACTTTCTGCTCGTAGTAATCGCCGATGAGGGAAACGCGGGTGGTGCGCGTGGGCTCGACGGTGAGCGAGGGCGAGACGCCGCGCCGCTGCGTGCGCTCCCAATCGCGGAAGGTGTGGGTGTCCTGCCACGTGGTGACGACGCGGGCGGCGATTTTTTTGTTCAACGCGTAGTTGGCGTCGACGGTGGCGCGGAGCGAGTCCCACGAACCATACTCGGCGCGGACCTCGGTGGCGTTGCGACCGAGGCGGGCGCTTTTGACGACGGCGTTGGACGTGCCGCTGATGGTGCCGGTGCCGAAGAGGATGGAGTTGGGGCCGCGCGCGTAGTCCATGCGCTCGAGGTTGTAGGTCGAAGGGTTGGCGCCGCCGGTGAAGAAGTTGCGGTTGACGGCATTGGAGCCGACGCCGCGGATCGTGCTGCTGCCGGTGCCACCGAAGAGCTGGCCGCCGCCATCGTCGGGTGTGGTGGTGGCGCTGACAGTCCAGTTGATGGCCTCGTTGAGATCGCTGAGGTTGAGGGCGTCGAGGAATTCGCGCGTCTGGACGGAGTAGGCGACGGGCGTGTCGACGAGGTCGGTAGCGAGCCGGCCGCCGGCGAGGGAGCTGGCGGCGACGAAGCCGGCGTCGCGGGAGGTGTTGACCTCGAAGGGCGAGAGAGTGACGGGCTGATCGGACGGCGCGGCGGCGGACGCAGCGGGGGCGCGCGCTGACTGTGCCGAGAGCGACGGGCAGGCGAAGGCGGCGGCTGCGACCCCGGCGACGCGGAGAGCATGGCGGGCGGACCGGTGGAGGGATTGGATGGCAGTCAGGTGGCGGGGCATGGCGAACGATTGGGTAGTCGGAAGCTGGAGAGGGGAAAAATCCGGGGGAGCGTGAGCGCGGTGAAGTTAGGGCGGTTGAGGTCGCGGTTCGATGCCAATTATGCGTTGGGCTAACGCGGGGAAGATGAGTCGGGTTCGACACGTTCAGGCAAACGGGATCGGGGGATGAACGGGTGGCTGATCCCGGCGAAAACGGCGGAACCCGGCCGGGCACGCTGAGGCACCAGCGGGGCGGTGTTCCTGCCGCGTCGGAGTGAAATATCCTTATCACCCCCTTAGCTTCGTGCGGCTCCTCTTGTCGTGGTTGAGTCATGGGGCGGAGAGTTCCGCGCCGCCGGGGGCGAAGCGGCGCGAAGGAGAAGCGAGGCGGGACGAAGGGGACAAGGAACGGGCGGGTGGTTTCCCTCCACCTCGCGGAGGCCATTCGGGCGCAGTTGCCGGCGTTCAAACCGACACCGCCAGCATCGCCCACACCCGTGGTAGCGGCGGTCGCCGCGGTAGGAAAAGAGGCTGTCCCGGTCGTCTTGGATTGGGTGGTCGTGACCGAAAAGAAAGGCCCAGGGATGGATGAATTGCAGATGCGCACGAAGGCGGGGCCGGCGGACAGCCTCTGGAAACGGTTTCCGGGCGCGGTCGTGCCGCGGAGGGATCCACTGGACGAGTCGACACCCCACTGCGCGGCCCGAATGCTGCGGGACAGGCGGCGGCAGGAGAATCAGCGCAGGTGAAGCGAGGCGGTCGCGACGCTGCGTGCGACCGGTGGATCGCGCCCGATCGCTTCACGGATGAAATAATCGGGCGAGCAACCGGCGCCCAAGGAATGGCAAATACCGCGCAGCGGCAGGCGGCCCTTTCGGCTAGTTTTTTCCGCCGGCTACGATCCTCAACCCCTCGTCCCGCGTAAGAATGAGCCCCCCCCTTGTGCCAGTCGATTTCTCCGACGGAAGCCGGCACGTGATTGCCGAGGCGAGCAAGCGCGCCCGTCGCATCCAGTGTCCGATCACCCTCGTCCACGCCGTGCAGCCGCCCCCGATGAGCGTGAGCGACTTCGGCCCGGTGGTTGCCTCCCCGGTGCAGCTCAGCGCTGGTTCCCAAAAGCGCCGCACCCCGACAGGCGAAGCTCCGGAGCAAGGCGCAAAAGGCCGGCTTGGCGGTGGACACGGCCCTGCGCACCGGCCTCCCGTATTCCCGATCGCCGATTTGGCCAGGAAACGCCGCGCCTCGGATATCGTGGTTGGATCACATGGGCCCACGGCGTTCGACGGTTTGCTGGTCGGCCACCCGACCGGCGGGGTGCTGAAGCAGTCCCCGTGTTCGGTCATTGTCGTCCCGGTGCCGCCCACCACGAGAAGCCGCCACACGACCCGCAAATCGCACCGCACAGCCGGAGCCAAAAGAGGAGCGGGCGCTGAAAGGGCCAAACTCCGCCCAGGGTGATTGGTGCGCAACCAACGGAGGGGGCGCGGAGCCAGCCTCCGTCGAACCCAAACACTCCCTTTTCAAACCAACCCTAAAATGAAATCGGCAAATCTAAACCGGCCCACATCGCCAACGGCACGACTGCTTTGCGGCACAGATTTCTCGGCCAAGGCCAAGCACGCGGCGGACGTCGCCAGCGTGCTGGCGCAACGCCTCGGCGCCACGCTGGAACTCACGCACGTCAGCGTAATCCCAAAGTATCCGGGGGTGAGCGAGGATCTGCGCGCGGAAGCGGAGCGTCTTCGGCGCCAAGGTGCGCTGGTCGAGGAGGTGCTCCTGAGCGGCTCCGCCGACGAGGAGATGGTCAAACGCGTGCAGGCCGGGACGCATCGGCTCGTGGTGGTGTCGTCTTTGGGCCAACGAGCCACGACGCGCTGGCTGCTCGGCAGCGTGTCCGAGCGGACGGCGGAACGCGCGAGCGTGCCGACCCTGGTGGTGCGCGACGCCGCACCGTTTGCCGCGTGGGCGCGCGGCGAGCGATCGCTGAAGGTTTTCGTCGCGTTCAACTTCACCGTCACGTCCGAAGCCGCGTTGCGCTGGGCCAAGGGACTGCAGGCCATCGGACCGTGCGAGTTCGTGGTCGGGCAGGTGGACTGGCCGCCCGAGCAGCGGTCGCGCCTTGGCGGCCCCGAGTCGTTGCCCCTCGGCGGCAACCCACCGGATGTGCAGAAAATTCTGGAGCGCGACCTCAGGGCCCGGGTGACTGAACTGTTCGGCGACACTCCCTTCCGTTCGCGCGTGGAGGGCAACTGGGGACGGCCGGACGCCCGTTTGGCGGTAATGGCCGACGAGCTGGGGGCCGACCTGATCGTGGTCGGCTCGCACCAGTATCGCGGCTTCGAGCGCCTGTGGCACACGTCGGTTTCGCGCGGGTTGCTCCACAGCGCGACCATAAGCGTGGCGGTGGTCCCACTTTCCACGCCGCAGAAACGCGGCGCTCCGATCGCCCCGGCCGTACGGCGCGTGCTGGCCGCGACCGATTTCTCCGACGTGGCCGGCCAGGCCATCACGCACGCTTACTCGCTGGTGCGGAGCGGCGGCACGGTCCGGCTGGTTCATGTGATGCATCCCCAGGCATTGCCGCAGGGCAAGTATCTGCAAGGCGTGGCGGACCGACGTTTCGAAACGCGGCATGCCAGGCACCTCAAGACTGCAGAGCAAAAATTGCGCGCTTTGATCCCGGTGGAAGCGGCGGCCCTCGGCATCTCCACGGAGGTCGAAGTGGTCGAGCATGGCGAGCCGAGTGCCGGCATCGGCCAGGCCGCCGAACGGTTCGGGGCCGATGTCATCTGCCTCGGGTCGCACGGGCATTCCGGTTGGTCGGCGGGCATCGTGGGATCCGTCGTCCAAAAGGTGATCGCCACCAGCCGCCGCCCGCTGTTCGTCGTCCAACCGCCAGTGGATTGAACAGCACAGAACTGAAAACCCATGAATCGGCTCAAATCGATGCGGGTCGACGTGGATTCCTCCGCCGGTTCAACAGCGGCGCTGCAACCGGCGGCCCGCCTCGCGCCCTGGCACCAATTGCCGGCGGAGGAAGCCTTGCAATTCCTCGACGTGAAATTGTCCACCGGTCTGTCCGCCGATGAAGTTCGCCGGCGTCAGCAGGAGTGGGGCCCCAATCGCGTCTCGGCGCGGCGCGGCCCGCCGGCGTGGGCCCAATTCCTCCGGCAGTTCAACCAACCGCTCGTTTACATCCTGGTGCTGGCCGTCGGCGTCACGGCGTTCCTTGGCGAATGGGTGGACTCATCTGTCATCTTCGGCGTCGTGCTCATCAACGCGATCGTTGGTTTCCTCCAGGAGGCCAAGGCGGAAAAAGCCATCGAGGCGCTCGCCAAAATGGTCACCACCGAAACCAGCGTGCGCCGCGACGGTCGCAACCAGCGCGTCCCCTCCGAGCAACTCGTGCCGGGCGATGTGGTGCTCCTGCAATCCGGTGACCGCGTGCCCGCCGACCTCCGGCTGTTCCACGTCCGCAATCTGCAGGTGGATGAATCCGCCCTCACCGGCGAGTCGCTCCCCGTGGCCAAGCACGCCGACCCGCTCGCGCTCGACACGATTCTCGCCGAACGGAAGAACCTGGCTTATGCCGGCACGCTCGTTACGCGCGGCGTGGCCGAAGGAGTCGTCTGGGCCATCGGCGACCAGACGGAAACCGGGCGCATCGGGCGGCTCATCGCCCGTGCGGTCGAGTTGTCCACCCCGCTCACCAAGAAAATCGCGCAGTTCAGCAAGCTGGCGCTCTGGGTGATTCTCGCGCTGGCGGCGATCACCTTCGCCGTCGGCGTGGCGCGGGGCGAAAAGCCGACCGACATGTTTATGGCGGCGGTGGCGATCGCGGTCGGCGCGATCCCCGAGGGTCTGCCCGCTGCCGTGACCATTGTGCTCGCCGTCGGCGTGTCCCGGATGGCGAAACGGCGGGCCATCATCCGCAAGCTGCCCGCGGTCGAAACGCTCGGCAGCACCACCGTAATCTGCTCGGACAAGACCGGCACGCTCACCGAGAACCAGATGACCGTGCGGGAAATCTACGCAGGCGGAAGGCTCTACGCGGTCACCGGCGCGGGCTACGAACCCAAAGGCGACCTCCAACTCGACGGCACGGTCGTGAACCTGGCGGAACATCCTGCGCTCGCCGAGTGCCTCCGTGCCGGGGTGCTGTGCAACGATTCGCAACTCGTGCGCGAAGACGGTCGGCTCAAGGTGCAGGGCGACCCCACCGAAGCCGCGCTGCTCGTTGCCGCCGAGAAGGGCGGCCTGCTCCACGCTGAACTACACCGCGAGTCGCCGCGGGTGGATGTGATTCCGTTTGAGTCGGAGCACATGTTTCGCGCCACGCTGCACGACGCGCGCGACAGCCGAGTGATCTACAAAGTCGGCGCGCTCGAACGCCTGCTCGAACGCTGCACTGACACCCTCGGCGAACGCGGCGAGCTGGTCGCGCTCGACCGGCACGCGGTGCATCGCGCCGCCGAAACGATGGCCGCGCGCGGACTGCGCGTGCTGGCCCTCGCCCGCCGGCAGGTGGATGCAAATCACGCCAAACTCGAACACCCCCATGTTGGCGGAGGCCTCTCCTTCCTCGGGTTGCAGGGGATGATGGATCCCCCGCGTCCCGCCGCGATCGCCGCCGTGCGCGAATGCCAGCGCGCCGGCATCGCCGTGAAGATGATTACCGGCGACCATCTCGTCACCGCCCGGGCCATCGCCATGCAGATAGGGCTCAACGGCCGCGGAGCGGACGGGCAACTCGTCGCCCTCTCCGGCCGCGAATTGGAGAAAATCTCCGACGCTGACCTGCCCGAGGTCGCCGAACGCACCGCTGTCTTCGCGCGTGTCGCGCCCGAGCAAAAATTCCGGCTCGTCAAGGCGCTCCAGTTGCGCGGCCACGTCGTCGCCATGACGGGCGATGGCGTCAACGACGCGCCCGCGCTCAAGCAGGCGGACATCGGTGTGGCGATGGGCCTCGCTGGCACGGACGTGGCCAAGGGGGCCGCCGCGATGATTCTCACCGACGACAACTTCGCCTCCATCGAGGCCGCCGTGGAGGAGGGCCGGGGCGTGTTCGACAACCTGACCAAGTTTATTGTCTGGACGATGCCGACCAACGCGGGCGAGGCGGCGGTGCTGTTCACTGCAATTCTGTTTGGCCTGACGCTGCCGGCGCTGCCCGTGCAGCTCCTGTGGGTCAACATGACGACCGCGCTCCTCCTCGGGCTGATGCTCGTGTTCGAACCCAAGGAGCGCGATCTCATGTCCCGCCTGCCGCGCGACCCGAAGCGGCCGCTGCTGACCTACGCCTTGGTCATGCGCACCGGGCTGGTCACACTCATCATGATGGCCGGCGCACTCTGGCTATTCTTCTGGGAGATAACGATCGCGGGCGAAACCGTGGCAGAGGCTCGCACCGCCGTCATCAACGTGATCGTGCTGGTGGAGATCGCCTACCTCTTCAGTTGCCGCTCCCTTCATCATTCCATCTTTGCCCTTGGGTGGTTCACGAACAGGTGGGCCATCGCCGGTTCGCTGGCGATGCTCGGCGCCCAACTTCTCTTCACGTACGCCCCCGTGATGAACCGGCTCTTCCACACTGCGCCGATCAGCGGTGCGTCGTGGTGGCGCATCGTCGGCGTGGCGGCCGTAGCCTTCGCCGCCGTCGAATTGGAAAAATGGATTCGCTTGGGTCGCCACCGAGGTGAGCACGCCATCCCGGAGTGATGCCCGACCCAAGGTCGAAACCACGAGAGAGCAAAAGGGTCAAAACTTGCGCCGTGTCATTGGCGCGCAATCAGCGGGGTGCGCGCGAAACGAACCGGTCCGGTAAGCGCTCCGTGCGCCGTGCGATTGCCTCAGCTCGGCCGCTCCCTCGGCCGGGCTCACGGCGACCGGCCCGCCATCACCCTCGGCCAAATCGCGACCGGAACCCTCCCGACCGGGCAGTCATTCGCCCCACAGCGCCGAAGCCGCCCGGGAGCCGGCGGCTGATTTCGCGGCGGGGTCTGCGAACCGCCCGGCGTGAAAGCCGTTGGGCCGGAGTACCCCCGCAGCCGACGCACGCATCTGCATCTGGGTGCGCCTCCGCAAGACCGGCGCGGAAAAGTTTTTTCTTCGCCAACACCCGCTTTGACCACCGGGGCGGCGTCGCCCGCCGGGAGGCGAGCCGGTTGATCTCCTCCCAACTTCCGAGGCGGCGGGCGTGAGCCAGATGACGGTCTCGCGGGCGTTGGGTGGACGCGGGCGGATCGCCGAGGGGACGCGGGAGCGGATTGCGGCGATGGCGGAGCGGCTGGGTTACCGGCCCGATCCGGAGGTGGCGAAGCTCATGCACCACCTGCGGGTGAGGAAGCGGCGGCGTTTTCAGAGGGTGATGGTGGGCCTGACGACGCGGCGGCCGGATGATCAGGAAGGGTATTTCCGGGCGCTGGTGGCCGGCGCGGAGGCGCAGGCGGCGGGGCGGGGCTACGGTTTCGAAGTCGTGCACGTTTCTCCGCCGGGGAAAAATTGGGCGGTGGTGAGGCGCACCTTGGAGGGACGCGGAGTCGAGGGCGTGCTGTTGCTGCCGTCGCAGGCGCCGGTCGATCTCAGCGGGGTCCTCGATTGGCGGAATTTTTCGGTCGTATCGGCGTCGGCCAGTGTGTCGGGGCCGGTGGCGCACCGGGTGATGCCGCATCATTTTGCCAACGCGCGGTTGCTCTGTCGGAATCTGGCGCGGGAGGGCCGGAGGCGAATCGGGCTGGTGATTTCGGCGGACCACGATTTGCGCAGCGAGCACGGGTTTACCGCGGCCGTGCAATGGCACGGCGCGAACGAGGCGGCGCAGGCGGTGCCGCCGCTGGTGGTGGGGGCGGCCGGGAGCGCGGCCTTGCGCCGGTGGTTCGCGCGCGAGCGCCCCGATGCGATCATCACGAACGAACTCAGCGCGGCCCGCGAGTGCGCGCGCACCGTGGGGCGCAAGATCGGCGGACCGGTGCGCTTTGCGGTGACGAGCCTGATCGGGGAGGCGCAGGCGGGGATTGCGGGGATCGACGAGCGGCCGGGTGCGATCGGCGGGGCGGCGGCGGAAATGTTGGCCGGGATGATCGAGCGCCGCGTGCGCGGGCGGCCCGAGTCGCCGACGGCCACGCTGCTGAACGGGCGCTGGGTGGCGTGACAGGACAAAGGGCGGCGTGACAGGACAAAGGGCGGCGTGACGGGACGAAGGGTGGCGGGCCACGGCGGGCATTGACACGCGGCGTGCGCCCGCGGCACGCTCCGCGCTTCATTTTTTGCAGACGTCCCGTCCCGCCCGCGCCCCCATGCCACAAATCATCGCTGTTCTCGACTTCGGCTCCCAGCTCACGCAGGTGATCGCGCGCCGCATTCGCGAGTGCCAAGTTTACTCGAAGATTTTCCACTATGCCACGCCGGCAGCGAAGCTCCGCGAGGAGGGCGTGATCGGCATCATCCTGTCGGGCGGACCGCAGAGCGTATACGCGAAGACCGCGCCGCATCCGGATCGCGCGATTTTTGAACTCGGCGTGCCGATCCTCGGCATCTGCTATGGCGTGCAACTGATGGGGCACCATCTCGGCGGCCATGTCGCGCACAGCAAGGCCCGCGAATACGGACTCGGCCAGCTCAGCATCAAGAAAGCCGGCAAACTGTTCGCCGGCCTGCCGAAGACGCTCCGCATCTGGAATTCCCACGGCGACAAACTCGAAAAGTTGCCGCCCGGCTTCGTCGCGACCGCGGCCTCGGACAACTCGCCCTTCGCGGGGATCGAGGATCGGAAGCGCGGGTTTTACGGCATCCAGTTTCACCCGGAAGTTTTCCACACCGAGCGCGGCGGCGAGATGATCCGCAATTTTCTCGTCGGCATTTGCGGCGCGAAACAGGACTGGACCACGAAGGACTTTATCGCCCACTCGGTCGCGGGCATCCGGGAGCAGGTCGGCAAGGGCCGCGTGCTGCTCGGGCTCTCGGGCGGCGTCGACTCCTCCGTGGCGGCCGCGCTGCTGCACAAGGCCATCGGCAAGCAGCTCACGTGCGTGTTTGTGGACAACGGGCTCCTGCGCAAAGGCGAGCGCGCGGCGGTCGAGAAACTCTACGGCGACCATTTTCACATCGACCTCCGCGTCGTCGATGCGGCGAAGCTGTTCCTGCAACGCCTCAAGGGCGTGACCGAGCCCGAGCAGAAGCGGAAGATCATCGGCCGCACCTTCGTCGAGGTGTTCGAGAAGTCGCTCAAATCCATCAAGGGCAGCGCGGAGTTCCTCGCGCAGGGTACGCTCTATCCCGACGTGATCGAGAGCGTCTCAATCCAAGGCAACCCGGCGTCGCTCATCAAGACCCACCACAATGTCGGCGGCCTGCCCGAGCGCATGAAGCTCAAACTCGTCGAGCCGCTGCGCCAGCTGTTCAAAGACGAGGTCCGCCGCGTCGGCGAGGCGCTCGGCCTCCCGAAGGAGGTCGTGTGGCGTCAACCGTTCCCCGGTCCCGGTCTCGGTGTCCGCGTGATGGGCGAGATCACGGCCCAGAACCTCGAGATTCTCCGCAACGCCGACTACGTGCTCCAGGAGGAGATGATGGCGTCGGGCTACTACTGGAAAGTGTGGCAGTCGTTCTGCGTCTTCCTTCCGGTGCAGACCGTCGGCGTGTTCGGCGACGAGCGCACCTACGACTACGTCATTGCCCTCCGCATCGTCGAAAGCACCGATGCGATGACGGCCGATTGGGCCAAGCTGCCGCACGAGGTGCTTCAGAAAATCTCCAGCCGCATCACCAACGAAGTCCGCGGTGTCGGCCGCGTGGTCTACGACATCAGTTCCAAACCGCCCGCGACCATCGAGTGGGAGTAATCCCCGCGCGTTCGCGGGCTTTCCTCCGGTCGCGCTCTTGTCCAACGTCTCTCCCATGATTTCGTCAACCCTGCGCTTCTTGTCCGCGGCCGGCACCGCGGTCGTCCTCTCCGTCGCCGCCCGCGCCGCCGAGCCGGCGATGATCGCCAAGGCCCGCGCCCGCCTTGGTCCGGAGTCCGCGATCGAGGCCGTGAAGTCCGTCCACTACGTCGGCACGCTGGTCACGACCGATCCGGTCGACCCGACCAA
Organism: Opitutaceae bacterium; assembly: GCA_044358025.1. Classification (GTDB taxonomy): domain Bacteria; phylum Verrucomicrobiota; class Verrucomicrobiia; order Opitutales; family Opitutaceae; genus GAS368. The sequence continues at coordinate 15,704 of JBIKOK010000127.1, forward strand.
ACAGACGCGCGCTGCCATCGACATTGTTTTTCAGAAGAACGACCAGCAGCGGATCCGCGCCACCTCGGACAAGATGATCGAGACCACGGCGCTCGATGGCTATGACGCGTGGCAGCGCAAGCAGGACGCCGCCGACCAGACCAAGTGGCAGCAGACCCTGCTCGGTGCCGAACAGATCAAGCGCCTCCGGGCCAACACCTGGGAAACGCTCGCCTTCTTCCGTGGGCTCGAAGCGCGCGGCGGGCGGATCGAGGACCTCGGCGCCGCGACGGTCGACGGCGTGGCCTGCCAGAAAATCGCCTTCATCCACGCGCCAAACATCGTTTTCCACCGCTACTTTGACCAGGCGACCGGCCGGCTCGTCCTGACCGAGACCGAGGCGGGCGGCACGCTGCGCGAGCAGGGCGAGATTCTGGCGGCCGGCCTCCGTTTTCCGAAATCCATTCTGACGACGAACAAGCTGCCGAACGGCCGGGTGCAGACCGTCACGATCACGATCGAGAAAGTAACCGTCAACGAGGTCTTCCCCGCGTCGTTTTTCGGCGTGCCGGGTCTGGCCACCCGCAAGTAGTTTTTCGCTCCTCGCGACGTCCGCCCGCGGAAAAAGCCGCCAGCGGACTCGACGGCGGGCCCAACCTGTCGTTAGGGTGTCCCCTCATGCGCTCGCTCCATCACGCCTCCAAGACCTTTGCCGACGATTTGGCCGCCTTTTGCCGCGGGTCGGTCGTGCCGAAGGAGATCGCCGATTCCGTCGCCGCCATCCTGGCCGATGTGCGCCTGCGCGGGGATGAGGCCGTGGGGTATTACGCCGCCAAGTTCGACAGCGCCAAGCTCCGCGCCCGCGATTTCCCGGTGAAACCCGCCGACCTCGCCGCCGCCGCGAAACGCCTTCCCGCCGCCGAGCTCCGGGCGCTCAAGGCCGCCCGCGACAGCATCGTCGAATTCAACCGCCGGGGCCTCCCGGAAAACTGGACGGCCAAAAACCAGCACGGCGCCCTCGTCGGGGAAAAATTCGACCCCATCCGGCGCGTCGGCCTCTACGTGCCCGGCGGGCAGGTACCGCTCGTCTCCACGGTGCTGATGACGGCCACGCTCGCGAAAATTGCCGGCTGCCCCGAGATCGCCGTCTTCACGCCGAGCAACGCCGAGGGCAAGGTCGCCGACGGCCTCCTCGCCGCGCTGCACTTCGCGGGCGTCACGGAAGTCTACCGGTTCGGGGGGGTGCAGGCGATCGGCGCGATGGCCTACGGCACGACCACGATCAATGCGGTCGACAAGATCTACGGCCCCGGCAACGCCTACGTCTGCGAGGCGAAACGGCAGGTCTTCGGTACGGTCGGCGTCGATTCGCTCCCCGGTCCGAGCGAGGTGATGATCATTGCCGACGAAACGGCCAACCCTTCGTTCGCCGCCGCCGATCTCCTGGCGCAAGCCGAGCACGGCTCGGGGCGGGAAAAAATCTACCTGCTCGGCACCTCCGCCGAGATCATCGCCGCGATCGCCGTCGAGTTGCGCACCCAGCTCCAGATCCTCAGCCGCAGTGAAAAGACCCAGCGGGTGCTGGAGAACGGGTTTCTCGCCCTTGAGGTCAAGAACCTCGCGCACGCCGCCGAGATTGCGAACTACGTCGCACCCGAGCACCTCGAACTGCTCGTCGCCGACGCGGCGGCGAAAAAACTCACGGCGGATATCACGACGGCCGGCGCCATCATGATCGGCAATTACACGCCGACGGCCCTGGGCGATTTCGTCGCCGGCCCGAGCCATGTGCTGCCGACGGGCCGCGCCGGACGTTTTTTCAGCGGCCTGCGCGTCGCGGATTTCCTGCGCCGCACCAGCATTGTCCATTACGACCGGGCGAGTGTGAAAAAAGCCGAACCCATCGTCGCCGCCTTCGCCGCGATGGAGAAACTCGACGCCCACGGCCGCTCGGTGCGGATCCGGGCTTAACCCGTTCTGTCGCTCCGCGCCTGCCGCGGCGGTCCGCGCCGCCACCGGGGCGGCTCCTTTCGTCACCATGCCTGACCTGTCCTCCCTCGCCCTGCCGCACATCGCGAAGCTCCACGCCTACACGCCCGGCCTGCAGCCGACGGAATCCGGCTGGACGAAGCTCAACACCAACGAGTGTCCCTACCCCCCGAGCCCGCGCGTGGCCGAAGCGCTGCGCCGCGAGCTCGGGGACGACGGTGCCTCGCTGCGGCTTTATCCGAATCCCAAGAGTTCGCCCCTCCGCGCCGCGATCGCGCAGCACCACGGCGAAGGCCTCACGGCGGACCACGTCTGCGTCGGCAACGGCTCCGACGATATCCTGAATCTCCTCATCCGCGCGTTTTGCACGCAGGATGCGGCGGCGGGCTACACGCTGCCGAGCTACTCGCTCTACCCGGTCCTCGTCGAAATCCAGGACGGGGCGACGAACGTCATCGAGTTCGACCGCGCGATGCGGCTGCCGGTGGAGCGCATCGCGGCGTCGACGGCCCGCGCGTTTTTTCTGACCTCGCCCAACGCCCCGACCGGCGTCGCGTTTGCCAATGCCGACCTCGAGCGCGTGCTCGCATCGTTCCGGGGCCTGCTCGTCGTCGACGAGGCCTATGCG
>JBIKOK010000012.1:0-60866 GCA_044358025.1 Opitutaceae bacterium
GCGCGCGGAGCGCCCCGGCGATGACCAGCGGGTAGAGCGGGGCCTGGTACAGTTCGGGAAAAGGCTGCGCCGGATCGAACTGCCCGCCGCGCACCCGCAGAAACGCCGCCGTCTGGGGAAAGTTGACCAGCGTCGTGAACCCCTCGCCGCGCGCAATCTGGCGCCCCAGATCGGCCTGCAGCAACGTCGCCTCGGTCACCGGACCGTGGAATTGTTTCCAGGCCACGAGGAGCGAGAGCGCGAGCGTCAGGGCAAAAACCGCGGCGAGGCGGATCCAGCGGGCGCCGTCGCCGGCTTCGAGCCAATGAATGAGTTCCTGGGCGGTGCGCGGGCGGTTCATCGGAGCGCGGATGCCCGCGGGCGGCAGATCATTTGTCCGTCACGTCGAGTTCGGGCCACTGCGCGATCTTGCGGTGCAGGGTGCGGCGGCTGATGCCCATGAGTTCGGCCGCCGCGGTGCGGTTGCCCCGCGATTTGTGCAGCGCCTCGCGGAGGAGGCGTTTCTCATTGTCCTCCACCGAAAACGACGATCCGCCCGGCGCGGTCGCGGTGGGCGCACCGGCCACGGACACCGCCACCGTGCCGGGCTGACCGCGGAATTTCGGTTCGAGGTCGTATTCGGTCAGGCTGCCGCCCCGGCGCATCACCACGGCATTTTCGCAAAAATTCCGCAGCTCGCGGATGTTTCCCGGCCACGCATAGGTCTGCAACGTCCGCAGGGCGCCCGGCTCGACCGTGAGCGGCGGGACCGCATTTTCATCGGAGAACACCTTGATGAAATGCGCGAGGAGCAGCGGAATGTCCTCCGGTCGCTCGCGCAGCGGCGGCATGACGAGGCGCACCACATTGAGGCGGAAAAAGAGGTCGTCGCGAAATTTCCCCTCACGGGCCAGTTGTTCGAGATTGCGGTTCGTCGCGGCGACCAGGCGCACGTCGAGGGCGATGGGCTTGGAGCCGCCGACGCGCTCGATGGATTTCGTTTCGAGGAAACGGAGGAGTTTGACCTGCGTCGACGGGGAGATTTCGCCGATTTCATCGAGGAAGAGCGTGCCGCCGTCAGCCGACTCGAAGCGCCCGACCCGTCGTTCGGTCGCGCCGGTGAACGATCCGCGCTCGTGGCCGAAAATTTCGCTCTCCAGCAGATTCTCCGACAGCGCCGCACAATGCACGGCGATGAACGGCGCGCGGGCGCGCGGGCTGACTTGGTGGATCGCCTGCGCGATCAGTTCCTTGCCCGTGCCCGATTCGCCCTCGATCAAAATGGTTGCGCGCGACGGCGCGACGAGGCGCATCTTCACGAGAACGTCCTCCAGTTTCTGCGACGTGCCGATGATGCCCGCGATGCTGAATTTTTCGTCGAGCCGCTCGTGCAGTTGCTTCACCTCGACCTCGAGCGTCTTGGTCTTGAGCGCCCGCTGGATCAGGACTTCGAGGCGTTCGATATTGACGGGCTTCGTCAGAAAATCGACGGCCCCGCGCTTCATCGCTTCGACCGCCGTATCGATGTTGCCGTAAGCCGTCATCATCAGGACGACGGGACGCTGCGGCAAACCGAGGGCCTTATCGATGACCTTGAGACCGGATTTGCCCGGCATGCGCAGATCGGTCAGCACGACGTCAAACGGCTGGGCCTCCAGCAGATTGAAGGCTTCGTCGGCGCTCGCCGCGATCGTCACGTCGTAATGCTCCGCCAGGGCCTGCTGGAGTCCCTCGCGGGTGTGTTTCTCGTCATCAACAATCAGAACAGCCGGCACCATGCGGACATTCACACGGCGGGCGGAGCGGCGGTCAAGCCCGCGGACAGGCTGGGCCGGGAAGACCGGCGCCTATTTCGCGGGCGTAGCGACGCGCTGCACGAGCGGGGCGAGCCGGCTGAGCCGGATCGTCGGATGCGCCGTCGAGTCGAGCAGCGCGATGAACTGGTTGCGGCGCAGCGACAGCAACGCCCGCGTCTTCGTCTGCTGCACCGCGTCGAGCGTGTATTCTTTCGTGAACCACTCCAGCGGCGGGGTCACCGTAACCTGCCGGTAGATGTCGGTGAGGGGACGGTCGCGCTCGCGATTGATATCCTCGTCGGAAAGCAGGGAGGTCTCGTTCTTCTTCTTCTCGAAGCGCTCGGCCATCTTCTTCTTGGCCACCGTGAACTTCTCGCGCTGTTCCGGCGTGAGCAACCCGGCGAATTCACGGTCGAAACCCGCATCGATCTCGGCCACCTGCGCGGTGTAGGCGACGATCTGCGGCCGCAGTTTTTCGATTTCGGCCAGCAACTTGGCGCGGTCGAGCTTTTGCTTGGCCTTCGCGTCGGCGGCCGTTGTCGCCGGACGGGCATACTCCTGCGTCAGCGTCGCCGGCGGCGGCGGCACCGGGCGGCCGCGCTCCGCGAGGCCGCGGGCGCCATAGCCGGCGAGAAAGACCGCGACGGTCAGGAGAGCAACGAAGACGCGCTGGGTCATCAGATGGAGTCGTTGTCCGGCGCATCCTGCGCGTCCCGCGCGCTCAACACGATGCGCTCCCAATCGGCCAGATTGCGTTCATCCGCGAGTTGGGCGCTGCGATCCTGCAAAAAAATGACGGCCGCGAGGCAAAAGACCGCCGTGGCGGCGCTGAGCGCAAATTGGCTGGAGAGGGAAGGCACCTCCGCGACGGCGCGGGCGGCGCGGAGCACCCGATCGGCAAAACCGGGCCGCAGTTGACGGGCGGCGTGGGCGTTGAGTTGGCGCCAGGTCGCGTCCTGCGGGCCGCGGGCGACGCGGAGCGCCCGGTCGGCGAAACCGGCGCGGAGCTGGACGGCGGCGTGGGCTTGGAGGTCACGCCAAGCTTGGTCTTCAGTTTTCATGGTCGGGTTGGTAGTGTTCGCGAAGGTGCTCGCGGGCGCGGTGAAGGCGAGCCTTCACGGCAGCCACCGTAGTATCGAGCGTTTCGGCAATTTCGGCGTGACTGCGCCCCTCCTGCACGAGCGCCAGCAGCGCCCGGTCCTGCGGGCGGAGTTGGGCGAGCGCGTGGCGGAGAGCGTCGAGCTCCTCCGTGTCGACGGCGCCGGCCGGTTCGGGAATGTTTTCGTGTTCCTCCCCAAAGGGCAGGAAGATCCGCCGCAATTTCTGGCGGCGGAGCTGGTCGATGCAGGTGTTGCGCGCGAGGCGAAAGAGCCACGACTCGAACTGCGCCGGCGCCTGGAGCCGGTCGACCGCCCGCACCATTTTGATGAAAATCTGCTGGGACAGGTCCTCGACGTAATCGCTCCGGTTGGTCATGGCGTAAACAAAACCCGCGACCCGGTGCTGGTAGGCCATGATAAGCTCGTGCTGGGCGTTTTCGTCGCCCTTCTGAGCCCGCCGAACAAGGTCGGCCAGCGCGGTCGTTGAGGATGGTTCCATGCGGCGTGCATTGCTGTGTGATCAGCAAGACGGGAGAAAGGCCAGAAAGATTCGGGCTTCCCCTGCGCGTCCTTGCAATCCGCGCGAGGTTCGCGTCGGCTCCCCATCCGTGTCCCACCCATGAAAAACTTGAGCTTTCTTTCGACCGCGACCGGTGCGGCGGCCCTCACCTTCACCCTGCTGTTCCAAGCCGGCTGCGGCACCCGCACCCAGCGCGACCTGATGGTCGAGGCCGTCAACTCCGGCGAACGCCCCGTCGCCATGAAAGGCGATGGCACGCTGTTCGACGGAAAAATTGCGGCCGTGGCGACCGTAAGCCGCGGCTTTGAGCGCGGCGGCAAACCGGGCGAGCGCGGTCCGGGCGGCCCCAAAGGACTGGAGGACGAACTCGACGGCAACCGCAAGCGCCGGGACTCCGACGGCATCACCGAGGTGTATTCGACCGGTTTCGGCGATTCCGAAGAGGAACAAAAGGAAGCCATGAAAGAGTACATCCGCATGGCGATGGCGCGCCGGGCCCAAGGCAGCCCAATGCCGCCGGTGACTCTGCGCGTGCAATTCGAGAATCGCGGCACGGAGCCCCTCGAGATCGAGGTCACCGACGTTAACTCCGAACTCGGCAATTTCGCCGTGCGCCCGCCCAAGCTCACCCTCGCCGCCGGCGCAAAAGGAACCTTGGATCCGATGGTGTCCCAATTGGGCGTCACCAGCGACGATATCCCGGTCAAAGTCTCGGTGCGCCTGGGCGGCAAAAAGGAAACTCAGACCATCGCGGTGAAGAACATTATCCTGCCGTCGGTGCGGAACCAGTAGGACCGCGATCTCGCGCTGCCGGCCGTCGCACCTGGCCGTAGCACCCGGCCTCGGACGGGCCGAGTTGCGGGGCAGTCGGCGTCTGGTCTTGCGCAGCGGACTGGACGGAGCTTACTGACCGAAGGTCACTACGCCCATTCAACCCTCCACCGAGGCCCGACCATGAAGTCGAAACTGTCCGCGTTTCTTTTCGCCAGCGTCCTCACCGGTGCGTTGCTCATCGGCGGCACCGGCTGCACCACCTCGGCCAACGCTTCGCGCAACGCCGCGTCGCCAACCCTTCGCATGCCCACCTACGCCCTCGCCGTGGCCGTCCGCGGCGGAGTCGAGCCAACCCCCGCGCAGTGGAACGCGATGTATCTCAAGTTTTCGCAGGCCCTCTCCGACCGCGGCCTGCTCCTGATCAACGACTACACCAAGGCGGCAAACATCATCAACGTCGAGTTCCTGCCCGATCCGCTCAACCCGCATCTCGGCACCGCGCTGATCAGCAGCGTCGTGCCCAACCCAGGCCTCTACGCCCGCCCCCCCTCGCCCGGCCGCAGCACGGTCGATGCAAGTTACGCGTCCTACACCTCTCGGGGCTACGATCCGATTTGGGGCTCCAACTCCTACGGCGACGATCGCTCCAACCATTACGAGTACACGGGATCCAATTACAGCTCCCCGCCTCCGCCGACTGCAAACCCGGGCCCGAAACCCCCGGTCCCTCCCGTCCCTCCGCCTCATCCTAAACACCCCGCGGACCCCAACGACTGTCCGCCGGGCACCACACCCTATCAGCGGCCTCCGAGCTACGTCGGCCACGACCCGAACCGGCATGGCCACGGCCCGAACGACGGACGGCGCCCCCCGCCGACGTCCGACTCGTCGTCGACCCGGCCGCAATCAAGTTCGTCCGGCCACTCCACGTCGTCGGGTGATTCTTCCCGCGGCTCGTCCCACTCGTCGTCCTCGAACGCCTCGTCGTCCTATTCGTCCTCGTCGTCAGGCGCGTCTTCGTCCTCGTCGGATTCCGCGCCGTCTTACTCCGCGCCTGCTCCGTCCTATTCCGCGCCGTCCTACTCGGCGCCGTCCGATTCTTCGTCGTCGGCCTCGTCGTCCGCGGGCCGGGATTCCACGGCCAACAAGCTGCTGAACTGACACTGTGGCTTTGCCCCTCGCAGCGCGGGCGTCGATCAGTGGAGCATCCGCACCCGCCGGTCCTTCCGGGGAAACTGCAGCGTCACGATGGTCCCGAGACCTTCCTTGCTCTCGAGTCCGACCTGGCCGCCGTGTTCGCGCATGATGCGCTGAACGATCATCAGGCCGAGCCCGTGCCCGCCCGGCTTGGTCGTGTGGTAAGGTTGAAACAACCGCACGAGATCCTCCTGCTTGATCCCGGACCCGCTGTCGCCAAACAGCAGGAAGACCGACTCATCGTCGGCGCGCGATTTGATCTTGAGCTTCCCACCCGGCTGCATCGCTTCCATCGCGTTCTTCGTCAGATTGAAAAACACCTGCTTCAGCTGGTTGCGGTCGGCCATCACCGTCGGCAACGAATCCGGCGTCTCCGCTTCGACGACCACCCTGCGGTCGGCAAACTCCCGCTGCTGGAAGCGCAGCACGTCGGCCAGCACTTCGGCGACGTTCGTCTCGGCGAGATCCGGCGGGCGCGGCCGGATCGCCTCCAGAAAATTGCTGATGATGCCGTCCAGGCGCGTGACTTCGTCGCGACAGATCCGCAACGATTCGGAGAGCGATTCGGCGTCTTTCGACGCTTTGAGTTTCCGCAGCTTCCGCTCGATCAGCTGGAGATGGATGGTGAGCGAATTGAGCGGATTGCCCAACTCGTGCGCCACGCCCGCCGCCAACAGCAGCACCGACGACGTCCGCTCGTCTTCGATGCGACGCTCGGTCGTCTGTTTGTCCTTGGTCACATCGCTCAGGATGACGGCGAATCGCCGCGGCGAATCGCGCCCTTCGCCCCGAAACGGCACCATATAGAGCCGCACCGTGCGCGGCTCGGGATAGGTCATCTCGAACTCGCGCGCGACCACCGGCAGCGCGCCGCGTACCGGTCCGTCGTCCAGCGCGGCGTCGATCGACGGACGCAACCCCGGCACCAACCGCCACAGGATCTGTCCGGTGAGCTCATCCTCGCCGGTGCCGATCAGGCGGTGCGCGGCGGCGTTGGCGTAGTCAATGGCGCCGTCGGAGGAAATCACGAGCACACCCTCCTGCAGGACGTTGAAAATCTCTTCGAACAGTCCGCGTTCGCGGGCGAGGCGCTGCACCAAGTTGGCGAGATTGACCGAATCCAGCGTATCCAGCCGGCCGAGCACGCGATCCAACGAGGTGTGTTTTTTGACCGCCATCGGGTGCGTTTGTGGGGAACTCGACCGGGACGGTCAACGGTGCGTCAGCCGTCCGCGCTGAGAAAATCCATCTGCTCCGGGTCGACCCGGCCCGCGAGGAGCTTGCGCAGAAACATCTCGCGGTGCTGCGGCGTGCGGCCGAGCCGGAGCACGGCGTCGCGGTGCTCCTCGGTGCCGTAGCCTTTGTGCTGGGCAAACCCGTAACCGGGAAATTTCCCGTCCAGCTCGTTCATCAGACGGTCGCGGGTCACCTTGGCGATGATCGAGGCCATCGCGATGCACAACGAGCGCCCGTCGCCCTTCACGATGCCCGTGTGCGGGTAGGGAAAGCCCCGCAACGCGAGCCCGTCGACGAGGACGCGGCACGACACCGTCGGCACGAAGCTGGCGATCACCTCGGCCGTCGCGAACAGATCCGGTTCGGTCTTCTGCTCGAACGCCCCCGGCGGGTAGATGCCTTCCAGCGCGCGCCGCATCGCCAGTTTGGTCGCCCCCAGAATATTGAACTGCTCGATCTCCAGGACGTCGGCCACGCCGAACTGCGCGTGGATGTGTCCCTGCTTGGCCAAGCCGTCGAACTCGCCCCAGAGCTCCTCGCGCTCGGTCGCCGTCAGCTGCTTCGAATCGTTCACCCGGCTCGCCCGGCCCAACGCCCAGCGGCTCTCGAGAAATTCTTTGCTGACCAACACCGCCCCCGCCACGACCGGACCGGCGAGTGCCCCGCGCCCCGCTTCATCGACCCCGATGAGCTCAGCGACGCCCTCAATCTGCTTGAGATCGAATCCGCGGAGTTGTCGGCGTTTGGCCATTCCGAAAAGTAAGCTCGAGCCGACATCGGAGAGCAAGCGCACGGCACGGCGGAAAACCTCCGCGGGACGACGCAAGCGATCTCCGTGGCACTACCTCTGATTCCGAATCCATCGAACCGACGTTGTGACACTGGCGCAACGAGGGAAATCCCCGGTCCATGTCTTCAACCGCCCGGTTTGCGAACTACTTCTCGAATCGCACCCACCGAGCGCTGTGGGCCGGGATTTCGATTGCGGCGCCGGGCGCGAGCTTCTCGCCGCTCACAGGGTCGTGCGCGGCCCGATAAATGCGGCCGGGCGTGGAGAGGATAGCGCTGCGCGGAGTGGGGTGATCGTTGAGCAAAATAAAGTGGTCGGCGTCGGAGGCGGCGAGCCGATAGACGATGGCCTCGGCACAGGCGTAGGAGGCGCGATGTGCGCCCAGCGCATATTGCAGGAGCAGGTCTTGTGCGGCGGTGTTGCCGGGTCGGTGACAGTTGCCAGAGGCCTCCCATCCGAGGATTACCGCACTGCCGCGACCGTGGAGGTTTTCGGTGATGGCAGGACGGCCGTCATCGTAGCGTGCGACCACCTGCGCAGCGCCGGGCGTAAGTGCCGCGACGAAACCGGCGAGCGGGAAATCGCCGAGGCGGAGCGTGCGGTTGACGCCGGAATATTGAAAATCATCGAGCGTCGCGCCGAACACGGTGGCGAACGCTGAGCCGCGGCCCGTGGGAAACAGCCGCGCCCACTCGTCATACCACGCGGTGGGCAGGTCGAGCACGAGGCGGCCTCCGTCGGCGACGTAGCGGGCGAGCAGGTCGAACACGTCGCGCTGCAGCGCGAGGACCGCCGGCAGGTAGATCACGCGGTAGCGCGCGGCGAGACCGTGGCGGAGATCGGCGGGCGTGACGTATTCGAAGGGAATGTTGCCGTCGATAAGCGCGCGGCTGACGCCGATGCGGGCTTCGACGGGCTTGAGGCGGAAGCCCTCTCGTCCGACGAAGGACATCGCGGCCCACATCGCTTCGTTTTCCCAGTCGAAGAGGACGCCCACGAGCGGCTCTTTGCGGGCCGCCCAGAGTTCCTCGCGATGGCGGTCGAGGGCCTGGGCGAGGCGACCGATCTGCACGGCCCGCTCGGTTACGGCACCGTTGCGGTCGAGCAGGCTGTATTCGCCGGCCTCCTTGCCGGCGGAGCGGGCGTTCCAACACCAGATGCCGAAACCGCGGAAGCCCGCGGCGAGCTGGCTGAGGTAGAGTTGCATGAGTTCACCGGCGCCGACGTAGTAGGAGTTGGGTGTGGCGTTGCCGCGTTCGCCGTCGAGCTGCTGCGGTCCGCCGGTGGACTCCCAGCCGCCCGTCCAGCCGCCCTTGAACAAATCGGCCATGAGCGAAGCCTGCATGTAAAGCGGTCGCGCGATCTCGTGGTTCACTTGGTCGAAATGCCACGAGAAGTGCATCGACGGATAAAAGGATCCGGCACCGGCAACCGCGTCGGCGATGCCTTCGAGATCGACGCCATAGTAAGCCGACGGCAGGAAAAGCCCGAGTTCGCCGCCGCCGCGAAACGGATAGAGTGGATCGAACGCCGCGAGTTCTGCGGCGAAGCGGCGAATCCGGACATGGCTGTGCTCCGCTTTGAAACGCAGGACGTCGCGACTATGGCGGTATTCGCGCTTGCTGAGATCTCGCCACGTGCGCGCCACATCGCCCCACATTTGCGCGGCGGGGTCGGTCTCGGAAAAGAGACCGGCGTGGCCTTGGTTCCAAGCTTCATTGAGCCGCCCCACGCTTCCGTAAGTGCTGCGCAGCCAGTCCACAAACTGCCGCTCGCCCTCCGCAGTCAGTTCGAGACCGCGTCCGCCGATCTCCGGATCGAAGGCGACCGAACCCGTGCGCAGGAATCGCTGTTGACCGCTCGTGCGGATGAACTCTTCCGTGCGCTCGATGCGCCGTTGCAGAAAGGTGCGCTGGTGCGCGGCCATCGCGGGATGGCGCAGGGCGGCGGCGTCCGACAGCTCGGGAGGCACACCGAGGCGCGCGCGTAGTTCCGCCGATGGCGGCTCACAGCCACCTTCGCCAAACCACCACGGCACGATGCCCTCCTCGAGTGCGATGCGCTGGATGCGCTCCACGGTCCAGTCGGGCAGCGGCATGATCTGCTTCAGAGCATTGAATCCGAGTTCGCGCATCTGGCGGAATTGCGCGCGGATCGCCGCCGCGCCCTCGCCGGGTTGCTGGATGTAAACGACCCCGGCCGGAATCGGTGCGAGCGCGCGAAACCGGCGCTGTGCGGGCGTATCGTGCAACGAGTCGTAGAGCGGGCGCAAAAACGGATCGGCGGCGGCGAGCGCATTGGCGGCGAGAAGGAGCGGAACCAGGATTTTTTTCATCGCAAGGGACGGATCAGCGGCCGGGTGAGCCGAAGACGAATTTACCTGCGGCCAGCGAGAGCCGCTGACGTCCCACCACAATGGCGTCATTTTCCACCCGCGCGGCCGGTGCGGACGGCGCGATCGGGAAAAAAACCGTGACCACGGCGCCGGACGGAAGCGACAGTCGCTGGCCCTCCGCTTCGCCCGTGGAGGCGAGCATCACCGGCTCGCCACTCGTGCCGGAAAGATCCACGGCGAACGCCGTGCCGTCCGCGAGCGTGAGCGTGCTCGTTTGGCCGCGCGGCGACATCGACCAGTGGCGCACCGGACCTTCGGCGACGCGCCCCCAAGAGAGGTGGCGGCCGCGGGAGTTGAGCGTGAAGGCAGAGTCGGCCGGAGCACCCATGTAGCCGCGCACGGGACTCGTGAGCACGGTGATCACGGTGTCGTCCGCGTCCTGCCAGCGCTCGCGCCAGCAGAAAAACCCTGCGACCCGATCGCTGTAGGCGAGTGGCAGCACATCGTAGGGATCGGTCGCGGGTTCACCGATCGGCCAGTTCAGGAACGCGGCGACGGTGAACTGCGGGTAGACGCTGGCCGTGTCGAAGAGCGTGCCCGCCTGAGCGTCGGCCGCAGCGAGGAAACGCTCGTAGCACCAGACGAGTGCGCCGCGCTCGGCGGGCGACACCGCGCCCAGGCCCTGGGCAAAATAGGCGGCACCGCTCAGGCCGGTGCGGGACCATACATTGTGCGAATAACCACCGCGCACGGGCCACAGGTCGGGCCGGCCGTCCCGAAACACGGTCTGGTAGATCCACTTCAGGGCGGGCATACGGGCGTTGGGCCGCGGGCTGGCGAAGAAGTCGCGCCCCGCCGCGTGTTTCCACGCCTGCAGCGCCGCGAGAAAAACGATTTGCGACGACATCGACCCGGTGCCGTCGCCCTCGGCAAAATAGCCGCCGTCGCCAAAACCCTCGTCGAGGTTGCGCACCATCGCGTGGGCGGCGTGGCCGAGGAGCGGGTCGAGGCGCGATTGATCGGCCCAGGGTTCGCGGTGGAGCGCGAGCAGCACGAGCGCGGCGCCGCCGGTCTGCATCGAAAAGTGGTTGCTGTAGGGCGGCATCGTGCCGCGGGCGAGTTGGGCAAGGTCGATGGGGCCGCCTTTGTCGGGCTGCGACTCGCGGTAGTCGAGCAGCGCGCGCCCGAGGCGTTCGCGCGTGGCGGCGTCCCAACCGTCGTAGCAGAGGTCGTAGCCCACCGCGAGCCAGCCGAGGACGGGACCGGCGCGGAGCGCACCGCCCGGCGCGCGAAAGCTGTAGCGGCTGTCGCGATCACGCACGCCGGCCAGCATCTGCTCAAAACACTCGCGTCCGAAGTCGGCGAATTTCCGTTCACCGGTGAGCTGCCACAGCAGCCCGTAGCCGGCGGCGTGGCCGAAGGTGAGCGTGCCGGGCGGCGGTTCCGCGTTGGGTTCCTGCATTGAGCGGGCGAGATTGAAGTGCGTGGTCATCGTTTCACCGGCGGCGCCATCGAGGAGGAATCGAAGGCGCGTCAAGATCACCCGGCCCTCCGGTGTCGCGGCCTTGGCACGCAGCGCCGGGAGATCGGCGCGGCGGAAGAGCAGGCGCGGGTGTTCTCCGGGTGCGGGCGCCACGAAATCCGGCACGGGCACGAACCACGGACCTTGGCCCGTGGCGGGTGCGACGCGATAGCCATAGGGCACGGAGCTATCGCGTCGGCGTTCGATCACGGCGGCGCCGGCGGCAGTCGCCGGCGGCTCCCAAACGAGGCGCAGGCCGAGGTTGGTCTGACGCGAATCGGGCGGGTGGCGGTGGCGGTTGGCCGGGCGCAAGGCCTCCGGCTCGTTGAACCAACTGCCGCCGCGGATCACGCGGGCGGCGCCGGCCGGTGGACCATGCGGATCGGTGGCTGGTCCGGGCGCATAGTCGGCAAACCAATCCTCGCACCATTCCCAGACGCCGCCGAGCATGTCGTGGAGGCCCCACGCATTCGCGGATTTTTGTCCGACGGGATGGCTGCGTCCCTCGGAGCGCGGGTTGAACCAGGCATGCTGCGGCAGTTCGCGATACGCCGGATCATCGCCCCACGGGAAACGGGCGGCGGTAGCGGAGCGCGCAGCGTATTCCCACTCGGCCTCGGTGGGCAGGCGGAAGCGCCCGAGACCGCGCGCATCGAGTCGGACGATGAACTGCTGCGTGTCGAGCCACGAGACGCCCTCGACGGGGTGCGAGGCGGAGGCCGGAAAATCCTGAAAAGTGGAAGGATTCTCGCCCGTGACGGCGCGCCACTGCGCTTGTGTGACCTCGAATTTTCCGAACCAGAAGAATTTCGAAATCATGACGTCGTGCATCGGCGCCTCGTCGCGCGCGCGGCCGGCCTCATCGTCCGGGCTGCCCATCCGAAAGCCGCCGGCGGGAATTTCGACGAACACAAAAGGCGTGCCATCCGCAAGCGTGACGGTGCGTTCGACGGGAGCAGCCCACGCGACGGCGGAGGCGCCGAGGAGCGCGGCGATCAGAGCGCCGCGGCTCACGGTTTTTCCTCCGGCGGAAGCCACACGAGGCGGAGGCCGATGGCGGTGTAGCGGTCGTCGGGCGCGTGCCGGTGGCGGTTGGCGGAGCGCAGGCTAACGGGAAAATCGAACCAGCTGCCGCCGCGGAAAACCCGTTCCCGCCCCGTGGGTGGCCCGGTGGGATCGCGCTGCGGGCCCGGCGGGTAGGGCGCATACCAGTCGCTGCACCACTCCCAGACACCACCGTGCAGATCGACCCCCCCCCAGGCATTCGGCCGCTTGGTTCCGACGGGATGTGTCACCGCATACGAGCGGCTGTTCGCCCAAGCGTGCGCGTGAACCTCAAACTCCTTGAGATCGTCGCCCCAAGGATAACGTGTCGTCGTGCCCGCCCGCGCTGCATATTCCCACTCGGCTTCAGTCGGCAGACGAAACTTACCAAGACCCAGCACACCGAGTTTCGCGATAAACCGCTGACAGTCCTCCCACGAAACCGACTCCACCGGACGCAGTGGCGCATCCGGCCCCCGTTTGAAAACGGCGGGGTTCACGCCCATCACCGCCTGCCATTGCGCCTGCGTGACCTCGTAAATCCCGAAGTAAAATCCGCGCGTCAACGTCACTTCATGGCGCGGGCCCTCATCGCGATCCCGTCCGACCTCGCTCGCCTCACTGCCGCGCCAATAGCTGCCCGGAGCGATCCAAACGAACGGCATCACCACACTCTCGGCGAGAGTGACGCGGTATTCACGCGGAGGCTCGCCCGCCAGCGGCGCGGCACCGGCCACGAGCAACGCACATCGCACCAACAGCCGCAGGCGAAAACGTCGTTTCATCGTGGGCGCGACGCCTGCAACCCTTGGCTCAGAAACTGGTGCTGGCCGAGAAACGAAAATTGCGTGGCTCGAAATAACGGATCGCGCGGTTCGGGACCGTAATCTTGGTGGCCAGCGGGCTGGTCGAAGCCACGAGATTCCCCGTGGCGTTGTCCATGTAGAGAGTCGTCGTATTGCTGGCTGTGAGCTTTTGCTGATCCATGAGATTATTGATATTGAGGCGCAGGTTCCACTTCCGGCCCATAATCGTGCCACGATAGGCGACGGCCGCGTTGAGTTTGTATTCCAACGGGATTTGCGGGCGGTAGCGGCGGTTTTCATCGTTGGATCGATCACGCAGACCATTGTCGATGACCTGCTCACCCTGACGGGGACCGTTGAAGGTGACACCCAAACTGGTCTCGAACCCGCGCATTTTGCCCTCGGTGAACTTGTAGTTGTTCCAAATGGCCCACTGGTTCCGCGGCACATCGCTGGTGCGGCGGCCAATGGCTCCGGTGCTGGCGGCACTCGTTTTCGACTCGTCCAAGTTGAGCGCCTTGGCCTCGGCCGTCGATAGCCGCATGTAGCGCCACCACGAATCATACTCGGTGCTGCTCGGCTGATCCACGATCTTGAAGCCCCCGGTGACCGCCTGCACCAAATGGGTATAAGTAATGACGGTGCTCAGGTTGTCCGTAAAGTTCAGATAGAACTGCGTGTCGACGCCCTTCGAGCGATCGTTGTAGGCCACATCGGAATTGCGATTCAGCGCATAGCCGTTATTCGCGTTCAGCGCCGCGGCCCCGGTGCCGACCGTCGCCCCCTGCAACGCGGTATTCGTGGCCGGATCCGCTGCCGCTGCATCCATGGCCCGGCGCAGCGGGTCCGTCGCAGCCGTCCCGAGCGAGGAATAGTCGACCAAGATCTGTCCACCCTGCTGCGGAGCGCCGGTCACCCGTGGACTGGTGAGATCGGCCGCGGCCACATAGCTGATCGGCAGGAGATACGTGATTGGCTTATCGGTCTGAAACGTCGTGTAGGCGGAGTTGGTCACTCCGTAGGCCCCGGGACCGGTGCCCGTCGCCACCGTGTTGGCCGTGAAACCCGCGCGAAGAATCGGTTGATTGTTCGACCGAGGCTGGGGCGCGAACGCGAAATTGTAGATGGCATTTTCCCGATCAATTTCGAAATAGGAAACGGTGGCGGAGATGCGCGAGCGCCCCTGACGATCCTTCCAGATGTCAAACTTTGCCCCAGCTTCCTTGCTCTTGGTTTTCTCGGGTTGGAAGGGATTGGCGGCTCCGTCGCGCTGCCCCGTGTTAGGGAAGATTCCGCCGGCACTCACGGCGTAGAGACTGATATCTTTGTTCACCGCGATATTTAGACCGGCGGTCAAGGTGTGATCGCGCTGCGGAATAGCACCGAAGCGATAGCCATTGATGATCGGCGCCTGCCCTGCCCCGTTGACCAAGCTAGCCGGATCGGGCGCGGCTGGCAGACGCCAGTTCGCGATATTCGTATCGGGCTGTGCCGTGTCAGCCTTGGTGAAGGTCGAAAAATACTGGCGAACCATGTAACGTTCGTCGCGCCAGCCGGCGATGGTGGTGATGCGGTCCTTCCACCACTTTCCTTGGTAAACCGCATAATGGCCCGTGTCCCATTCCGTGAAGACCTGATCGCGGAACGGCCGGAACTGTTCTCCTTGGTAGCGGATATAGTCAGGACTCGCGAAGGGCAGAAAACCTTGGGTTGGACTGCCAGCCCTGTTGCTCGTCACTTGCGAGGTAGAATACTGGCTCTCCTGCACGGTTTGATCCGAACGTCCGAGCAAGACGTTCTGCTTGTTACCCCAAAGGCTGAATTCATACGCGAGATCCAGGCGAGCCTGCCGGATATACTTGTGATTTTCGCTATAGCCCCAGCCGTAACCAACCGTTTTCCATTGCGAGAGCGCGGGAGCGAACGGATCAGCCCCGACGTTTGTCCAAGCACCGAGCGTGGTGGGCAGGATTGACGCGCTGGCCGTAGTGGTGCGTCCAATGGAACCACTGATGGAACGTCGCTCGTTGCGTCGATCCGAATAATTGCCTCCGGCGATCAAGGTGAGATTGGGCAGTAACTTTTGAGTGATCTCGACCGTGGCGTTGAAATGATCGTCCTTGGAATATGTGTCTCTACCGCTCCAGCGATAGAGCCGATCACGCCCAAAGATGTCCTTCGCGACTGTGCGGGTCTCGCCGTATTCGTTCAGGTTTTCCGCGATGAGCTGACCCGTGACACGATTTCGCACATTGCCGGCACTGGAATCACTGAGGTCCTGAAACCCGTTGCCCGTGGATTCGAATTTGCCGTATTCAACATCGACAAAAACATTGGTGTTCTTGAACGGCCGAAACTCGAAAGCCGGCGTCACCAGCATCCGTTTTCGATCATCAAAGTCCGTCCGACTGCTCTGGTTTTGATACACCAAACCAACGCCGTAATTCAGGTGACGCGTGTCGGTCTTCGATTTCCAAATGGGCCCGGTATTGTAGAGCTCGGCGCGATAGAAATCATTGCTGCCCCAACCAAGACGCAAATCGGTCTTTTGCGTGGCCCGGGGATACTTGGGGGTCAGCGCGACGATCCCCCCCAGCGAAGCGACTCCGTAGAGCAGGGATTGCGGACCGCGCGCGACCTCCATGCGGTCGACATTGACCACATCGGTGACGGAATCTTGGCGAAAACCGTTACGCAGGAAAGAGCGCGTATTAAGTCCTCGAATCGTGATCGCCACACTGTCCCGCGAAACCGTGCCGGCTGCGCCCGTGCCAGAGGGGCTGAACAGAAAAGCATTTGAGGTCGCGACCTGATCCTGCACGACACCAGCCGAATATTGCAGCGCCTCCTTGATATCGAAGGCGCCGATATCATCAATGAACTCGCGGGTGATAATCTCGATCGGCAAAGGGATTTCCTTGATCGACATGTTGAGACGAGTGCCCGTCGTGGAGTTCGTGGCGACGTAGCCGCGGTCCTTCGACGTATCGACGCGAAACGCCTCCAGCTGGACAGGCTGGTCCTTGCCCGGGTCAGATGAAATCGGGCCCGCCGGAGCGGTTTGTGCAGGAGCGGAGACGAAGGCAAAAAGTGCGCCGAGAAAAGCGAACGGAGTTTTTCGGTTCATAGCTTTGGGTTTTTCCTTGGTCGGAGGATCACTGGGTTTTTCGGGTGGCGCCGCGCCGGGCGGTTTCGACGGTGCGGCGCGAAAAATCATCAACGCACCGGATTGCGCGTCTTCCGCGATAACGAGGCCGGTATCGGCCACCATGTTGCCAAGCGCTTCACGGGCGGAAAACTCCCCTTTCACGGCATTCGTTTTCACTCCGGCCACCGCCTCCGCGGGAAACATGATCTCGCGCTGCGCCTGCCCACCAAACCGCCGCAACGTCTCCGCTGCGTCGCCCGCCGCCAGATCGAACGGCCGGCGCACCGATTCTGCCGCCCGCAATCCAATCGCTCCGACAAGCAGCGCGAACAGCACTGCCGCCCACCACCTCACGACGAGGTGCGAAGTTCGGCGGTAAACACCATTGGGTAACATGGGATGTGGGGTTCATCGGTTCCACGGCGACGGGATTTGCCAACCAAGATGCGCCGGCCGCGGATTTCCGTTAAAAAATTTTGCACAAAATCAAATTTCGCTTCGCCCGCCGGGCGTTCCGGCCCCTGTCCGGCCGCGCTCACGGTTTCTAGCGTGCCCGTCGCAGGCGAATTTCGTTGGTCCCATTCCGATCGGCGCGCGCACCAAAACCCATTTCGACCAGCCGCACAAATCCGTCGATATTGTCCGACCGAAACGACGCGCTGATCCGAACCGCCGCCAATTCCGGATCGGCGACGACGATCTGCACCGCATTGCGCCGGTTGAACTCCGCTACGACTTCGCCCAGCGGAGCCGCGGTAAATTCCAACATCCGATGCTGCCAAGCCAACACGCGCGCGATCTCGCTCGTCGTCAGCGTCGCGATCTGCGGGGCCTCCGGTTGCGGCGCCAGCGACACCACCGCCCGTTGCCCCGCTTCCAGCAGCGGCACGAGGGCAGGACGCTCTCCGGTTTCGCCGCGCGCCTCGTGGACCACGCTTGCGTCACTCACCCGCACTCGCCCTTCGGTCACGAGCACTTCGACGACCGCGCGATCGAGCCGCACGTTAAAAGCCGTCCCCACGGCGCGCACGTCCATCCCTTGCACCGACACGACAAACGGCCGCGCAGGGTTCTTGGTCACCGAAAAGTGGGCCTCCCCTTGCTCCAATCGCACCCGCCGCTCGCGGGCCGTGAACTGCGCCGTCAACACGGCCCCGCGGTTCAATTCCACCACCGTGCCGTCTTCCAACGTTCGTCGGCTCACCGCTTCCCCGTCTGCGTCCGCGCCGCGGGCGGCTGTCGGCGTCGCTGTTGCACGTTCCGCACCGCCGGCTCCGCCGCTCCACAAAACCAGTGCGACCGCCGCGGCCGCCGCGAGCCCGACCGCCGCCGGCCAATAGCGCGACCACCGCGCCTGCGGCGGCGCCAACAAGTCGGCATTGGGTCGCACACTGTGCTCCGGACGCCACTGCGCGAGTGCCGCGAGACGCTGCCATTGCCGCCGATGGCGGGCGAGTTGTTCACCGTGCCGCGGATCGCCCGCCAACCAATCCGAAAACTGATCCTGCTCCGCGGCCGTCAACCCGCGGTCGCAGCGCAGGACCCATGCGGCCGCAGCCTGCGCGATCGCTTCCGGCACCGATTCGTTGGCCGAAGATTCACGCACGGCGGTTGCGCGGGCGGCGCTCGAAACGTTCGAAATATTCGGTCAATTTACGCAGTCCGATCGTGCCTTGCGCCTCGACCGTGTGCTCCGCGATACCGAGTTGGGCCGCGACTTCCTTTTGCGACAAACCGTAGATCCGCCGCAGAGTGATGATCTGGCGGCAGCGCGCGGGCAGTGACTGGATGGCTTGGGTCAAGAGTTCGAGTTCCTGCGCGCGCGCAACCTCGTCGGCCACATTCGCGCTCTCCTCAGAGACGCCCGTGAACCCCGTTTCCGCTAAAGCAAAATCGTTCGCCACTTTTTCGTGCCGCAGACGCCCGAGCGCGAGATTGCGGGCCGTCGCAAAGAGAAAAGCCTTCGGGGATTCGATCGTCTGCGTCTCGTGCGCCTGCAGCACCCGCACGAACGCCTCTTGGACGACGTCGTCGAGATCGACCAGCCGGGTAAACTGCCCTCTCAACCACGCGCGCAACAACGCCTCGTGCGGCTGCACGTGGGCGAAAAACCAACGGGACGCTTCGGAGTTTTCCGGGGGCACAGCGAGTTCGGAGGAAGAACTAGGGCGAAAGTCCGGACGTTACCATTCCATTTTCGGTCCAGGTTCTTTCAACGGCAACTCGTCCAGCTTGCCCGCCGCGGAAACCACCTCGTAAGCCGTGCGGAAATGCAGTTTGGCAAATTCGCCCAGCGACTTGGCGCCGAATTGTTGGATCATCTGGTTCGCCTGCTCCTTCACCAGCGGGCCCGCGCCCTTCTGAAGTTTCGCGCCAAACTTTTTCGAGAGGAGGTTCATTTGCCGCACAAATTCCGCCCGCGCCACGACCGACGCCGCGGCGACTACCGGGTCCGACTCGGCCTTGGTCCGCATTTTCAGCTCAAAGTCTTTCACGCCCTTCTTGGCGAGCTCACGCTGCACGAGCGGTTGCTCCGTGAACTGGTCGAGCAGCCCCCACGGGACGGGTTTCGCCAACAGCGCCTGCTCCAGCGCGGTGGCGTGCTGCCACGCGAGGAGCCGGTTGAGATTGGCCCCGGGCCGCGACATCAGGTCGTTGTATTTCGGCATGCCGCAGAAACACGTGCGCACCACCGCACCCTTGGTCTCGCGGATGAGTTGGTCGAGCAGCAGAATTTTCCCCTCCGTGATTTTTTTCGAGTCCTGCACGCCCGCCTTGCGCCAAGCTTCGATCGCCGACTTGTCGGCGATCACCGTCGCCGCGATCACGGGGCCGAAAAAGTCACCCTTGCCGCTCTCGTCGAGCCCGGCGTGCGACTCGAACCAATCCGGGTGCAGCACCTCGTCGTAGCCGAGTGTGGCCGCGCCGATCACTTCGGGCTCCAGCAGATCGCGCACAAAATCCTCGGTGCCCTTGCCCGCAATCACGACCTTGCCGCTCGTGTAGGCACTCACGTTGGTTTTGAGCTGGTCGGCCTTGAACGCGAAGCGCGTGTAGGCGACCTCGAACGGCGTCCACCCGCGCTCCACACAGATGGCGCGCAGTTTTTCCATCTGGGCGTCGTTGAGTTTGGCCGTGTAGGAGGCGAGCTTCTTGGGCGCTTCGGGCTCGTCGTTGAACTGCTTGGGCATGCCCCTAGATGGCCACAAACAACGCCGGGAGCACAAAGGGATTCTGCTTCGCCGCGACGGTCTTTTCCGCCTTGTGTGCCGTCGTGGCCCAAACCCTGATCGCACGACGCACCGAATTTCAGCACGCCCTCCGGGCCTGGTATCGCACTCACGCGCGTTCCCTCCCGTGGCGCGACGAGCCGTCGCTCTACAAAACCGTCGTGAGCGAATTCATGCTCCAGCAGACGCAGGTGAAAACCGTCCTCCCCTACCTTGCGCGCTGGCTCGCTGAGCTGCCCGATTTCCCCGCCCTCGCCGCCGCTCCGGAGGCCCGCGTGCTGAAACTGTGGGAGGGCCTCGGCTACTACTCCCGCGCCCGGAACCTCCACCGCCTGGCCCAACAAGTCGCCGCCTGGCCGAAAATGAAACGCACCCCCGCGGCGTGGCGCGAACTCCCCGGCGTCGGCCCCTATACCTCGGCCGCGATCACGAGCATCTCGTTCGGCGCCCCGGCCGCCTGTGTCGACGGCAATGTCGTGCGCATCCTCGCCCGCCTCACCGCCGACGCCACGGACTTTCGCGACTCCGCCAGCGCATCGAAAAGCTTCACGCCGCTCGCCGAAGCCCTCCTGCCCGCCGCCTCGCCCGGGGACCACAATCAGGCGATGATGGAACTGGGGGCGACGGTCTGCTTCCGCCACAATCCGCTCTGTCTCACGTGCCCCGTGCAGGCGTTCTGTGCGGCCGCGCGCCGCGGCGAGCCCGAAGCCTTTCCCCGGCTCGCCGCCAAACAAATGGAGCAGCGGTCCGTGATGCGCGTGTGGTGCGAACACCAAGGAACCCTCCTCCTCCATCGCTCCGCCGCCGGCGCCCGCCGCTTCGCCAACATCCACGAGTTGCCCACCGCCGAACAGGCCGCGCTCGATCCCTCCAAGGTCGCCCGCGGCGAACTGCTCGCAAAAAAACGCCGCGGCATCACCCGCTTTCAGATCACCGAATCGATTTATGCCGCCGCCGCGCCGCGCAGCCCGCTCCCGGCCGAACTCGTCTGGGTCTCGCTCGCCGATCTGGCCACGCTCACCCTCTCCGGACCGCACCGCCGCTGGGTCGCCGAGATTGCGGCCAAACGAACCCCGTGATCCGCGCAGACTCGCTCGGCGCCGTCCGCCGACCGCCTACATCAGCGCCTCGACCCGCACCTTCGAGGACTTGACGTCCTCCACCGCCACCCGGGGACTCAGTTCCAACGTGAGCAAATGCTCGGGCTTCCAGAATTCGCTCACCATCTTGAAATCGATATGCCCGGAGCCAACCGGCTGGTGGTCGCTGCCCTTCGCACTCACATCGTGCAGGTGAAAACCGATCAGCCTCGGCGCGTTCTTCGCGAGATGCTGACGGTGATTGAGCAACCCCATGCCTTCCTTGATGTCGGCATGCCCGGTGTCGTGCCAATAGCCGATCGGAGCGGTGGGCGGTTGGCTCGCGATAAACTCCGCGTAGTCCGCATCGAGCGGCAACTCCTCAAACTTTTCACGGTTCTCCAGGCCGAGCTTGATCCCTTTCTGCGCCGCGTAGTCGTAAATTTCGTTCAGACTCGCCTTGGTCTGCTCCCAAAACGGCCCCATGCGTTTGCGCAGCTTCCCGAGTGATTTCGCCACCAGCGCGGCGTAGCCCTTGTCCTCCGGCGTGCGGCCCGCGTCGTGGTGGTCGCGGAGGTAGTTCCGGATATTGCGGGCCGGATTGAACCAGAAAAACGTCACGCTGCCGAGGTGGCACACCAGCACGCGGGCTTTCACCTGCGCGGCAAAATCGATCGACCGCTTCGTGTGCCGCAACCATTGGTCGTGCTCGCGATGCTCGCGTGCCGAAGGCTCGAACAGATTCGGCGCCGCCTGCACCACCCCCGTCGGCAGCGGGCAAAAATTATGCGTGGAAGACACTTTTACGACGCCCTCCTCCACCGCCTTGAGGATTCCCGGCACCAGTGTAATCCGGATGCCGTGGCTCAGCTCCACGTACTCAAACCCGAGCCCGGCCATTTCCCGCAACATCGCGTAGCCATCGGTGTGGCGATGCGAACACCAGCTCGTGGAGAGTGAAAGGAGGGGCTTCACGCGAATGGGTGGCGAGGAAGCGAAGCCGTGCCGGTAAGTTTCACAAAGAAAAACTCCTTACCAAAAAAAGAACCGCGCTACCTTCTGAAAGGTCGCGCGGTAAAATTCATCCCGGAAAATTTGGCTACCGGGGCAACGGTCGGCCGACTTATTCGGCGTAGCGACGGCGAAGCATCTGGGTGAAGGCCTGAACCTTGTTCTTGCGGCGGCGCTTCTCGCAGGGCTTCTCGTAGTAGCGCTTCGCGCGGGTGCCTTTGATGATGTTCTCGCGATCGAGCTTCTTCTTCATGCGGCGAAGCGCACGGTCGATAGGCTCATTCTTGCGGATTTTGATTTCGATGGACATGTGAGCGGACGTGTTGGTGAAAGGAAAAGCCGATGAATAGGCCAAGCCGTACGCCGCGCGTCAATGGCTTTTTTCCCTTCTTGCGCAGGACCGCCGTTGACGTTGCTTAAAGCCCTCTCCGTGCCGTCCGCCGACCAAAACTTCGTCCACCTCCACGTCCACTCCGACTACAGCCTGCTCGACGGCGCCTGCCGCATCGATCGGTTGATGGACCGTGCCGCCGAACTCGGCATGAAGGCCCTCGCCCTGACCGACCACGGCAACCTTTACGGCACCATCGAGTTCTACAACCAGGCGAAGGCCAAAGGCATCAAACCCCTCGTCGGTTGCGAGCTCTACTTGGTCGAGACGTCCCGCCTAGAGAAACACGGGCGCTCCGACGAGGACGGCAAGAGCATGTTTCACCTCGGCCTGCTCGCGAAAAACCTCACCGGCTACCAGAATCTCCTCAAGCTCGTCTCCGACGCCCATCTCAAGGGCTTCTACTACAAACCGCGCACCGATCTTGAGACCCTCGCGAAATACGCCCACGGCCTCATCGGCTTCACCGGCTGCCTCGCGTCCCTCGTCCCCCAACACCTGCTCCACGACCGCTACGAGGACGCCCGTCAGGCCTGCGGCCGCTTCGTCGAAATCTTCGGGCGCGAAAACTATTTCGTCGAAATCCAGGACCACGGCATCCCCGAGCAGCTCAAAATCATCCCCGGCCTGCTCAAACTCGCCGAAGAATTCAACCTGAAGGTCATCGCCACCAACGACGTTCACTACGTGCGCAAGCACGATTCCGGCCCGCACGACGCGATGCTCTGCATCCAGACCGGTGCGAAGATCGACGACGAGAAACGCATGCGTTTCACCGGCCAGGAATTCTATCTGAAGTCCCGCGACGAAATGGCGAAAATCTTCGCCGAGGTCCCGGAGTCCGTGACCAACACCCAGCTCGTCGCCGAAATGTGCGACCTCACGATTCCGTTTCCGAAGGGCAGCGAGCGGTATCCGAAATACCCCCTCACCCCGGAAATCACCGCGCGCACCGACCGCGCCGGCTACCTCCGCGAACTCTGCGTCATCGGCCTCCGCCACCGCTACGGCTTCGACGCCGCGGCGCCGGAAACCTTCGCCGACCAGGCCCTCGCCAAAATCCTCGTCGAGCGCGTCGACTACGAGCTCAGCATCATCGGCAAGACCGGCTTCATCGACTACTTCCTCGTCGTCTGGGATTTCATCGACTGGGCGCGTAAACAAGACATCCCCGTCGGGCCCGGGCGCGGTTCCGGCGCCGGCTGCATCGTCGCCTATCTCCTCGGCATTACCAACCTCGACCCGCTGCGCTTCAAACTCCTCTTCGAGCGCTTCCTGAATCCCGAGCGCGTCTCCCCACCCGACTTCGACATTGATTTTTGCATGCGCCGCCGCGGCGAGGTCATCGACTACGTCCGCCAAAAATACGGCAATGACTGCGTCGCGAACATCATCACCTACGGCACGCTCGGGGCGAAGATGGTCATCCGCGACGTCTCGCGCGTCCACAATCTCCCCTACGCGGACGCCGATCGGCTCGCGAAGATGATTCCCGACGAGCTCAACATCACGCTCGAGTCCGCCCGCGAAAAATCCGAGGAGCTGCGCAACGAGGTCTCCCGCAATCCGGTCGCCAAACGCATCTTCGACCAGGCACTCGTCCTCGAGGGCATGGTCCGCAACACCGGCAAACACGCCGCCGGCATCATCATCACCGACCGCCCGCTCGACGAGTTCGTCCCGCTCACCGAGCAGGAGGGCGACGTCACCGTGCAGTTCGACATGAACGCCGTCGGCAAGCTCGGCCTGCTGAAGATGGACTTCCTCGGCCTGAAGACACTCACCGTCATCGCCGATGCCGTCGAAAACATCCGCCGCACCGCCGACCCCACGTTCGACATCGAGACCATCTCGCTGGAGGACGCGAAGACCTTCGCGCTCCTCAATTCGGGCCGCACCACCGGCGTGTTCCAGCTGGAGTCCGGCGGCATGCAAAATCTCTGCCGCCAGATCGGCCTCTCCTCGATCGACGAAATCGTCGCGCTCATCGCCCTCTACCGGCCCGGCCCGATGGAGTGGATCCCCGACTACGTCCGCGGCAAGAAAGACCCCGCCACGGTCAAGTTCCCCCATAAGCTCCTCGAGGACGTCTGCCGCGAGACCTACGGCATCATGGTCTATCAGGAGCAGGTCATGGAGGCGGCGAAAGTCATCGCGGGCTACTCCCTCGGCGGGGCCGACATGCTCCGCCGCGCCATGGGCAAAAAGGACGAAAAGGCGATGGCCGCCGAACGCGTGAAATTCGTCGAGGGCGCGAAACGCGTGAATGCCATCGAGGCCAAGATCGCCGACTCGATCTTCGACATCCTCAACAAATTCGCCGGTTACGGTTTCAACAAATCCCACTCCGCCGCCTACGCGATCCTCAGCTACCAGACCGGTTACCTGAAGGCCAACTACCCCGTCCAGTTCATGGCCGCCATGCTCAGCTCCGAGCTCGGCAACTCCGAAAAAGTCTCCCACTTCGTCGCCGAGTGCGAGGCAATGGGGCTCAAGGTCCTCGGCCCCGACGTCAACGAATCGCGCGAAATGTTCACGCCCGTCGCCGACAAGATCCGCTTCGGCCTCGCCGGCGTCAAAGGCGTCGGCGAACTCGCCGCCCAAAAGATCATCGCCGAACGCGACGCCCACGGCCCGTTCAAGGACTTCGACGACATGGTCGCCCGCGTCGACGGCCGCGCCATCAACAAGCGCGTGCTCGAACACCTCTCGAAGACCGGCGCCTTCGATTTCAGCGGCGCCTCGCGCAAAAAACTCTTCGACGGCATCGATGCCGCCATGTCCGCCGTCGCCGCCAACGCCCGTGACAAGGCCGCGGGCCAGAACACGTTTCTCGACATGCTCGCCGAGGACAAACCCGCAAAGAAAACCGCGGCCCCCGCCCCCGCCCGGCGCGCCGGCCAGGTCGCCGCGATCGCCGAAGCGACCGACGATTTCACGTCTGCCGAACGCCTCGTCTTCGAAAAGGAACTCCTCGGTTTCTACGTCTCCGGCCACCCGATGAACGCCTACGCGGGACTGGCCGACGCCCTCGATTCGTTCCCGATCGAGGCGCTCCTCCTCCAGCCCGACCGCACCGAATTCCGCCTCGGCGGCATCGTCAGCAACATCGCGAAGCGCCTCTCGAAAAAAGATAACCGCCCCTGGGCCTCCTTCACCCTCGCGACCAAGACCGCCTCCGTCGGACTCAACATGTTCGCCGACGGCTTTGCCAACTACGGCACCCTCCTCACCGACAACGCCACCATTGTCGTGTCGGGCAACATCATCGTCGGCACCGAGGGCCCGCGCATCAACGTCAAGGAGGCGTCCGCGCTCGACAACTACGTTTCCGCCCACGTCAAGAAAGTCACCTGGCTGCTCCATCCCGCGCACCGCGAGCTGCCGGCGTTTCTCCGCCTGCTCCGCGACACGCTCAACAAGCAGGGCGGCGACACCCGCGTGGAATTCGGGTTCCTCTTCGAGGACCGCGTTGCGTCGATCGCCGAAGTGAGCGGAGCGCTCTCGTGGAAACTCAACGCCCCGGCGTTCCAGGCGCTCCGGGCCCACCCCGCCGTCGCCGGCGTCCAGATCGAAACCAAACGCCTCGAGCTCAAGCAGGACCGCAAATGGTCGAAGCGGGCGTAGCCTTTTCGTGCGTCCCCCCAGCCGGGATTTCCGCTGGGTGCGGCCCCCGGTCACGTTCCCGTTGACTGCAGCCCCGCCGTCCGGGCTGCGACGGCAAACAGCCGGGATCGCGCTAATGTATGCACCGGGCCACTCCCCGGCGAATTCCTGCACTTGCCCGCCGGCGATGTCCGACCCAGTCCGTGCCGCGCCAGGGCGCGTCGTCCTGCCGGCCAGCCGCGGCACGGGCGCCCGCCGCGGCTGCAAAAGCCGCCGTCGGCCCGCACCCGCGCGACCCGGATCTGGGCGGGCAGCCCGGCGCGCGTACGGCGCGGGAACCCGGCCGCGTGGTGCACGCAGGCCGCGTCGCCGCACCGCAGCCGGACGTTGGCGATGAGCTGGCCCTCGGCCCGCGCGGCGACCGGCGCCGCACCTGTTGCAATCGCCCAACCCGGTTGCCGAGAACGGCGCCCACGCGCTCGCCGAGTGGGGAAGGAGCGGGCCCTCCGACCTCGTGATCTCCCCCATCGTCATGCCCACCGACGTCCTCGCCCCGGCGCCCCGCGCGGATTAGCCCCGCACGGATTAGCCGCTTCCCTTCTCCGCGCTCCCGTGTTCGGCTGTGCGTGCATGCCCGATCAAGCCATCCTCAACCACGCCGCGCAGATCCTCGCCGCGATTGCCGCCGACCAGCGCGCCGACACCGCGTTGCGCTTTTACTTCGAGGGGCACCGCTATCTCCAGCCGCCGGCCAAGCGCCTGATCAGCCACACCGTCTTCGTCTATTTCCGCTGGTTCTCCTGGCTCAACCCGAAGGACGCCCCGCAGAAACGCCTCGAGCACGCCATGGCCATGCACGAGCGCTTCCTCGCCGACCCCAAATCCGTCAAAGCCGAAACCCTCGCCGTTCGCGCCGTCCCCGCGTGGCTCGCCGCCGAGATGGACCTGCCGCACGACTACCTGCGCCAACTCCAGCGCGACCCCGCCCTCTGGCTCCGCGCCCGTCCCGGCCAACGCGATACGCTCGCCAAATCCCTCTTCGCCTGCGAGCCCAGTGACCGCGCCCCCGACGCCCTCCGCTTCACCGGCGTGCAGGACCTGTTCAAGACCGAGCAGTTCAAGACCGGCGAATTCGAAATCCAGGACCTCGCCTCGCAGCTCGTCGGCGTCGCCGCCGCCCCCGTGCCCGGGGAAAACTGGTGGGACGCGTGCGCCGGCGAGGGCGGCAAGACGCTCCATCTCTGCGACCTCATGAAAAACAAGGGCGTCGTCTGGGCCACCGACCGCAACGAACGCCGCATCGATACCCTGAAACGCCGCGCCGCCCGCGCCAAACTGTTCAACTACCGCACCGATTTCTGGGACGGCGGTTCCCGCCTCCCCACGAAGGCCAAATTCGACGGCATCCTCCTCGACGCCCCCTGCAGCGGCGTCGGCACCTGGCAGCGCAATCCGCACGCCCGCTGGACCACCACCCCCGAAGACGTGCGCGAACTCTCCGTCACACAGCTCGCACTCCTCAACAACCTCGCCGGCTCCCTCAAACCGGGCGGCCGCCTCATCTACTCCGTCTGCACGCTGACCCGCTCCGAGACGACCGCCGTCGCCGACGCCTTCGCCGCCGCGCATCCGGAGCTGGAACCGCTCGTGTTGCCGATCTCGCCCGCCGGCGCCTCCGACCCTTCGCGCATTTTCCTCTGGCCCCACGAGCTCAACGCCAACGGCATGTTCATCGCCGCGTGGAAAAAGAAAAAATAACGGCCGCCACCGTCCGCGCCGATTTCAACGACCTGATCGCGGTCGTCCACTACACCCGCGCGGCGCACGAACTCGGCCTCTGGGCGTCGGAGCGCAAACTGATCCGCCGCTTCTTTCCCGACCACGCCGCCCCGCTTCTCGAAGCCGGGTGCGGCGCCGGCCGTGTGACGCTCGGCCTCTGGGCCCTCGGCTACCGCCACCTCACCGCCTTCGACTTCGCCGAGGAACTCGTTGACCAGGCCCGCAGTCTCGCCGCCGAGCGCGGCGCCGACACCGGCCCCCGCCCCCTGCGTTTCCTTCACGCCGACGCCACCCAACTCTCCCCCGATCTTTGCCCTTTATTAAGTGACCCGCCGGAAAAAACTCCTCAGGACCCCGGCTCCGTTAGTCATCGAGCAAACGACGTCGTGGCGGGACCGCGTTCACCGGGTCCCGGCATCGACCACTCCGCCAATCTCCCGCCATCCCCCGCGCCACCGGGACCAGCCACGCGCGGGGCGGCACCGTGCCGGCCCTCCCGCTCAGGCGCCGGCCGCCCCACCGCTGCGGCGAAAGCCCGCGCCGCCGCCCGGGCCCCGGCCGTAAAGTCACCGCCGCCCGGTGAACCGGCACACCGCTCCGCGCCGGACGCGCGCTTCGCCGGTGCGCTCTTCATGTTCAACGGCCTCATGCAGATTCCCGGTCGCGCCCACCGCCGCACGGCCCTGCGCGAATTGCACCGCGTCTGCGCTCCGGGTGCGCCGCTCCTCTTCACCACCCACGACCGCGATGCCACGCCCACCGAGCGGGCGCAGTGGCGGCTCGAAACCCTGCGCTGGACGCGCGGCGACCAGGACCCTCGCCTCCTCGAATTCGGCGACCGCTACTTCGAAGAGGCCGGCGTCGGCCGCACGTTCATGCATCTGCCGGACCGCGCCGAAATCCTCGCGGATCTCGCCGCCACCGGCTGGGTGCATGAATTCGACGCCATGCGCTCGGCGGTCGCCCGCGAAACGCGCGCGGTCCTCGACTTCTCCGATGCGTGTCGTTTTTGGGTCGCCCGCCGCGCCTGAGTTCATCGGCCCACCAGCCCACTCGCCCCCATGCAACACCTCGCCCTTCTCTTCCTCGCCCTGCTCCTCCCCGGCAGCATGTTCGCCGCCCCCGAATATCCGCCGATGGGCCCCGACCTCTACGATCCGAAGGCCGACGGCACCCAACAAATCGCCTCGGCCCTCGCGCGCGCCACGTCCGGCCACAAACGCGTGCTCCTCGTCTTCGGCGCCAATTGGTGCATCTGGTGCCGGCGGCTCCATACCACGTTTGCCGGCGAACCTACCGTCGCGAAAGCCTTGGACGCCGGCTTCGAAGTCGTGCTCCTCGACGTCAACACCCGCAACGGCTCGAAGCGCAACGCCGCCGTCAACGAACGCTACGGCAACCCCATCGCGCACGGCCTGCCCGTCCTCGTCGTGCTCGATGCCGCGGGCAAGCAACTCACCACCCAGGAAACCGGCGCACTAGAGGACGGCGCCAGGCACAGTCCCGAAAAAATCCGCGCCTTTCTGGCGAAGTGGGCCCCGCCACCGCGGTAGCGCGAGCGCGAGCGCGGGCCGCGCCTCCCCGGCCCGCGCCCGCCACCGCCGTTGCCTCAGAAGCCCGTCTGCAACGACAAGGACACGCGGCTCGCGAGTTTCTCCCCGCGGCGGATGTCGCCCGTGTAACCCAGCGACGCACTCCAGTTTTTCGCGAAGAACAGCGTCGCGGCACCGCCGAGTTCGAACCCGCTGCCGTCGCCGTCCTCGACGTTGATCGTCGTCGTCCGGGTGAAATTATTGGTCAGCTTGCCCGAGACGCTGCGGTTCTTGCTCGTCATCTCGCCGTGCCACGCGGCGCGGAAATCGAAATGCCACGCGCGCTCCGCCAGCTTGGCGGCGGCACCGAGGTCGACACCGACGCTGCCCGTCGAACTTTTCGCCGTCTGCCCGTCAAACTCCATCGCGACCATCGGCACGTCTTTTTCCGTGTAGCCCGCCAGTTTGACCCGTTCGGTGCGCAAGCCGGCCCACGGCCGGAAAGCGAGGCCCGCGTTCTCCACATTCCACATCGCCTTCACTCCCGCACCCCAGTGCGAGCCGCTGGTCTTCCCGTTCGTCTGGAAACCGGCAAACCCGGAGGTGCGATGGATCCCCTTCACGTCGAGCGTGCCGTAGTCCGCGTCAAAGGCCAATGACACCGGCCCGCCGCGCCACACGCCGTAGGCGCGGCCGGTGAGATCCTCCATCGCGTAGTTGCCGCCCGCGGCGCTGAGCTTCGCGTTCAGCCGGCCTCGGTTGAGGGCCGCACCCGCCAGAAAACCCTCGCTCACCCGCATGTCGGCGCCCGCGGTCACCACCTGGGCGGTATACGAAAACTTTTTCCGCCACCCGTCCGCCGCGCGGTTGCCGTCGCCGTAGTTGAACGAGGCGTAGGCATCGGCCCGGCCGGTCGCGCGCGTCGTCGACGCAAGCTGTCCGATCCGCGTATCCAAAGCAGCCGACTGCAGCGACTGCAAGGCCAGCGCCGCGCCGCCGAGTGTCGCGGAAAAACCGATCACCGGCTCCGGGTTCAGCGTTTCGATAAGCGCATTCGCCAGCAACGCGTGCGTCTTCGCCGTCGGGTGGATGTCGTCGAAGAACACGTAGTTGTTCGGATCGCCGCCGCCGCCGGCGGCCGTGGGCGCGATGACGAACGACGTGACGTTGGTGTAGCCGAGCGCCTTGTAATCGAGCACGATCCGGTCCACCGCGCTCTGCAGATCGAGGTAGACGAGATTCACGTCCGCCGCCGCCGCTCCGCCCGCGATGGTCCGCAGCCGGCTCGTCAGTTCGTTGTTGAACGCCGTGCTGGCCCGCAGCCCGAAGGCCGTGCCCGTGCTCCCCGCCGCCACCGACCGCGGCGTCGCGCCGAGGTTGGGCAGGCCGCCGACGACGATGTTTTTCGCGCCGAGGCCGACCAGCGTCTGCACGCCGCCCGCCACCGCGACGGCCGCGTTGGCGCCCGCCGTGTCAATGTTCGCCGGATTCGTGGCCGTCGTCGGCGCCGAGAGCACCGGAATCAAATCGTTCGCGCCAAACAGCACCGTGAACAAATCCGTCTTCGCCGGAGCAATGGCCCGGGCTTGGAACAACCCGAGTTGGACCGCCATCGCGGGGGGCAACGGGCTCGAGCCGCCGGCGGTCGCGCCGCCGAACGCAAAGTTCAGACTGCTCTTCACCGTGGAAGGAGCGGTCACGGTCAGCGCCAGCGTGTTGCCGAGCAGTTCGCTGAACACGCGGCCGTTGGAAAACCGTCCCTGAAAATACGGTGGGGGCGGATTCGGCGCGCCCAGCCCACTCGTCGCGGCAAAAATATTGCCGCTATCGCTCAGGCTGTCGCCAAACGTGTATTGATTCGTAAACGAGCGGTTCTGGGCGAACGCGGAAGCCGCGAGCGCGAGCATAGCCACAGCGGCTCCGCCGCGATTCAGGAGGGTTTTCATGGAGGGGGTTGAAGGGTTGACTGGGGCCCCAACGAAAGGGCCCCGACGGCCGGGAGCAAGCCGCAAGGCGGGCCGCCGCGCCGGCCATTCGCCAGACTTGCCCCTCACCCCGCCGCCTGTAACTTCGCCCCTTCATGTTAGCCGAACTCAACGATCGGACGTGGCTGTGGGCCGCGGCGGGATTTTACCTCGTCGGCTTCGTGCTGGGCACCTTGTCGCTGCTGCGCGGCGGCCGGCCCTCGGGCGCCGGGATGTACGTCCTGATCGCGGCCGGCTACGCCCTGCAACTCATCGGACTCGGCATCCGCGGCCGCGCCGTCGGGGGCTGTCCGCTGGGCAACAATCTCGAAATTTACCAGTTCACCGCCTGGTCCGCGATCACGCTCTACCTCGTGATCGGCGTCACCTTCCGCACGAGCCTGCTCGGCTATTTCACGTCCTGCCTCGCCGCCGCCCTCACCGTCGTCTCCCTCGCCCTCCCTTCCTGGGATCCCGCGCTGCGCATCCGGATCTTCGGCAATAACCACTGGATCGAACTCCACGCGGCCCTCGCGGTGTTCAGCTACGGCGTCTTCGGCCTGCTCGCCCTCACCTCGATCATGTTTCTGGCGCGCAACCACTCGCTAAAATCCAAGAAACTCGACGGCTGGGTCTCCTTTTTGCCCTCCATTCTCGACCTCGATCACATCGGCGTGCGGCTGCTCGGCATGGGGGTGGGGATTCTCGGCGTTTCGCTCGCCGTGGCCTCAATCTACTGGCTGCGCGACACCGCCAGCGCGAATTCCCTGAAAATCATCTCCACCGTCGCCGTCTGGGCGGCCTACGCCGTTGCCCTCGGTCTTCGCCTCGGCGGACGCCTGTTGGCCCGGCGTTTCGCCTGGACCTGTCTCCTCTTGTTCCCGTTGGCGCTGCTGTCGCTGCAGGTCGTCAACGACCCCCGCCTACCCGCCGCCGCCCGGGCTCCGGCGCACGCACCGCCGAAACCATGAGCACCGAGGGTTTCTTCGTCATCGGAGCCACCCATCACCGCGCTCCGCTGGAGGTGCGGGAAAAACTCTCGCTCGCCGCCGCGACCGCCGACGCGCTCCGTACCGAGATCGCCGCCATCACCGGATTGCACGAGTTCGCGATGCTCAGCACCTGCAACCGCATCGAATTCTACGGCGTGGCGTCGCACCCCGACGCCGCCACCCACGTCACCGCCGCGTTTTGTGCGCGCCAAAATTTCGACCTCGCGGCGTTTGAAAAAATCCGTCTCAGCCTCCGCGGCCGCGACGCCGTCCAACACCTCGTCGAAGTCGCGTCCGGCCTCGATTCCCAGATGGTCGGTGAAACCGAAATTTTCGGCCAGGTGAAGGACGCCTACGCCAAAGCCCAGGAACGCCGCTCGACCGGACCGGTGCTCAACCGCCTGTTTCAAAAAGGCTTTCAGGCCGCGAAACACGTCCGCACCCAGACCGCAATCACCGAGGGCCAGGTCAGCGTCGCCAACGTCGCGGTGGATCTCGCGCTCACCATCTACGGCAGTCTCACCGACACGCGCATTCTCCTCCTCGGCGCCGGCGAGATCGGCGAGAAAACCGCCAAGGCGTTTCAGAGCCGCGGCGCCGCGGGCCTCACCGTCGCGAGCCGGCGCTTCGAACGCGCGATGGAACTCGCCACCACCCTCGGGGCCAGCGCGATGCCCTTCGAGCAGTCCGCGTCCCGCCTCGCGGAATTCGACATCGTCGTCTGCGCGACCTCCGCGCCCGAGGCGGTCGTCACGTTTCCCGCGGCGGAGGCCGCGATGCGCAAGCGCCCCGCCCGCCCCCTCTTTTTTATCGATCAGGCCCTGCCCCGCGACGTCGAGCCGACCGTCGCGCAGCTCGACAACGTCTTCCTCTACAATCTCGACGATCTCGCCAAAATCGCGGAGGAGAACCGCGCCGCCCGCGCCGTCGAGCTCGTGAAGGCCCGCGCCATCGCTGCCGAAAAAGCCGGTGCCCTCTGGCAGCAGGTCGCCGCCCAGGTCGCGGCCCTCGCCGCCACCGGCAGCGCCAGCTTCCGCCCACCGTCGCTGCCCCGCCTGCCGCAGCCCAAGACCGACTGACGCCCGCGTCACCCCTGCGGGCGCCGCGCCGTCTGCGCCCGCTCCCGCGCCGCCGCCCGTTCCGCGGTTTTCCTCGGGTTCGAAATTGAGTCGTCCATCCCGGCAGCCAGACAGAGTTCGCGATCGCCCCGGATGGCGTTCGCCGTCAACTCGCTGATCCCGGGGCGATCGCGCCGTTCGGGGCCGGAGCGCCAGAATCTGCCGCGACGCCTCGAGTCCGTTCCTTTCCGGCATCTGCACATCCGTCATCATCAGATCGTCGGGCCAGCGCTTGACCGCCGCGATCGCCTCGTGCCCGTTGGCGGCCCCCTCGACGCGGAATCCCTGCTTGGCGAGCATGAGGAGCGCGACCTTTTGATTCACCACGGCGTCCTCGGCCAACAGCACCGCGTCCGTCCGCGACGCCTTCGCCACCGCCGCGGTCACGAACGGAGGCAAGGAAACCGGCCGCACCGGGACCGGCCCCGTCCGGTCCAACGCCGCGCGCTCCTCGAAAAGTTGGGCGGGCTTCGCCGGCTGGGTCAGAGTGGCTTCAAACCGATCGGCCTCCGCCGCGATGTCGCGTTCGCCCAGCGAGGACCGCATCACCAGCGGCATCGCCGCGGCGTCGCGCAGGTGCCGGATTTCGCGGGCCAGCGTCACGCCATCCATCTCCGGCATGTGCCGGTCCCGCACCGCGACGTCGAACAACGGCCCCTCCCGCAACCCGCCCAGCGCCTCCGCCGGGGCCGCCGCCGCCCGCACTTCCATGCCCCAGCCGCCCGCCACCTCCGCCCAGATCCGCCGGTTCGTCGCATTGTCGTCCACGATCAGCAGACGCCGGCCCGCGAGATGCGCCTGGCCCGGGCGCAGCCAGACGCGCGGCTTTGCCCCGCACATCTCCGCCACGACGGTAAAATGAAACGTCGAACCGCGGTTGACTTCGCTCTCGCCCCCCATCGCGCCGCCCATCCGTTCGGCCGACCGTTTGCTGATCACCCAGCCCAGCCCGGTGCCGCCAAATTTCCGCGCGGTCGACGCGTCCACCTGCGCGAACGACCGGAACAGCCCCGCCATGCCCTCCGCCGGAATGCCGATCCCCGGGTCGCGCACGGCGAACACCCGCACGACCCGCCCGTCGTCGTGCGGTTCCGCGCGGACCGGGCCGCCGCACGTCGCCGCACCCGGTGAACTTCACCGCGATGGCGAGAAACTTCACCGCGTCGCCGCGGAGGTTCACGTGAATCTGGCGCAGACGCGTGGCATCGCCGCGCCCCCTGACCGGCACGCCGTCGGCGACTTCGTAAAGCAGGTCCAAGCCCTTCGCCGCCACGCGCGGCGCGAGCCGATGAAGCGCGCCCTCGACCCTCGCGCGCCCGGCAAATTCCGCCTGCTCCCGTTCGAGCCGGCCCGACGCGATTTTGGAAAAATCGAGAATGTCGTTGATGATCGTGAGCCGCTAATCGCCGCTGGGGCGGCTGGGGTCGACGTTGTCCCGCTGCTCCGGACTCAGCGGCGAATCGAGCAGCAGCGACGTCATGCCGATCACGCCGTTCATCGGCGTGCGGATCGCAGGGCTCATCATCGCGAGAAACGGGCGCTTCGCCAAATTGGCCGACTCCGCGGCCTGTTTTGCTTTCTGCAATTCCGCGGCCTGCCGCTTGAGTTCCGTGATGTCGACCACTGCGTTCGGCTCAGTCGGTCCGCCACCCGGCCACCGCCAGCACCAGCCCGGGCAACGCCCGGCTGCGCATGTGACGGGACTGGGACGGGCAAACGTGGCCGGACATCGGGCAGGGGAAATCAGAACGGCCCGGCATGACGACTCAGCTTGGCCGGCCCGTCACGCCACTTGGCGCGCCAACCAGTCCGCGGCCGTACCCGTCGCCGGCACCCTCAACCGCGCGTGCAACCGGCCCGCCTGCTCCGCCGTCCGTGCCCGCCGCGCCGCTTCGTCGCGACACGCGCGCAACTGGCCCGCCAGTGCGGCGGGCGTCGCCGCGCCTTGGATAAATTCGGGATACATCGGCTCGTTCAACAGCAGGTTCGCGATGCCGAGATACTCGATCTTCACCAGCATCCGGCCCAACAGATAGGTCAACCCGTTCGCCCGATACGCGATCGCACCGGGGATTCCCGCCAGCGCACAATGCATCGACATCGTCCCGCTCGACGTCAGCACGGCCGACGCCGCGACCACCCCGCCCATTTTCTGCAACCGCACGTTCGCCGGCGGGCTCGCCGCCCGCAGCACGGCGAGAATATCGTCGCTCGGATACAGCACGACCGCCTGCGTGCCCGGCCGGTCCCGCGCATAGTCCGCGAACCCCGCCAGCAGCGCCGGAAAAATCCGCGCCACCGCCTGCTTGCGGCTCCCCGGCAGCAGCAGCACCGGCCCCGCCGGATCGCAGCTCACCGGCGCCGCGTGCCCCGCCGCGACGAACGGATGCCCCACAAATTCCACCGGCAGCGCCGTATCCGCATAGCAGTTGACCTCGAACGGAAAGATCACCGCCATCGCATCCAGGTCGCGCGCCATCGCGAACCGCCGCCCCGCCTTCCACGCCCAGATTTGCGGCGAAATGTAGTAGAGCGTCTTGATCGCCCCGCCGC
Organism: Opitutaceae bacterium; assembly: GCA_044358025.1. Lineage (GTDB taxonomy): Bacteria > Verrucomicrobiota > Verrucomicrobiia > Opitutales > Opitutaceae > GAS368. Next base: position 35,503 of record JBIKOK010000012.1, read on the forward strand.
CCTTCACCGACAGCCCGCGCTCGCGCAGCGCCGCCGCCAGCCGGAGGTTCAGCCCCGGATAGTCCACAAAACAGACCGCCCGCGGCCGGTGTTCGCCGATCCACCGCAAGGTCTCCTCAAACAGCGCCCGGAAAAACGAATAGTTTTTCAAGACCTCCACCAACCCGACCACCGACGACGCCGTGAGATCGTGCAGCAGCTGCGCCCCGGCCGCCGCCAGCTCGGGCCCGCCGAGCGCCGCCACGACCAAACCCGGCTGCTTCGCCCGCAGTTCGCGCACCATCCGCGCCCCATGCTCGTCCCCGGAGTGCTCGCCCGCCACGATGAGCACGTCCACGCGCCCGCCCGTCGGGGGCGGCAGTCGAAATGCCTCCCGCTCCTTCTTCACCATTTTCCCCTCACTCATTTCCGTGTAGTCCGTGTGTTCCGTGGGCCACTTTACTTCTGCCCCGCGCGGATCTGCTCCGTGATCGTGATCGCGACCTCGAGCGCGCTTTTCCCCAACGCCGCGCCGACCTTCGGCTGTTTCGCCTTCGCCACGCTCTCGACAAAATGCGCCAGCTCCAGCGCCAGCGGCTCGCCTTTCTCGATCGGGATTTCCTTCACCGGAATCGCGCTGAGATCGCCCGCCTTCACCAGCCCAAGCTTCATCTTCACGCCGTAGGCAATGATATCGCTTTTCTTCACGAGGTGGCCCGCCTGGTTCATGAAATCGAGCGACAGATACGCGTCGCCCTGAAAAATCCGAATCTCCCGCGCCTTCTTCGTGCTCATCCGGCTCGCGCTCAGATTCGCGACGCAGCCGTTGGCAAACTGGATCCGCGCGTTCGCGATGTCCTCGCTCTTCGACAGCACGGTCACGCCCACGCTGTCGATTTTCGCGATGGGCGACTTCACCAGCGCGAGCACGATCCCGATGTCGTGAATCATCAGGTCAAGCACCACGCCCACCTCCGTCCCGCGCGGCTGGTAGGGCGCGAGCCGTTCCGCCGTGATGTAACGCGGCTCGTCGATTTCCTTCTCCAGAAAACCCATCACCGGGTTGAAGTGTTCAATGTGGCCGACCTGCACGAGACAGTTTTTCGCCCGCGCCGCCGCGAGCACCCGCTCCGCCTCATCGAGCGACGCACAGATCGGTTTCTCGATCAACAGGTGGCACCCCTGCGCCAGCAACGGCAGCGCCACCGCCTCGTGCTTGTCGGTCGGCACCACCACCGACACCGCGTCGCACGCCGCCCCCAGCTCCGCAAGCGTCGCGAACCGCCGGCAGTTGAACTTCGCGCAGATCTCTGCCGCCCGCGCATCGCTCGTCTCAAAAATCCCCGCCAGCTCCGCCCCCGGCAACGCCGCGTAGATCCGCGCGTGATGCTGGCCGAGCGAGCCGACACCGACGACGCCGCAGCGCACTTGGGGAGCTGGTTTGGAAAACATCCGCAAAATCTGAACCGCCCCCTCCCCGCTCCGCAACACCGGACCTCACCCGGCCCCTTTTGCCGTCCCGCCGCCACCGGATCGGCTCAGTGCAGCAGCCCCTCGCGCAAAAACAGTTGCCGGCCCGTCTTCCCCGCATAGGCCGCGTTGTGCGTCACGAGCACGAGCGCCGTCTGCGTTTCGCGGCACAGCCCCAACAACAATTCGATCACGGCGTCTCCCGTGTGCTCGTCGAGATTTCCGGTGGGCTCGTCCGCGAGCAGCAGTTGGGGCGCGTTCATCAACGCCCGCGCCACCGCCACCCGCTGGCGCTCGCCCCCCGAGAGTTGGGCCGGCAGGTGCGACGCCCGCTCCGCGAGCCCGACCCGCGCGATCAGCTCTTTCGCCCGCGCCCGCTCCGCCGCGCCCGGCGCCTTCACCATGCGCGCCGCCATCAGCACGTTCGCCAACGCGTCGATTTCCGGGATCAGATAAAAGGACTGGAACACCATGCCAAGAAACCGCGCCCGCCGCGCCGCGTGCGCCGGCTCCCCCGCCCACGCGAGCAGCCCCGCATCCGGCTCGTCGAGCCCCGCGAGCAAATTCAACAGCGTGGATTTCCCCGAACCCGATTCGCCCCGGATACTCACGCTTTCCCCCGCCCCGATCACCAGGTCCACCCCACGCAACACCTCGATGACGCGATCGCCGCTCCGATAATTTTTGCGGATGCCCCTGGCGGCGAGCACCGCCGCTCCGCTGGAAAGTTGGCTCGTCACGTTACTCACTGCGCAGCGCCTCCACGGGTTTGAGTCGCGCCGCCCGCCACGCCGGAATGAGACCGGCGAGCGTGGAAATCACGATCGACATGACCACCGTCATCACCAGGTCGCTCGTCAACGTGTGCGAGGGCAGGTCCGAAAACTGGTAAAATTGCCGGAGCGTGTCCTGACGCTGCATCAACCGCGCGATGCCGTGCACCAGGTCGTTGCGGATCGCCAACACGCCGAAGCCCAGCGCCACGCCGATCCCCGTGCCGGTCACGCCGATCACGAAGGCCTGCGCGCAAAAACACAGGGCCACATCGCGCGCCCGCGCGCCCAGCGCCCCGAGCAACCCGATCTCGCGGGTCTTCCGCACCACCGAAATCAGCAGCGAACTCATCACCGAAAACGCCGCGATGATCACGATGAACAGCAGCAGGAAAAAATTGATGCTCTTCTCCAGATTCAGCACCCAGAGAAAATCCGCCCAGCTCTCCATCCACGAAAACGCCCGCGTCGTCCCCGGCGGCAGCGTCGCGTTGAGCTGCGCCACGACCCCGTGTTCGTCCCCGCCCGGCTTCACCCGCACGTAGATGCCGTGCACGGTGCGCCCCAGCCCGTAGAGTTCCTGCGCCGCGCGCAGCGTCCCGTAAATCGTGCTGCTGTCCAGCTGCTGGTGCCCGATGTACAGTTCGCCCACCACCCGGAACTCCCGCGGCAAAAACACCTCGTCGTTCTTCAGCTTCTCGATCAGCAGCGGCGAATAAATTTCGATCTTGTCCCCCACCCGCACCCCGAGCGACCGCGCGAGTTGCGAACTCAGAATCACCGAATCGTCGTCCAGCGTGGCGATCGCGCCGGACGGATTGACGAACCGCGCCAGATTGGCGACGCCCTCGATGGTCCCGACCTCGACGCCGCGGAAAATCGGAAACGCCGGCCGGCCGCTCGCCATCACCATCACCGGCCCCTTGGCATACGGCGTCGCCGCCGCCACCCCCGGCGTCGCGTGGATCTGCGCCAGCACCGCGCCCGGATCGTTCAGATAACCGCGCGCCTTGACGTCCACCTCACCCTCCGTCTCCACGATCATGCGCCGGATCTCGTAGCCAAAGCCGCCCATCACGCTCGTCACGATGATGAGCACCGCCACTCCGAGCGTCACCCCCAGCACCGAGATCGCCGTGAAAAACGGAAACCGCCCGCTCGGGAAGAGCTGCTTGAGGGCGAGATAGAGATACCAGGGCATAGCCAGTTGAAGTCTGTTGTTTAAGTGGGCGCGGGCGTGGTTGGCGTGAAGTCCACGGGCGATTCTTAAACTTAAACTCTCACCTTAAACTCTCAGGCCGTTCCCGGCCTGAGTTGCGGAAACAGGATCACGTCGCGGATGCTCTCCGCCCCCGTGAGCAGAATGCACAGCCGGTCGATGCCCACGCCCATGCCGCCCGCCGGCGGCATCCCGTGCTCCAGCGCGAGGAGGAAATCGTGGTCGATGTTCTGCTTCTCCTCGCCCGCCTGCGCCTCGAACATCGCGCGCTGTACGTCGGGATCGTTCTGCTCCGAATACGCCGGCGCCACCTCCATGCCCCCGATCGTCAGCTCGAACACGTCGATCGTCGTCGGATCGTCGAGGCTGATCTTCGCCAGCGGACACAGCTCCTTCGGCAGCTTCAGCACGAACGTCGGCTGGATCAGCGTCGGCTCGATCTTCTTCGAAAAAATCTCGTTCGTAATCTCAAACTCCTCCCACGTCGGACTCACCGACAGTCCGAGCTTTTCCGCGCCGGCGATCTTCTCCGCCTTGCTGCGCGCAAACCACTCCGCATCGCCCGTCGCCTCACGGATCAGGTCCTTGTAGTCCACCTCGCGCCACTCGCCCGCGAAGTCGATCTCCTGCCCGCTCGCCGCGTGCTTGATCTTCGTCGTCCCCAGCACATCGCGGCACAGCGTCGTGAGCATGTCCTTGATGAGCGTCATCATCCCGCGGTGGTCGCTGTAGGCCTGGTAGACCTCGAGCATGGTGAACTCGGGGTTGTGCTTCCGCGAGACGCCTTCGTTGCGGAAAATGCGCCCGATCTCGAACACGCGGTCGAACCCGCCCACGAGCAGCCGCTTCAGCCGCAGCTCCGTCGCGATGCGCAGAAAGAAATCCACATCGAGCGCGTTGTGGTGCGTCTTGAAGGGCCGCGCCGCCGCGCCGCCCGCCGTGTTTTCCAACACCGGCGTCTCCACCTCGATAAACTGCTGCGCCTCGAGAAACCGCCGGATGTGCGACACGATCCGCGACCGCAGCAACAGCCGCGCCCGCGACTCCGCATTCACGATCAGATCCAAATACCGCTGCCGATAAACCTGCTCCGGATCGCTCAACCCGTGCCATTTCTCCGGCAACGGATGCAGCGCCTTCGCGACCAGCGTGTAACTCTCGACGCGCACGGTGATCTCGCCGGTCTTCGTCTTGAACAACGTGCCTCTCGCCCCGAGGATGTCGCCGAGATCGAGTTTCTTGAACGCCGCATAGGCCACGTCGCCCACGACATCCTTCTTCACGTAGAGCTGGATCTGCCCCTGCTGGTCGAGAATCTTCACGAACTGGCTCTTCCCCATGTCGCGGATCGTCACGAGCCGTCCCGCCACCGTGACCGACACCGCGTTGTCCTGCCCGTCGACGTGGAGCTTGATCGCATCGCCCGAAAAATGTGTCGTCGCGACATTGGCGCGGAACGGATCAAACCCACCCGCGCGCATCTCGGCGAGCTTGGCGCGCCGCACGGCATGCTGATCGTGACTGATGTCGGAAGGAGGGAGGTCGCTCATGGAACCGCGCACCGTGGCGCCCGCCCTCGCGCTGCGCAAACGGAAAACTTCCGCCTGACAATCCCCCCTTCCTCGGTAACGTCCGCGCCGTGTCCGCCGACGCCACACCCACCGCCCCCACCGCTCCCGCGACCCTCGACTGGGGCCGCACGCGCTATGCTGAGGCACTGCGCGCCCAAGAGGAACTCGTGGCCCGCCGCCTCGCCGGCGAGATCGGCGATACCCTCGTCTTCACCGAACACGAACCGGTTTTCACTGTCGGCCTGCGCGCCGGCGCCAGCACCCACCTCGTCTGGTCCGCCGACCGCCTCGCCTGCGAGGGCGTCGAAGTCGTCCCGACCAACCGCGGCGGCGACATCACCTACCACGGCCCGGGCCAGATCGTCGGTTACCCCATCGTCTCGCTCACCCCGCACAAAGACCTCCACGCCTACCTGCGCTTCCTTGAGCAGGTCCTGATCAACTCCCTCGCTTCCCTCGGCCTGCCCGCCGCCGCCCGCCGCGACGGCCTGACCGGCATTTGGATCGGCCCGCGCAAGATCGCCGCCTTCGGCGTCGCCGTCCGCCGCTGGGTCACCTACCACGGTTTCGCGCTCAACGTCTCCCCCGACCTCGCCCACTTCGGCGGCATCGTCCCCTGCGGCATCGCCGCCACCGACGGCACCGTGACGTCCCTCCGCGCCGAACTCGGCTGCGACGTTCCACTGGCCGACGTGAAAACCGTCCTCGCCCGCGAATTCTCGGCCGCCCTCCCGGAATTCCTGTCTGCCGGCGCGAAAAGTTAACCCCGCCACGCCCCTTCATCAGCCCGCGTCATTCCCGGAATTTATCCGTGTTCATCCGTGTAATCCGTGGTTAACTCTGCTCTCTCCTGTTTCCCGATCTCTCCTCTCCGAATCAATGGACACCACGCGCAAGCCCTCCTGGCTCCGAGCCAAACTGCCTTCCGGCCCCGGCTACAACGCCACCCGCCAGCTCGTCGACCAAAACGAGCTGCACACGGTTTGCCAGAGCGCGCAGTGCCCGAATCTCGGCGAATGCTGGTCCCGCGGCACCGCCACCGTGATGATCCTCGGCAACATCTGCACGCGCTCCTGCAACTTCTGCGCGATCCAGACCGGCCGCCCCACGGAGCTCGACCTCGGCGAACCCGCCCGCGTCGCCGACGCCGTCGCCAAGATGAACCTCAAGCACTGCGTCATCACGAGCGTCGCCCGCGACGAGCTTGCCGACGGCGGCGCCGCCGTCTGGGCCATGACGATCCGCGCCATCCGCCACCGTTGCCCGGACACCGCCATCGAAGTCCTCGTCCCCGATTTCAAGGGCAACATGGAGCACGTCGACGTCGTCCTCGACGCCAAGCCCGACATCTACAACCACAACCTCGAGACCGTCGAACGCCTCCAGAAACCCGTCCGCGTCCAGGCCCGCTACGACCGTTCCCGCTCCGTGCTCCGCCACGCCAAGAGCCGCGGCTTCGTTACCAAGACCGGCATCATGCTCGGCGTCGGCGAGGAGCAGCACGAGGTCGAGCAGACCCTCCGCGACATCGCGTCCGACAAAACCGACATTCTCACCATCGGCCAGTATCTCCAGCCCTCGCCCAAGCATCTCCCCATCTCGCGCTGGGCCCCGCCAGAGGAATTTCTCCACTGGAAAAACTTCGGCCTTAGCCTCGGCCTCGGCGTTGTCGAGAGCGGCCCGCTCGTCCGCTCCAGCTACCACGCCGACGAACAGTCGCAAAAATACACCGGCGCCGAACACCTCAATAACGCGAACGCGCTGGCCAGCACTTAAATCCGGCTCTCGCCGCAGGCCTGCCGCCACTCTCGCCGGTTTGGGCCACGACGACGGGTAGTGAGCAAACTGTCGTTCGCCGCCTCATCGCCCGATTCTCCTCCGAAATCTCCGCTGCCCGCCGCCCCCACGAGCCCAGACTTGCCAATCCCCTCACCCGCGAGCACCCTCCGGCTCGTGAACTACGAGCATATCATCACGATCGAGGCCGACAAGCGCGGCGGCAAACCGTGCATCCGTGGGCTTCGTATCACGGTCTACGATGTCCTCGACTATCTCGCCGGAGGCATGACCGAACAGGAAATCCTCGCGGACTTTCCCGATCTCACCGCCGAGGATGTGCGGGCCTGCCTCGCTTTCGCCGCCGACCGTGAACGCCGTCTCTACCGCACCCACGCGGCGTGAAACTGCTGTTTGACGAAAATCTCTCGCCGACGCTGCCCACGCGGCTAGCCGATTTATTTCCTGCCAGTGAACACGTGAGGAATCTTGGACTCGCGCGATCACCAGACCCGCTCATTTGGCAGCATGCATTCGACGCGGGCTATATCATCGTTTCAAAGGACGAAGATTTCCACCATCTCAGCTTTCTTCGCGGAGCGCCGCCCAAAGTCATCGGCCTCTCACTCGGCAACTGTTCAACCGCGCGACTCGAAAAGCTTCTTCGCGAGCGCTTCGGCGAGATCACTCTATTTGCGACCGATCCCGCCGCAGCCTTCCTCCCGCTACCGTAGCACCGCATCCGACGAACCCATTTCGTCGTCGTCACTTCTTCCCGCTCACCCCGGCGCCGCTCTCACTCCCTCGCCCGCCCCACGCCAACACCCCGCCCAACCCGAAGCCCACCGCGTTGACCGTGCCGTGCACCGCCCGCAGCCACGGCGCGTCCAGCCACGGCATCGGCGCCGCAAAACTCCGGGCCGCATCGACCGCCGCCAACGTCATCCCGAAAAACAGCGACGCGCCCGCCACCAAAAACAAGCCGCGCCTCACCGGCGATCCCGTGCTCGACTCCGTCCCGAGGCGCACCTGCAGCACCGCGACCGCCATGCCCGCCAGGGCGAGTCCGCACCCGGCCGCACCTTCGGACGCCGCCCCCCAGCCGAACTGCGTCGTCGCGATGCCGACCGCCACCGCCGGCACGCCCAGCACCACGCCCACCGCCGCGCGCGTCGCGAGCCGTGACGCCGGAAACGCCCGCACCGTCAGGCCCGCCAGCAACGTCAGCAGCAATCCCGCGAAGTGAAAATGCACCGCCGTCAGCGCGACGGTCGCCCCGTCAAACCCCAGCGGCCGCTGTCCCGCCCGGTCGGCAAACACCCCCCCCCCCCCCACCCCGAGAAATATAAACGCGACGTCGCCGCATAGCCGGTCAAACGGCCGCCGCCAGCCCCCTTGCCGCACGCGCAGCCAACCCGTCGCCGCCACCAGCCCGCACACGATCACCCACGGGGTCGCCGCGAGCGCCGCCCATCCGCCCGGCCGCATCGCACAGGCCCACAGCAGCAGCAGCGCCGCGGGCAGTTGCCCCAGCCGCGTCAGCGCCACCAGCACGGCGACATTGCCCCGCTCCCGCTCGTCCGCCGCCAACTCCACCGCCATCGGCACGAGCACGAGCGCCGCAAGCAACAGCCAAACCTGCGTCCACGCCGCCCCGTGCAGGTTCGGACCGCTGAGCACCACAAACAGGAGCCACGCCACGCCCCCCACCTTTGCGCGTTGGTTTGCACTCATCTCGCTCGTTTCGCCGCCCGCCGCCCGATCGTCAGTTTCATGACGCATCGAGTAACGCCCCGCGCCGTTCTGCAAGCCCGGCCCGGCCCCTTCCTCCCCCGGTCAATTCCCCGCTCCGCTTCGCCCGCGGCTCCCGCCACTCCCACATACCCCGGCCGCCACCGCCCTTCTCCGCCTCTTTTTCCGTGTCTTACGCGTCTTCCCCCGCCAGAACCCTCCGCTATGAAATCCCGCAAAGACATCGTTGAAAACTGGCTGCCCCGCTACACCGGTGTCCCGCTCGACGAATTCGGCGACTACATCCTCCTCACCAACTTCGACCGCTACGTCCATCTCTTCGCCCAATGGCACCGCGTCCCGATCCGCGGCAAGGACAAGCCCATGCCCAGCGCCACCTCGGGCGACATCACGATTATCAACTTCGGCATGGGCAGCGCCACCGCCGCCACCGTGATGGACCTCCTCAGCGCGGTCAAACCCAAGGCCGTCCTCTTCCTCGGCAAATGTGGCGGGCTCAAACACCGCGCCGAACTCGGCGATCTCATCCTCCCCATCGCCGCCATCCGCGGCGAGGGCACGAGCAACGACTACTTCCCGCCCGAAGTCCCATCGCTCCCCGCCTTCGCGCTGCAAAAAGCCATCTCGACCACCATCCGCGATTTCTCCCGCGACTACTGGACCGGCACCGTCTACACCACCAACCGCCGGGTCTGGGAACACGACGAGATTTTCAAAAAATACCTGAAGAAAATCCGCGCCCTCGCGATCGATATGGAGACCGCCACCATTTTCATCACCGGCTTCTACAACGAAATCACCACCGGCGCCCTGCTCCTCGTCTCCGACCAACCGATGACCCCCGAGGGCGTCAAGACCGCCGAAAGCGACAAGCAGATCGACGAGACCTACGTCAACGACCACCTCAAGATCGGCATCGCCTCGCTCAAGCAGCTCATCAACAAGGGCGTCACCGTGAAGCATCTGCAGTTCTGACGGACGCCGCCCACCCCCGCCGCGGCGGAATCCCGCAACGGCGGCGCGCCTGCCGCGGCGCCCCTTTCACCCGTCGCGCCAGTCAATCCCCCCGTCTCGGCCTCCCGCTGCTCGCCCCGGCCTCACCCGCGCTCGCCGGCCGCAACTCCGCCGTCATCGGTCTCCCCCTCGAGAACACCCGCAGCGGCCCCGCCGTCCACCTCGTGCAGCCCGCCGACGACCGCTGCGCCGTCGTCACGCTCCGCCCCACCGCCAAACCCCTCGACCGCCAGTCCGCCACGATGCGGGAAAGCCCCCCACGCCTCACCGCCGCGCTCGAAAAATCTCCGCGCTGTCCGCTGCACCGGGGCCCCGCCCGCTTCGCCGCCGGCGGCGAAGCGCTCTTCGCCAGCCCGACCGGCTCCGGGCCCGCCTGCCTCCCAACCGGCCTGCGCCTCCGCGCCTCGCTCCACGGCAATCCCGATGGCGCTGAAACCATGCGCCCACTCCACCGCTTCCTCGGCGGCCTCGCCCTCGCCGACGACACCGGACTCGAGGTCATCGCCCGCTCACTCGCCGACACCGCGACCGAGCAATCCCGCTCCCGCCTCCGCGCGCGCATCGCCGACCGGGCCCGCGCCCGGCCGCCGAACTTCACCCCCGGCGCCATCCTCATCGCCGGCCTGCTAAACCCCGTCGCCGTCCGCCCCATCGACGACGCCACCGTCGCCCGCTCCGTCGACCGCCAGCCCAGCGCGACGCTCGCGGCCCGCTGCATCCGCCGCGCGGTTACGGCGCGACCTCAAACGCAAACGGCGCGAACTCCTCGCGCCCGCCCAGCTTCACCTGCGCCCAGATCACATACCGCCCGGCCTGCGGAATCGTGATCTTGAAGTTCAGTTCCGGCCGCAGCGCATCCGGTTTTTTCGTCAAATCCGCCTCGCCCGGGTGCAGGTGCGCGAAACCGCTCCGCGCCTCGTCGAACGCCACCAAATGGGCAAACGCCCCCATCACCGGCTCCAGCGGCACCGCGCCGCCGTCGCCCCGCGTGATCGAAAATTTCAAATCCGTCGGCTGCCCCGCCCGTGTCGGCTGCACCGCCGCCGCCAAGGCAAACGTGTAGGGCGACCGCGCGTCGGTCTGCCCCGTCGGCGCCTGCGCCGCCCCCGCGACCGCCGACACCTCCGCTTCCGCACTCGCATACAGTCCCCGCCCCGTCGCCGCCGGCGTGAAGTCCGCGAATATCCGATACGCCCCGGACGAGCGCGGCGTCCAGGTGATCGTCCATTCGCCCGGCGCGCCGCCCGGCTCCGGATGCACGTGCTGGTAATCCGTGAGCGTGGGGTCGACGATCAGGAGGTGCAGCTTCCGCGTGTGCGCCACGAGCAGGTCCTGCGCCTCGACGGGCTTCCCGCTCGCCGTCTTCAGCATCACCACGCCGCGCCCTTCGCGCCCCGGCGCCGGCGGCGCCGCCCATTGCACCGTCATCGCCACCGGCGACCGCGCCGCCACCACCGGGATGAACTGCGGGTTCGACGGATCGCAAAACTCGATCGCGTTCTGTCCGCTCACCCGGAAATCCATGTGGTTCAGATTGGTCCCCGTCGGCAGGAACCGCATGCCCACGAAGACCGCCAGCGCTCCCGCCGTGATCCCCGCGATCCGTTGCCACTCCGCCGCCGTGATCGGCTTCCGCCCCGGGCCGCTCATTTGCGCATCCTCGCGACAAAGTCTTTCGGCTCCCACGCGCTGCCGTCGGCGCGGTGCACGATTTTCCCGTCCTCCCCGATCAGCAGCGTCGTCAGCGTGTGCTGGATCAGGTCGCCCTTCAGTTCCGCAATCACACCAAACTGGGTGAGCAAATCCCTCACCGCCGCGTCCGGCCCCGTCAGCAACGAAAAGTTCGCCGTGTCGATGCCGCGCGCCACCGCATACTCCTTCAACACCCCCGGCGTGTCGTAACCCGGCTCAAGCGTGATCGAGACAAACTCGATCCCCTTCACCCCCGCCGCCGCCGCCTGGCTCTGCGCCGCCAGCATCTTCGTCGTCGACGCCGGACACATCGTCGCCACCGGGCAACGCGTGAAAATAAAATTGATCATCACGCTCTTCCCGCGAAACCGCCCGCTCTGCACCACCCGCCCTTCCTGGTCATAGAGCGAAAACTCCGGGATCGCCTCCCCGACTTCGCGGTAGGCGTTCTTCCCGCGCGTAAAGGTGTCCTGGCGCAACTTCAGCGCCCCGGCGGCCACCGCGTCCGCCGCGCTCTTCTCGTCCGGCCAGATTTTTTCCAACCGGAAATCGCCGTCCTTGCTCGGGACCATCTCCGCCCGGATCCGTTGTCCGGGCTTGGCCACCGCCGCATCACCCGCCGACACCACAAACTCCATCGTCATCGCCGGCATGTAGCCCTTGATCTCGTCGTGCTGCACCACGAGAATTTTTTTCGCCCCGTCGGCCGACACCACCACCCCCGTGAGCGCATACCGTTCGGCGACCGCCGCCGGACCCGGCGGAGCGGCCGCCTTCTCGCCTGCCCCCGCCCGCTCCGCGCCGGCCGGACCGACGCGTTCGGACTTTGCGCATCCCGGCATCAGCAAACCGGAAAGCGCCAGCGACATCGCGAAGGCATTAGAATTCATACCACTACGGATTCGTCAGGAGATAACTTTGTCAAAGGGTTTGCTGCCGTCAGTGTCCGCCCTTCTTTTGGCGACTCTCTTTTTTCATGGCCACCGCTCCCGCACCGCACCGCACTGCCACGCACAAACCCGCCCTCGCGATGTTTGCCGCCTTTGCGGCCGTGTGGGTCTTCGTCTTGGTCGCCCTCGGCGCGTTCACCACCAGCATCGGCGCGGGCATGGCGTTTCTCGACTGGCCCTTGTCGAACGGCTCGATCAACCCGGACGGCTGGCTGACCGACGTCGCGATGTTCGCCGAACACTCCCACCGTCTCTCCGGAGCCACGATGGGCCTGATCGCGATCGCGCTCGCCCTCTGGCTCTACCGCGCCGAATCCCGCCCGTGGTTGCGCCGGCTCGGCTGGATCGGTCTCATGATCGTCGGCCTGCAAGGGCTCATCGGCGGCCAGCGCGTCATGCTCGATGCCCTCCACGTCCCCGGCTTCACGATGTCGCTCGGCCAGATGCTCCGCGTCCCCCACGGCGTCCTCGCCCAACTCTACATTTGCCTCCTCATCGCCATCGCCGCTGGCTGTTCCAAAGCGTGGATCGAACATCCGGTCACCGTCGGGCTCCGCGTCCGCCGCACCGCGCTCGTCTGCACCGTCCTCCTCCTCGTCCAACTCACCATCGCCGTCTTCATGCGCCATAACGCCGCCGGCCTCTCCATCCCCACCTTTCCCTACTCGACGCCAAACAACGACCTCCTGCCGCCCCACTGGGATTATCGGGTCGCCCTCCAGTTTGCCCACCGGGTCATGGCCCTCGTGCTGGTCGTCGCCCTGCCGCTCCTGGTGATTTTCGTCCGACGCGACCGGGCCGCCCCCCTCCTGATGCGCGCCGCCGCCTCGGCCCTTTTCAGCCTCCTCGTGCTGCAAATCTTCCTCGGCGCGCAAATCATCTGGACCTTCCGCCGCGCCGATGTGACGACCGCGCACGTCATCGTCGGCGCCCTCACCCTCGCCACCACGTTTTGGCTCACTTGGGCCGCCCACCGCAACGCCATCGAGCAACCCACCGCCGCATGACCATCGACGCCGCCCCTCCCTCGACCGCCACGTTCCGCGACTACGTCGAGCTCACCAAGCCGCGCCTCAGCCTGCTCTCGGTCCTCACCGCGCTCGTCGGCTACCTCGCCGCGCGCCCGCCCTCCAATCCGTCGAAACTCGCTTTCGTCCTCCTCGGCACCTCCCTCGCCGCCGGCGGGGTCGCCGTCTTGAACCAATGGATGGAGAGCGATACCGACGCGCAGATGAAGCGCACCGCCGACCGCCCGATCCCCACCGGCAAAGTCGCCAGCGGATCCGCCTTCGTCCTCGGCGCCCTGATGTGCATCGCGTCGCTCTTCCTCCTGTTCGCCAAGGTCAATCTCCCGTCCTGCCTCTTCACCCTCCTCACCATCTTCTCCTATCTCGGCTGGTATACGCCGGCGAAACGCTGGTCGATCTGGAGCACCGAAATCGGCGCCGTGGCCGGGGCCTTTCCTCCGCTCATCGGCTGGGCCGCCGCCGAAGGCACCATCTCGACCCTCGGCTGGGTCCTTTTTGCCGTCCTCTACTTCTGGCAAATCCCCCATTTCATGTCCATCGCGTGGACCTATCGGCAGGATTACTCCGCCGTGCATTTCCCCATGCTCCCCGTGCGCGATGAAGCCGGCGGCAAAGTCGCCGCGTGGTCCTTCGTCAATACGCTCGCCCTCGTCACCGTCAGCCTCCTCCCGGTCTATCTGGGCTTTGCGACAAAAGCCTACGGCCTCGCGGCGCTCGCCGGCGGTGCCTGGTTCATCTGGAGCGCGGCCATCTTCCTTCGCCCCGTCGGACGCGACGTCACCGCCCGCAAACTTTTCTACTGCTCCATCGCCTACCTCCCCCTCGTCCTCGGCGCCCTCGTGGCGGACCGGATGATCAACTTCTAAGCCGCCACCCGCGACGCCGCGGCACTCCTGCTGGCCAGGCCACCCGCCGCACCCAAACCGCAGCTTTTCCGGTTCACCGCCTTCTTCGTGCTCGCCCCCCCCGCTTCGCCTTTCCTTCCCACCATGACCGTCTCCGACATTCCCGCCCTCAATGCCACGCTCAACGGCGTGGCCTCTCTGCTGCTCACCGCCGGCTTTATTTTCATCAAGACCGGTCGCAAGGACGCGCACCGCCGGACCATGATGTCGGCCTGCTTCGTTTCCGTGATCTTTCTGATCGGCTACGTCGCGCACAAGATCCTCGTTCAAGGCGTGCACACGCCCTTCGGCGGGACCGGACTCATCGCCAAAATTTACTACACGATGTTGATCTCCCACATCATCCTCGCCGCCAGCATCGCCTACCTCGTTCCCCGCACATTTCTGTTCGCGATCCGCGGCGATTTCGCGCGGCACAAAGCCTGGGCCAAATACACGTTTCCCATTTGGTATTACGTCAGCATCACCGGCGTCCTCGTCTATTTTTGTCTCTATCAGTGGTGGCCCGCGGCCCGCTGATCCACGCCCTGCGCCGCGACTGAGCCCGGCGGCCCCGTTGCTGCCGGAAAATGCCCCTCGCGCCTTTGCCGACGGGTATCTGCCACCGGACGGAAGTGTCCGCCCGCCGCAACCCGCGTCCACCCGCCCGCCGCAGCCGCCCCGGGTCCGAAAAATTCCCGGCCCCACACGCACCCGGGGGCCAAACACGTTAGTCATCGGGTAAAGGACGCCATGCTCCGAGCCCCCCCGTCTTGTTCGAATTCGTGTTGTTTAAAAAATGCCCCCGGTTCGATCCGCGCCGTGGTCGGGCCCTGCCGCAACACCCCGTTGGTCCGCTCCACCGCCTCGCTCCCTCAGCCGACGGTCTGATCGCCGCCGCAAACGCCCCCGCGGCCGCCGCCCGCAAACTCCCGCGCGCGACCGCCGTCCCTCCCTCCGCGACTCGACGCTGCGCCCCGGCCCGACACCCCGCTCTGGAACGGCCTCGCCGCCGCCACCGTCTCCGCCCTCGACCGCCGTGGAGACAAGGCGAAGCTCGCGCGCCTTCTGGGCTCTCCCGCCAACGCCTCCACCGGTTTCTCGTCACCCGGACCGCCTTGCCCGACGCCGAGCGCACCCTGCAACTTCTCGCCTGGCTCAACGCCCAGCACCGGGGCATCGCCCCCGCCTGAGGTCAGCGTCCGTGGGGCGCGGGATTTCGCCAAACCATCGCACGGGCGTCTCTGCCCTTGGGTCTGAGTCTTTTTCGCCACCCACATCGGGATGAAGTCTGCGGCCCGCGCCGTCAGCTCATCCCGTTCGCCAGGATCGCCCCGCGGCCCCCACCTCGCTTCGCCACCCGGACACAAAAAAGCCGGGCCCGCAGGCCCGGCTCATTTCAGGAAATCGCGACGGCGCGTCGCGTGCCCCGGCCGATTATTTGACGATCAAGACACCCTTCATCCCGACCGCGAAGTGCGCGGGAAAAGAGCAAACGTAGGGATACTCGCCGGCCTTGAGGTCCTTGAGGATGATTTCATCGCTCTTGCGGGGTCCGAGGAGTGCCGTGTGCCCGACGACCTGATCCTTGAGCGACTCCGGAACATATTCCGTGGCCTTCGCCGTCATCGCGGCCGCACAGTAAGCGGCACCGTCGGTGCCGGGCTTGAGGACGACCAGATTGTGGCCCATCGCCTCTTTCGGCAAGGTGCCGGTGTTGGTGAGGACAATCTTGATCGTCTCGCCGGCCTTGGCCTCGATCGTCATCAGATTGTATTTCATCGTGTCGTTCGCGGTGATTTCAATCACGCGCACCGCCGCAGGAGCGGTCGGGGCCGCCGCCGCGGGGGCGGGAGCAGCCGCCGTCGTGGCAGCGGGAGCGGCTTCTTTCTGGCCACAGCCAGACAAAGCAACCGCAGCAAGGGAGAGACAGAGGGGGAGTCGGATTTTCATGGGCGCCTGACGTTGTGCGACCCTCGCGGAACATGCAAACCCGAAGGCACACATGGCTTCGCCGCTAATGTCGGGGACCGCGGCGCTAATAACCCGCCGCGCCACGTGCTAATATCCGCCCAGTCCCCACACTCGCGTCACACCAATTTGTGCGCACCCGAAACCAAAAAACGCGGATTATGGCTTGAAATGCCGAAGCGTTCGCAAACTCTCCTGCGCCTTGGCGTCCACGCCTCTTCCTCTTTTCCTCCGATAGCACACATGCGATTGACCTCCCTCCTCCCGACCTCCGCCCATTGGGGCCGCGCGGCCCTCGCGATTGGCGGCCTTGCCCTGCTCACGGGCTGCGATCTTAACTTCTGGCGGATGGACGGCCACCAATCGACCATGGTCGTCGACGGTCCGGTCGCCCGCTCCCAGCTCGATGTCTTCATGGTGACGGTCTGGGTGACCCTCGTGATTTTCATCCTCGTGGGCGGCGTGTTGGCCTACGCCACGTGGAAGTTCCGCGCCAAGAACGAGGCCGACGAGCACGCCGAGCCCCCGCCGCAGAGCCACGGCAACCCGATGGTCGAAATCGGCCTCATCGCCGCGTCCGTCTTCGCTCTCGTGATCATTGCGGTGCCGACCCTCAAGGCCATTTGGTATACTTATGACATTCCTGGTGGTGAAACCCGCCCCCAACTCGATGCCCTCATCAAAAAGGGTGAGGCCTACGAGGTGACCGCGACCGGCCTGCAGTGGTGGTTCAAATTCGAATATCCTCTCGAGCAGATCAACGGCGCCGGTTCGCTGGTCACCAGCAACGAGCTCGTGATTCCCGCGAACCGCCCCGTGCGCATCAACCTTCGCACGATGGATGTCATCCATTCGTTTTGGATTCCCAAGCTCGCCGGCAAGGTCGACATGATCCCGAACCGCGCCAACCACCTCTGGGTGCAAGCGGACAAACCCGGTTATTTCTGGGGCCAGTGCGCCGAATATTGCGGCGACTCCCACGCCGTGATGCGTTTCCGGGTCGTCGCCCTCGCCCCCAAGGAATTCAACGAGTGGCTGGAAGCTCAAAAACTCCCCGCCCGCGACGTCGCGCCGAAACCGGCGATCGCCGGCGCTCCCAAAACCCAGTTCGCGGCCCTGCGTGCCTTCAAAAAGAACGAATACGGATTCTCCGATAAATATGCGGCGACGCCCTCCCGTCCTCCGCTGGATTCCTGGCGCGAGAAACAGAATCCCG
Source organism: Opitutaceae bacterium (assembly GCA_044358025.1). Classification (GTDB taxonomy): domain Bacteria; phylum Verrucomicrobiota; class Verrucomicrobiia; order Opitutales; family Opitutaceae; genus GAS368. The sequence continues at coordinate 52,798 of JBIKOK010000012.1, forward strand.
AAAAAGGTGAAGACGCGGCGCTGATCGCCAAGGGCAAGGCCCTGTTCACCGCCAAGTCCTGCCTCGGTTGCCACGCCATTCGCGGCCACGGCGCCGCGGGCGTCACCGGGCCCGACCTCACCCATGTGGGATCCCGCACGACGATCGCCGGCGGTCTCCTGGAGAACAACTCCGAACAACTCCGCCGCTGGATCAGCAATCCCGAGGCCGTTAAACCCGGCAACAAGATGGCCCTCAGCTACGCCCGCAACGACTACTACGGCAAGAAAATCGACGGCATCCAACTTACCGCTGAAGACGAAGTCGCTCTCGTGGCCTACCTCGAAAGCCTGAAATAATTTTACCACCATGGACTTGGCCCAATCCGCCCCTCTCTCGAAACAGGATCACGCACCCTCGGCACAGCCCAAACTGCTGTGGATACCCACGGCAAAAACCGGTCTGTTGATGTGGCTCACTACCGTTGACCACAAAAAAATCGGTTTCCTCTACGGCTTCTTCGCGTTGATTTTCTTCATCGTCGGCGGCTTCGAGGCGCTGTTGATCCGCGCCCAGCTCATGGTGCCAAACGGCACCGTGCTCACCGCGCAGCAATACAACACGATGTTCACGATGCACGGGACGACCATGATCTTCCTTGCCGTGATGCCGTTGTCGGCCGCGTTCTTCAATTTCATCATGCCGCTCCAAATCGGCGCGCGCGACGTCGCGTTCCCCCGTCTGAATGCCTTCTCGCTCTGGACGTTCGTGGCCGGCGCCATCATCCTGAACATCGGCTGGTTCATCCCGGGCCCGAACCATGGCGCACCCGATGGCGGTTGGTTTGGCTACGCCCCCCTCACCTCCAAGACCTACATTCCCAAGCACTCCATCGACTACTGGGTCATGGGTCTCCAACTCCTCGGCGTCGCTTCGATCGCCGCCTCCCTGAACTTCATCGTCACGATCATCAACATGCGCGCTCCCGGCATGACCATGATGCGCCTGCCCGTCTTTACCTGGATGACCTTGTTCACGGCCTTCCTCCTGATCCTCTCGTTTCCAGCCATCACGATCGCCCTCATCATGCTGATGATGGATCGTAATTTCTCGACCCTGTTCTTTGAAGTGTCCGGCGGCGGTATGCCTATTCTGTGGCAACACTTGTTCTGGGTATTCGGGCATCCCGAAGTTTACATTTTGATTCTCCCGGCGATGGGTATCGTGTCGGAAATTCTCCCCACCTTCGCCCGGAAACCCCTCTACGGCTACCCGATTGTCGTTTTCTCCGGTGCGTCCATCGGCTTTCTCGGCTTCGCCGTCTGGAGTCACCACATGTTCACGACCGGCATGGGTGCAGTTGCCACCGCCGCTTTCTCACTCTTGACCATGTGCATTGCGGTTCCGACCGGCGTCAAAATGTTCAACTGGATCGGCACCCTCTGGAACGGGCGACTGATGATGCGCACGCCCATGATGTTCGCGCTCGGCTTCGTGTGGATGTTCATGATCGGCGGCTTCTCCGGCGTCATGCACTCGGCCGCTCCCGCCGACGCTCAACAACAGGACAGCTATTTCGTCATCGCCCACTTCCACTACGTGCTCATCGGCGGTTCGATCTTCGGCCTCCTCGCCGGTATTCACTATTGGTTCCCGTTGATGTTCGGCCGCCAAGTCAGCGAATTCTGGGGCAAACTTTCGTTTTGGCTCATCTTCATCGGCTTCAACGTCACCTTCTTCCCGATGCACTTCCTCGGGCTGAACGGGATGCCGCGCCGCACGTTTACCTACGATGCCAACATGGGTTGGAACACCCCCAATTTCATCGCCTCGATCGGCGCCTTTCTCCTTGGCATCGGCATGTTCACTTACTTCGCCGTCATGGCCTACACGTTCTTCAAAGGCAAGAAAGTGGGCAAAGACCCTTGGGACGCACGCACCCTGGAGTGGAGCCTCCCGAATCCGCCGCCCGAATATAACTTCCGCGTCATCCCGACGGTCCACGCCCGCGACGCGTATTGGTACGAAAAGCATCACCGGGCCGAAATCGCCAAAGAGCAGGCGGAACACGCCAAGGTCGAGGCCGACCACGGCGGCATCCACATGCCCAACCAGTCCATTTGGCCCTTCGTCGCCAGCTTTGGGCTCCTGATCGTGGGTGTCGGCGCCACCTACTTCGAATCCAATTGGACCCCCGGCATCCACGCCAAACTCGGCACCGTCCTCTTCGGCGGCTTGGTGACGTTCATCGGCATCTACTTCTGGTCGATCGAAGGCAACGCCGGCTACCACCTGCACCTCGATGAACAGGGAAATCCCGTGGACGACAAACACGCGCCCCCCGCCAAGCACTGATCCGCGCTCCTGCGCCGCCCTCCGCACCTTCACTCTCCCTTTCCCTTTCACTTCCGCACATGAGCAGCCACGTTGGACCCATCGACCACCACCACGACCCAAGCACGGCCACGGGTATCCCCAATAAGAAACTCCTCCTGTGGGCGTTTCTCGCGTCGGACTGCATGTTCTTCGCGACGCTGATCTCAAGTCACCTGATCTACCGTCTCCACCCACCCGCCGGCGGCTTGGACCCGAAGGCGGTTTTCAGTCTCGAACTTACTTCGTTCTCTACGTTCATCCTGTTGATGTCCTCGCTGATGATGGCCCTCGCCGTCACCGCGATTCAGAAGAATAACGTGAAAAGCTGCCGCTGGTCGCTCCTCGCCACCATCGTCTTCGGGATGATCTTCCTCGGGTGTCAGGTGTATGAGTTCGAGCACTTTGTCGTCGCCAAGAAGATGACGATCTCGAACAGCCTGCTTGGAACCACCTTCTACACCTTGACCGGCACTCACGGGTGTCACGTGGCGATCGGTGTTCTCTGGCTGAGCCTCATGTATGTCCGCTCCTTCAAAGCCGCCCCGTCGGTCGACAAGACCGGCGCTTGGCTGGGCAAGAACCTCATCCACGTCGTCGTTCTGCTCGCTGCGCTGCTGCTCTCGCTCAAGGCGACCCTCGGTCTGGTTCACGCCCTCGAAGTCAACGGCCTGACCGGCAACGCGATCGCACTCTTCTTTAAGGCCGAGTTCCTTTCCCTTGCCGGCACCTTGGTCAGCATCGGCATCCTCATTGCTTTTGCCCGTGCGTCCGGCCCGGTGGACTTCGATGAGCGCCACGCCATCGACGTCGAATCGATGGGCCTGTACTGGCACTTCGTCGACATCGTGTGGATCGTGATCTTCACCGCCGTCTACCTTCTCGAGTATCTGAAATAATCCGTCCCGATCCATCCATGAGCGCCATCGCCTCGTCCAGTCACTCTGTCGCACACGACGATTCCCACGACGTCAGTAAATACCAAATCTACGTCCAGATCGCGATGCTCCTCGCGGTCATCACCGGCGTGGAGATCATCGCCATTTACCTGCCACTCTCCAAGTGGTTCATCGTCACCACCCTTGTCGTGCTCTCGACGGTGAAGTTTCTGTTCGTCATCTTTTACTTCATGCACCTGCGGTGGGACAAACCGTTCTGCACGATTCTGTTTTTCATCGGTCTCGTCCTCGCCGGCGGCACGATGTGGGCGCTCCTCACGCTGTTTGCCGCGGAGGCCAGCATCCCGTTGCCGACCTGAGCTCGGACCGTCTGGCGACCCTTCTCTTACGACCTAGGCGGCCTTCGGGCCGCCTTTCTTTTTCCCATGATCGATTGGACCCACTGGCACAATGAGCCCTACCTCATCGGAGGCTTGGTCGTCGCCGGTTGGATTTGGGCGGTGCTGGCCGGGCCCCTGCGGGCCCACCTCATCGCGGCGGCGATCGCCCGCGGAACCCCGGTGGCGGCCGACACGCCGTATCCGCGTGCGCAAGCCTGGTGGTTTTACAGCAGCCTGATCGTCTTCTACCTCGCCGTGGGCTCGCCCCTCGACCAAATCGGCGAACGCTTTCTCTTCAGCGCCCACATGCTCCAGCACCAATTGCTGGTCTATCCCGCCGCGATCTTATTCCTCCTCGGCCTCCCGCACTGGATGGTCGATGCTGTGCTCGCGCACCCCGCCCTGCGCGGACCCGGGCGCCTGCTCACCCACCCCCTCTGCTGCGCCACGGTCTACACGCTCGTCATCAGCGTGTGGCACGCGCCGACGCTCTACGACTGGGCCCTGCAGGACAAACTCATCCACGTGGGCGAACACGTCACGTTCTTTGGCGCCGCCCTGTTCTACTGGTGGCCCCTGCTCAGCTCTTCCCGCACCTTCCCCCCGATCGGCTACGGCTCGCAAATGCTCTACCTGCTCGCCGTGCTGATCGCCATGACGCCGGTCTTCGCCTACATCACCTTCTCCGGCGACATCCTCTACCCGACCTACGAATACGCCCCGCGGCTCTTCCCCGACTTCACCGCCGCAGCCGACCAACTCCTCGCCGGCGTCATGATGAAGACCGCCGGCATGGGCGTTGCGCTCACCGCTTTCGGCGTGAGTTTCTACCGTTGGTTTCAAGCGGGCGAGCGCGCCGAGGCGAAGAAATAGGCGACAAACCCCGCCGCCCGTCCCGCCGGTGCAGAAAACCCGACGACGCCAATTCGGCCATTTTTACGCTCGGAGAAAAGATCGGTCACAAGCACCCCATCGATCGGAGTAGGGGCCGCCGCGGGAACGGCTGCGCCAACGCGTTCGCCGAGTCATGCTTCAGTTCCTTCAGGACCGAAACCGGCCTCAAGGACGTCGTCCCGGCCACCCACCGCGAGGACGACCTTGCCCCCTTCGATGATCTCGACGCGTTCTGCAATTCGACGAGGCGCCACAGCTCGTTGGGTTACCTCTCGCCGGTGGGTTTGAAAAACAAACAACCAAACAAGACATCAAAACCGCCTGAAGGGGTGTCCCCTTTTTCGGGCCAAGCCCCGTCTTTTGACCCCGTCCAGCTGGCCGTGCGGCGCACCACGACCCCAAAGGTGAGGGGCGGCCCCCGTTGACCTCGCGCCGCGACGCCCTCGAACCGTCCCGGTGCTCGAATCGTCCTCGAACCGTCCTCGCGGCTGTGGCAGCCTGCCATCGCGTAATCTGACCTCATTGGTAACCACTGCGATCATCGTAGTGATCACCATCGCGACCCCACCAGTCGTAACGATCAAGTCCTCACGCCGAGGCACCCGGCCGGCCGTTTACCCGAGTTTCTTGAAGTAGGCGGCAAAAGCCGCGGGGACGTTGCCGTCGATCCGCGCTTCGTGGAGCTTCTGGCCCTGCGCGTCGAGCGTGCAGGCCACCGAGTAACGTTTGTGATAGTCGATTCCGGTATAGATCATGGCGCTCGCCAGTATACCACCGCGCCACTCGCGCAGGTGCTATCCCGACTTGCCGCTCATGTTACCTGACCCCGTTCGGCTGCCCCGTCTGACCCCGTTCGGCTGCCCCGTCCGGCTCGTCTTATCTAAGCGCCATTCTTACCTGACCCTTTTTTCCTGATTTTTCGGACAGCAATGACCACAGCATCCAAAAAAAAACCGAACAAAACACACTCGAACACGACCGCGATATTACCTGCTGTCGCATTAAGCGATTCGCCTCCCCCACCAAATAGCAACGCCACCATCACAGGAAAAACGAACGGGTAATGATACCAGCTTAGAACCGCAGGCAGGGTTTCGCCAACGCGGTAGCTGACGTATCCAAACAGTAGAGTTCCCAAAAGTATAATTGAAAAATGAATCCGTTTTTTCACGGTCCAGGAGGAAAGAAGTTAGCAGGCATCGGGATGGCGCCTGTAAAATACCCATACGCAGTTTGCGTGACTCGAAACAGATCAGAGTCGTCCCCAGGATAAGTGCGTTCTGCCACGATGTGGTTCCAGGTCGATTGGCTTGAAGGACCGCCCCATGACTGGAACCCCGCGTGAGATGGGGAGGTGCTGTCCTGCAATGCATGCAACGCGAGGCCAAATTCTCTCAGCGCCCCGGGGTGGTCTCCGTCTCGCTCCAAACCTTGTGCCCTAGTAATCTGGTTTCGCACATAGTCATTCGCAAGTTGTCTAGCCTCTTCGATTGATTGAGGGATAATTGGCCCTTTCCACGTGACGGTCTGCAGTCCGTCACGCAATGCGTGCCGAAATTGATTGACTGCGCTTTGGTCAGCATCAGCTACAACTTGCTGTGTCCTGAGGATCGCGCGGTCTGCCTCTGGCAAGTGGGCAAGGGCCCGATTAATGGCGATTTGATGAACGGGCTCAAATATGATGCCACCGATACGGATGTTTTTCGACGACCAATTTAGAGTAAGGTGGTTCGTCGGACTACCTGGCGGGCCGAACGTTGGGTTGGGCGGAGTAAACGGGTCGTCGGCTCCTTTCGCCACCCGACCGAGCTGATCATAGAGGCGCTCTAGCTGAGTATTCGCCGCGTCAATCTTCTGCTGATTGGTCCCTCTGGAAACATAGGCATTATTCTCCTCGTCCTCAAGTTTTCGGATTTCGTCCCATAGCATCTCGATCTCAGCTTGAAGAATTTCAGGACTGACCATCCCGAGTATATCCCAGCGATTGACCGAGTTGTTGCCGCAAAAACCATACAGGTTGAGGCCGCCTTTCTCCTTAGCGGGATCTCTGCCGACGAACCGCCCCTGACCCGGGTTGTAGTATCTTCGGCCGTAGTAAACCAAGCCGGTTTCGCTGTCGGTGTATTTGGTCGAGAAACGGAACGGTTGATCGGCAACGACGGAGTCGGGGGCGTCGGCGCGAAGTTGTTCGCCGAAGGGCGAGTACTCGTAAGCCGCGGCAACCGTGCCGGTGCTCGAATTCACCAGCGCGGCAATGTTCCCGTTGCCGTCGTAGGCGGGGAAATACGTTTTCCCGCTGGGGTGATCGGCGATTTGGAGGAGGGCTCCCACGCCGCCAGCCTCGGACAGGGTGCGGGCGATGTCCAGTCCCCAGGTGTAAGTGCGGACCAAGGTGAGCGTGGAGAGCGAGGCGTTGAGCGCATATTCGGCGATGAGGTTCCAGCCGTCGTAGAGGAAGCGGCGGCCGTAGATCAGGCGGTTACTCACGGTGTCGATCACGAGCTTTTCCACGCGACGGCCGAGGTAGTCGTAGCGGAATTTGAGGGTGATCTGCGGGTAGCCGGTGCTCGCGGCGGCGACGGGTGCCGCTGGGATCACGGCGCTGCCGTTGCCGCCGGCAAGGTTTGTCAAGAGTTCACACATGACCCTTTCGGGTTGGCCCCATCGCCCTCATGCGTAAACTCATCGTCCTCCTCAATCACCTCCTAAAAAACCCAAACTTTAAGCTCGCCTGAAAGACCGTTGCTGACCCCGTCGGTCCCTCCTCCGGGTTCGGCTGTCCGTTCGGTTGTCCTCTTGCACAATAATCGGCGAAGAACCTATTTCTTAGGATCATTCTCTTTCCCTCGGTCTTTTCGCAGTTCTAAAATCGTCTCATAGCCATCGTTAATCTCAAATATTCTAGTAATTTTAGTCAGAATCCCACCGCCAGCTCCGCTAAATGATCCGGATTTCGGCGCAATAAATGTGGCATCAATTTCCACACGTTTCCCTTGTAACATCGTCCTCCAATCCGCTGGCACAATAGGCGGAAGCGAGAACGTTACCCGGAATGCGTTATCCAAACGAAATCGCTGCCAGTCTTCGGTGTAAATGAAAACGTAAGAATCCGTTTCGGTTAAAAACAACAGTCCATCTGTCGTGACGCGTTGACCATCAAATTCTCGGGGTGCAACCAGTAGTTTAAGTAAAGACGCACGTGGCGGTCGGTCTAGTTTGTCTATCGCACCCACCTTCATGCCCCATGACGAAGACAATTCGCTCTGCGCGCCAGAAACGCAGCAGATCATCAGTATAACTATCGAAAACAACCGTATATATTCAAATTTAATATTATCTATTTGAGATTAATGCATCCGACTATCTTAAGCGCAGTTCCTGCATCTGGAGCGCCGGGTATATGGTGCCCGGGATGGGTCAGCTGCCCTGCAACAGGATTTCCATAGGCAGAGGTTGAGTAGGCATTAACACCACCTGCCGGAGTGAACGTAGTGATCAAACCGCCAGATACCGCTGCCGTCGCGATATCATTCGGGCTAAAATT